>CAZKZI010000126.1:0-9503 GCA_964557205.1 uncultured Lentisphaeraceae bacterium
ATCCTCGATCACGATGTTGCGGTTGTAACGGCTGGTCGCCCGGCACTCTTTCTCGATGCCTGCCCCGACATCAATGGTCGCCTTGCCCCACACGCCGAAGTTGCAGTTATCAAACGTGTTCTTCCGGATCACCAAGTCGCGCACGCCCGCCTGCTCATACCAGAAGCGTCCGTCGCCCTCTAACAAAATCGCCGCGCCGGCCGTGTGAAACACATTTTCTTCGATCACCATCTTCGCCCGCGAGCCGAGCAGGATGCCGCGCGCGCGGTTGTTGCGGATCACGCAGTGGTGAATTCAGGTCTCGGGATAACCGTCTGCGCTCGCCACCACATCGCCGACCACGCTCTCAGCCGGCAACGGCTGCGTCAGCGTGACGCGCGTAAACTCCTTGTTCACCCGCTCGACGGCTTTCACGATTGCCTCGCCGTAGGTGACCAGGCTCGGACCATGCACCAGTTCGAGCTTCCCGCCCGGCACAATGAAATCAAACCCAAGCTGCTGCGGATGGATCAGTTGCACCTCGATCCTGTCCGGAGCAAGCAGACGCGCCACGCGGGCATAGATGCCGTGAACATTGGTCGCATCGTCTTTCTGGTTCTCGAAGAGACAGTTGCTCAAGGTGATCTTGCCGGAGCAGTTCACGAAGTGCGTCGCATCAGCCGTGATGCTGACGACTCGATCGCTGCCCGGTGCAGGCGTGACTTGTACATGATCGACGGTGATGTCCCGGCTGCGCTGGGCGATCACGCCCATGCCGCCGCAATGATAGAGGTTCACGTGGCTGACCGTCACGTTTGAACTGTCGCTGACCACAATACCCGGACAGTCGCGGTGACTCGGAGCGAAGACCAAAATGTTGCCGACCGTCCCAGTCAGTCTCGGCAACGTGATGCGGACCTTGCGCGGTCCAAGTTCCTGCGCCGTGACCCCGCCTTTCACCCAGTAGTCCCACACCATGTAGGCGGTCTCGCGCTTCTGCGCATCGAATTCCAGCAGGCCACCATATGGGTACGTCAGTTCCGACCCTTTGACCGTGGTCTGCGGTTCCTGACTCTTCTTGCCGTCTGTGAACACCAGGATGCCGTTGCGGACTTCATACGGGAACGCCTCCGAGAAGCCGACGGTGAGGCCGTTGGTATGGACCTCCAGGATCTTGCCCTCGCTGTGAAAGGTGCGTGTCCAGTCCATCGAGAAATTTTTGAGCGTGATGTTCTTCGCATGGTCCAGCGCGAACGGCGTGATCCAGCCCCGGAACATAAAGAGCGCGCCCTGTCCATCGATCTCAAGGTTCTCGCTCTTCTCCAGCGGGAAGGCGATACGCTTCAGCCCTTCATCATTGTTGCTGACGAAGAGATAGCGCTCCGGCGCGCGGTCTGGATAAAAATCATACTGCCCAGGACCGAAGACCAGCCGCGACGGCGCTCCTGCACACGCCCTCAGCGCAGCCTGCACCGCAGGCGTGTCATCCAGCCCGTCGTTGCTCACCGCGCCGTAATCCGCCGCGCGTATCTCCCGCACTTCTGCCGACAACACGCACAAAAACGGGACACAACAAGCAAAGACCGCCCCCACCCCATAGCTCACGATTCGATTTCCCATCACTCCCCCTAAAAACCGTATTGGCTCACTGAGAAAAAATCACCGCAAAGAACGCAGGGAACACAAAGATCAACTCACTTTCTCTGCGTTCCTTGCGTTCTTTGCGGTTAAACTCTCTCCCAACTCTAGAACTCTCGAACTTTAGAACTTTAGAACTTCTCTCTCCCCCGGCTCAGAATATCCGGATCAGCGTGCCCTTCCGCGGGATGTTCAGCCAGATTTCCTTGTCGTCGGCGCTCTTCGTGAGCGACGATCCGTTCCGGGCGCCGGAGAGGACGAAGGTGCCCGTGATGGTGCCGCCGGTGGACTCCAGCACTTTCCAACTTCCGCCCCGCGTCTGATCGCCGCTGACTTCCAGCGTGACCGTTCCGGTGAGCGTGACGTTGCCGGCCGCGGACACCGCGTCCGCCGTAGCTGATGCCACATCCACCAAAAGACGGCTGTTGGTTTCAAAGGTCAGCGTGCCGCCGAGCGTTGCGCGGCCCACAACACCCGTGGTGCCGGCGGCGAAGGCTGCACCCGTGCAGACAGTCACGGCGCTTGACGAAAGAGCGCCTCTGACAGCCAGCGTGCCGTTCGAGACCGCCGTCGCGCCCGTGTACGTGTTCGTTCCCGACAACGTCAGGAGACCGCTGCCTGATTTCACCAGGGCGAGCACGCGGTTCGCGCCGTTGCTGATCACGCCGGAATAGGTGGTCGCCACAGACTGGGTCACGGTCAGCGTGGTCGTGCCTGCCGCGCCGTCATCCGTGATGATGCCGCCCGGACCGCTCAACGCGCCCACAATGACACTGTACGTGTTCAAGTTCAATTTGCTGTTCGGGTAGAGCGTCAACCCTCCGCTGCCCAGCGCCCCGGCATTGCCCAGCCGCAGACTGGCGTAGTTGGTCAGTACGGTTCCGCCGCTGAAGGTATTGGCCGCGTTGAGCCCAACCGCGTATCCAGCGGGAGAACCGCCGCCCTGCACACTGTTGATCGTCAGCGCTCCTGCGCCAAGATTCACACGGCCATTGACTTCAATAGGATACTGACCGTCAACTGTAATCCCAAGCTCCAGATTTTTATCTGCGCCGGTTATTGGCCCGCTTACTACGAACCCGCTCCAGTTGTGCGTGATCTTCGAATCAGTCAGCAAGGTGATGGGGCCGGTGAATGTAACGTTCTCCATCTCGTGCAACGCTCCGATGTTGGCAGACACTCCTGTTCCCGAGAGGAAGATTGAGTTTGTCATCTCATACCGGCCGTCATTCGCGCCCCACCCCGAACGCACAAAAAGTGTTGCGCCCGCAGACACGATCAAGCTTCCAGTTGTGTTTCGCAGTCCGCCATAATTACTTAAGAGCATCCCTTGACTGACCATGATAGCTCCCGCAATCGTGCTTTTTCCGCTAATCTCCAGCGTGCCAGAACCTTGCTTGGCGAAACCCTGTGTTCCCTGCAGGACAGAGCTGACCGTCACCGTCTGGTTGCTCACGTCGATCACCGGCTGGACAAGGGTTGTTGTCAATGTCAGGGCGGCATTCGTCAGATTCCAGTTATGGCTCGGCGAGGTGTCGCCGAAACGCAACTGGCCGACGGTGTGCGGCGCATCGTTGTTGACAAACGCATCGGCGGTGATGTTGAGCGTGCTGAAATCAGCCATTGCGTCCACGCCATTAGGGAAATTGTTTGACCAGTTAGCGGAGTTCTCCCATGAACCGCTTGCATTGCCGCTGACCAGGTTGGTCCAGGTATTGTAGGAAGACGGACTCCAGGTCACAACGGTCACATTCAAGTCGATGCGCTTGCTGCCCTCATTGCTGACAATCGTGGCGGTCAGACCAGAGGGCAACACCAAGGGGGTTCCAAGCACGGTGCCGGACAAAACGCCGGAATAGCTGACCAGCGGATAGGTACCGGGAGTGGCGGGCCAGAGCCCGTTGCGGACGCTGATGCCGACAGTGCCCATATCCAAATCCCCGGCCACCCGAAGCGGCGCAATGGTGGTGCTCGGCATCGCGCTGCCGAAATTGATGTCCAGCGTCGTTGTCCCGGTGCTGTACGTGAGGTTGCTGCACGCCCACTGCCCGCCAAAAGCGGCTACCTGCACGCCGTTGGACGCGCCGTCCGCAACGGTGACGGAACTGTTCATGCAGGAACCGCCTGTGACCCCGACCAAACTGCCGGCATTGACCGTGGTGGCACCACTGTACGTGTTCCTGCCGGCAAGCGCCAGCGTGCCGGAACCTGTTTTTGTGACGGCCATGACTCGGCTCGTACCGTTGCTGATTACGCCTGAATAGGTGGTCGCCACAGACTGGGTCACGGTCAGCGTGGTCGTGCCCGCCGCGCCGGTATCCGTAATGATGCCGCCGCTGCCGCTCAAGGAGGGAATTGAAATACTCTTTGTGTTCAGATTAACGACCCCGCTGTTCACCGTCAAGCCGCCGGTGCCCAGCGCGTTGACATGCCCGATCAATAGAGACCCTGAGCTGCCTTTGCTGACGGTGGTTCCGCCGCTGAAACTGTTGGCTGCGTTCAACCTCACATACCCGCCCCCGATAACCGTGAGCGCGCCGCTTCCAAGTGACATTGATCTATTGACAAAGAGCCCCGGCTGGTCGGGCGCATTCTCAGCACCCAGAATCAGATTCTTATCTGTTCCACTGATCGCGCCGTCCAGATAAAAGTTGTTCCAGTCCTGCGTGATCTTCGAATCGGTCAGCAAGGTGATGGGGCCGTTGCAGGACAAATTCTCCAAACCGTGTAACGCCCCGTAGGTGGCATCTTTTCCCGTTCCAGAAAGGGTGATTGAATTCGTCATCTCATACCGGCCGTCATACGCGCCCCACCCGGAACGCACATACAGAGTTGCCCCGGCAGACACCGTTACTCTTCCCGATGTGTCTCGCAAACCGCCGAATGTATTTTCAATCATACCTTGACTGACCGTGATATCTCCCGCCATCGTGCTTCTTCCGCTAATCTTCAGCGTGCCAGAACCTTGCTTGACGAAGCCCTGTGTTCCCTGCAGAACCAAACTGATGGTCGCAGTCTGGTTATTTACGGTGATGGCAGGCGTACCGGAAATCACAGCCAGCGTCAAGGCTGAATTCTCAAGGCTCCAATTGTGGCTCGGCGTCGTGTCGCCGAAGCGCAACTGACCGACGGTGCGCGTGGCATCGTTGTTGACCACAGCATTGGCGGAGAGATTCAGCGTGCTGAAGTCCGCGACCGCATTCGTTCCGTCTGCAACCGTGCCCCCGTCCCAGTTGCCGGTCGTGCTCCAGACGCCGCCTGCCAAGTTGGTCCACGTCCCGTCCGCGCCGAGAGCGCCCTGCGCCAGCGCCACAACCGCCGCTACGGTTACGCGCAATACCGCCTTCCTGACCGTTTGCCTTGCGTTCATCTTTTTTACTCCTATTTGCTTCCGGTCCGCTCCGTCCATCACATCCGGCGCGGAACCTAAACCACAGTTACGTGATCAGGTTACAGGACGGAGCCGTTCCGACACAACCGGAACTAATTCTTACGTAAACCTAGAAGACCGTAGTGCCTCCGACGACGTGTGGCGACGACGTCGTGTGCCTTGCCGTTTTCCGGCTCATACCCCCAATGAAAACCAGCAATTCTAAATTTGGCAAACAGATTCGGTCGAAATCGCTATCGGGATCGGGATCGGGTTCGGGTTCGAGCGCTTTTCGTCGATTTCGATCCCGATTTCGATTTCGATCCCGATGGTGGCTGCCATAATTAGAATTGCTGAATGAAACCGGCTGGCGGTTTGCACCTGCCCCCTCCTTTTGGTATTCTATCACCGCTCATTAATCAGGAGTGTCGTCATGTCGAAGTTTTTCAATATCGCCGGCCCCTGCATCCCGGAGGAGCACTATCTGGTGCCCGTGCTGGAACGGTTGCCGCAACTGCCTGGGCTGATCGCCACGAAGCAGTTCTTCGTGATTCATGCCGCGCGTCAGTCGGGAAAGACCACGCTGCTCAAGGCGCTGGCGCGAGATCTGAACGCCAAGGCTACGCATGTTGCCCTCTATTGTTCGCTGGAGACGGTGCAGGGCATCCCAGATGCTGAACGGGGTGTCCCGGCAATCGCACGCGCTATGCTGAACGGGCTGATTTGGCATCCGGCCTTCAAGACACAACCGCGACCAACAGTGGATATTTTCGACTACACCATGGCGGTGAATAGTCTGCTCAGCCAACTTGCGCAGGCTGCGGGCAAGCCGCTGGTCGTGCTGTTCGACGAGGCGGACTGCCTCTCCGGTCAGACGATGATCTCTTTTTTGCGCCAACTCCGCGACGGCTACGTCAACCGCGACATGGCGCCCTTCCCGGTCTCCGTCGCCCTGGTCGGCATGCGCAATATCCGTGACTACAAGGCCCAGGTCCGTCCGGACAGCGAGACGCTCGGTTCGGCGAGCCCCTTCAATATCGTGACGGAGGCGCTGACGCTGACGAACTTCACGCGGACAGAGATCATAGCGCTGTACGGGCAGCACACAACCGAGACAGGGCAGCTCTTCGAGGAGGCGGCCTTTGACCGCGTGCTTCACTGGAGCTGCGGCCAGCCCTGGCTGGTGAACGCGCTGGCGCGTGAATGCGTTGAGAAGCTTCTTAACAGTGATTTCACACAGCCGGTCACGGGGGCGTTGATCGACCAAGCCGCCGAAGTCCTCCTGCACCGCCGCGACACGCATATTGACAGCCTGCTCGAACGCCTCAAGGAGCCGCGCGTGCGGAAGATTGTGGAACCCGTGATCCTGGGCCGCGAAGAGGCGTTTGATTTATTGTCTGATGACTGCCGCTACGTACTCGATCTCGGCATTCTGAAACAGGAGAGCGGCGTCCTTCTGCCGGCCAACCCGATTTATGCCGAGGTTATTCTGCGTACGCTGGCCTATAACACGCAGCAGCAGATGACGCGCATGATCCCGCAGGCGCCCTGGATCGACGGCGACCGCCTCGACATGACCGGGATGCTCCGGGCCTTCCAGGGGTTCTGGCGCGAGAACAGCGAGATCTGGCAGGAGCGCTACGAATACCGCGAGGCTGCGCCGCACATCATTTTGCAGGCCTTCCTCCAGCGGGTGATCAACGGCGGCGGACAGATCGTGCGCGAGTACGCGCTCGGACGCCAGCGCATCGACCTGCTGGTCTGCTGGCAGGGCAGCCGTTACGCGCTTGAACTCAAGATGAAAAGCCAGTACCGTCCAGAGGCCGCGCACGCCCAGCTCTTCGGCTATCTCGACCGCATGGGCCTGACCGAAGGGTGGCTGGCGGTCTTCGACCGCAATCCGGCCGTGAGCTGGGAAGCCAAGCTGACCTGGCAGACGCTCGTGTCCGAAGGCAAAACGCTGCATGTCGTGGGGCTGTAGAAGAAATTGACGGAGCCGGTTACACCCGGCCTGGCTGCAGCGCGAGCAGTTCGTTCTCAATCCCCACAGGCGGCGACGACGTTTGCGCCGGCCCGAAAACCAGCCGCGACGGCGCACCTGCTCACGCCTTCAGCGCGGCCTGCACAGCAGACGTATCGTACAACCCGTCGTTACTGATCGCGCCATAAAGAACTCAGGGAACACAAAGGTCAACTCACTTTCTCTGCGTTCCTTGCGTTCTTTGCGGTTAAACTCTCTCCCAACTTTAGCACTCTCGAACTTTAGCACTTCTCTCTCCCCCGGCTCAGCATATCCGGATCAGCGTACCCTGGAGTTCATCGGCAGGGACGCCTCCCCGAGGCGTCCGCGGACGGTTCGGGGAACCGTCCCTACCACAAAGGCTTGTCACTTACTTATGCAAGTCTCAATAGCTCCACTTGGGATTAATTCGTGTGGAAGCGGCACGGTCGACGGCGGAACTGGCGCGACTATGCAGGTCGACGAAGCGTAGAGGGCCACCCTTTTCGCATTCCCCCCTGTCACCAACCGATTACGACGCTGCGCATCGCGCATCGAGCTTGTTGCCAAGGATTGGGCGTGCTATCCTTAAAACATGGATCGGAAAGAAATTGAAGCTTATCTTGCCCGTCTATCCGAGTTGCTGGCCGCGCGTGACGTCGTAGGAGAGATCGTGCTCTTCGGCGGAGCGGCGATGGTCTTGGCACACAAGGCCCGACTCAGCACAAAAGATGTGGACGCCGTGTTCGCACCCAAGGAGCTGGTTTACAAGGCCGCCGCGGAGGTGACGCGAGAGTGCGCCGCCGCAGAGGGTTGGCTGAATGACGCCGTGAAGGGGTTTCTCAGCGACAAGGGCGAGACCCAGCCGCTACTCGACCTGCCCAACCTGAAAGTGTATGTGGCGGTGCCGGAGTATCTGCTGGCCATGAAGTGTATGAGCATGCGGCTTGGCAAGGACGAGACGGATATAAGGGACATCCGGTTCCTGATGGGGCGCCTGGGGCTGCGGAGCGCTGAGGTGGTTCTGAGTATCGTCGAGCGCTATTATCCTCGGAACCAGATACAGCCCAAAACCCGTTTCGCCCTCGAAGAAATGTGCCAACAGTTGGAGATACCGTGAACCCCGAACGCAAGTCAGTAAGAGCCATCAGCCAAGTGTGGAGGGACGAGACTCGGCGCGGGGCACCCCTGTCTCTGGAACTTCTGGGTGACCTCCTCGACGATTTCAGGGAACGAAGCCCGACCCCGGCAGAGAAGTACGCGCTTGTCAGCGAAGCGCCTGTCTGGCTGGATGCGGAAACGCAAGCCGAATGCAACGCCTATCTGGCTGCGGTGGCCGAAACCCTCTGCCGCGAAGCCTCTCTGCCTCCGCCCGCCTGGACGGATTCCCCGCCCTGCTTCCTGCACCGCCCGTGGTTTGCGGGAGGGTTCGAAACGCTGAAGGCGCTTCTGCTCGTCGAGAGTCCCGTCCCGTTCCGACGCCGTAATCTCTTCGTCTCCGCCAACGCTTTGACACGGGCTTAGCGGGGTGAGCCTCAGGCGCCGGGACTTGCGCACCCCGCGCCCGCACCAAATCCGGCGCATTTCGGCGTTTTCCAAGAACAGCGGGGTCACAGCGATCCGCCGGGCCAGACGAGGCGCTCGTCCTCGATCGCCGCAGGTCTCACAGGCAGGCTTCGAAGTTGCCGGACCGTCTCTCCCGCCACCCAGCGACCGGGGAGAAGCAGGCTCATGGGATGCTCGGGAACACCTCTCTGATTGCGCCACAGCAGGGTCATCAGCATATCCACCGCGGCTGCGGCAAGCTCATCCCGCTGCTGATCAATGCCAGCCACGGAAGCCGCACGTTCCCCCCACAAGTCGAGCGAAGCAAACCCGAGTTTTTCGGGCACCCGCAGACCCCACTCGCGGAGCGGCAGGATTCCGGGGCTGATGATGGCCTCCAATCGGTTCTTTCGGATCCAACGGCGCACCGCCACAGGCTCGAATTCCTCCACGATCAGCGGCTGCAGGTCCGTCTCGTAGCCTTTCAGCCTCCGCCAAACCAGGTAGGCCCCTGACCAGCGATGATGGGTCCGCTGGTCGTCTTCGGTCCTCAGGCACAGCCCGATCCGGCGGTAGCCGAGCGCTTCCAGCCTTTCCGTCGCCATGAACAGGCCGGCTTGATGGTCATGCTGGACATGGTGGATGGCGGGTTTCCGCAGGCTCCCGCCGATCTCCACCGTGCAGAACCGATCCCATTCGACCGGCAACGTCCCGCCCCAGTCCGCGAAGAACTGCCGGCTGACATTCGGAATGATCACGCCCCGAATACCCCGGGAACCAATGATCTGGTTGACACGCGCGGGCGTCATGTCCGGATCGGCGATCCACCAAGGCTCAAGACGGCAGCCGTGCTCCGCGGCCCGCCGTTCGCTGGCCTCGTAGGTGACGCTCTCCAGCCGCTTCCAGTCGTCGCGAGTGGTTTCACTTGTCATGAAAGCAAGAACCTCGCAAGACACGCCATGCCGGGTGCGC
>CAZKZI010000127.1:0-9501 GCA_964557205.1 uncultured Lentisphaeraceae bacterium
CCTGTGGCAATTTGAGGTGCAGGGGCTCGAAACCGTGGTGGGCATCGACGCTCATGGCAGAGACCTCTACGGCGAGATACGGGAAGTCTCGGCAAAGCGGCTCGGTGCGATGCAACGTAGTTGAATCGCACATCTGCATTTCCGCTTGCCTGCCGGGCGCGTAGAACTTACTATCTCAAATAATTGTTGAATGAAGTTTTTACAACAGAAAAAACAGGGAAGAAAAATGTCTTATAGAGCCTCGCGGCGCGATTTCCTGAAACTTTCAGCCCTAGCTGGCTATGGTGCGGTGGCCGCGCAAACATTGAAGCCAGCGGCGGCGCGCGCCCAGGTTGCTGCCGCAGGCGGCACGGCGATGGGTTTGAGAATGCCCAAAATGGAGCGTGTGCGCGTAGGCTTCATCGGTCTGGGCGCGCGCGGCAGCGGTCATCTGGGGGATATGCTTAAGATCGAAGGGGCAGAGGTCACGGTGCTGTGCGACAACCACCAGCCCACGCTGGAGCGTGCGGTCAAGCGCGTGGTGGACGCGGGGCGTGCGCAGCCCGCGGCTTTCGGGGACGGCCCGGAAGCCTACAAAAAGATGCTAGAGCGCGAAGACGTCGATATCGTCTATATCGCCACGCCGTGGGAGTTACACACGCCGCAGGCGCTAGACGTGCTGCGGGCCGGCAAGCACGCGTTCATCGAGGTGCCCGCCGCTATCACGCTAGACGAGTGCTGGGCACTGGTTGACACGGCGGAACGGACGCGGCGCCACTGCATGATGCTCGAGAACGTCAACTACGGGCGTGAGGAGCTGATGGTGCTGAACATGGTTCGGCAGGGGTTGTTCGGCGAACTGCTGCACGGCGAGGCCGCCTACATACACGAGCTTAGGGGGCAGATGAAACAGGTGGATCATGGTACAGGCTCGTGGCGGACGCTGCACTATGCGCGCCGCACCGGCAACCTCTATCCGACTCACGGGCTGGGGCCGGTGGCGCAGTACATGGGCATCAACCAGGGCGACCGTTTCGATTATCTGAGTTCGGTTTCCTCGCCTGTCGCCGGACGGCCGCTGTTCGCGCGGGATAATTTTCCGGCAGACCACAAGTGGAACCAGATCAAGGAATGGCGGTGCGGCGACATCAGCACCACGATCATCAAGACCGTCAAAGGACGCTCGCTCATGGTGCAGTGGGACGAGACTTCGCCGCGCCCCTACACCCGCCACA
Organism: uncultured Lentisphaeraceae bacterium; assembly: GCA_964557205.1. Taxonomy (GTDB): domain Bacteria; phylum Verrucomicrobiota; class Kiritimatiellia; order RFP12; family UBA1067; genus JAQVQN01. Next base: position 1,215 of record CAZKZI010000127.1, read on the forward strand.
ACCTGATTCAGGGCACGCGCGGCACCTTTGCGGGCTTTCCCAACCGCATCGCCCTGGATTATAAGAAAGAGGATCTGCCGGCACCGGTGCAGAAGGCGCTGGGCGACAAGCCGCGCATGAACTACCACGCCTGGGATCAGGATATGGGGCCTTGGTTCGAGGCCTACGACCATCCGCTCTGGAAGCGGATGGGGGTTGAGGCGAAACGGATCGGCGGCCACGGCGGCATGGATTTCATCATGAACTGGCGCGTGATCTACTGTCTGCGTAATGGCGAGCCGCTGGATCAGACCGTGTATGACGCGGCCGCCTGGAGCGTGATCGGCCCGTTGAGCGCGGATTCCGTCACGCACCGCAGCAGGTCGGTGGACGTGCCGGACTTCACCCGCGGCGTGTGGGAAAAGACCCAGCCGCTGGGCATCATGTCTTGAGCTGGGCGCTACAGGGTATAGGCCGCCAATTCAAAAAAAGAGAGTGTGAATCATGGAACTTAGCTTAGAACAACGTCAGTCGGTAATTGATCGGGTGGCCAAGGGGGCTTCGCTTTCAGAAGTCCAGAAAATGCTGAAGGAGCAGTTCGGCATTTCCATGACCTTCATGGATGTGCGGCTGCTGGTGCTTGAGATCGGGGCGGAGGTCAAGGACAAGCCGGAACCGGAGCCGAAAAAACCGGCTGAAACTGGCCTTGCCGGCGAAGGCGCGGCAGACGATCCTTATGCGGACGAAGACGACGATGGCCCCGTCAGCCCGGAGGGCGATGGGGCGGGAGCTCTGGTCAGCCTGTCGCTTGACCGGGTGATGGCGCCGGGAGCGATGGTCAGCGGCGATGTGACCTTCTCGGACGGTGTCAAGGCGCATTGGCTGATAGACCAATACGGGCGCTTCGGTCTCGAACCTGAAAAACCCGGTTATCAGCCGTCGAACGCCGACATGCAGTCTTTTCAGACGCAGCTAAAAATGGAGCTGCGACGCCACGGATACGCGTGATTGCGTCAAGACAAAGGAAAGTGATGAAAATAGGTTTTTTAGGAGCCGGCAAGATGGCGGAGGCGATTCTATCCGCTGCGGTCGAGATTGGTATTTGCAGTCCGTGGGAGGTGACGGCCTGCGACATCGCTGCCGCGCGCCGCAAACTGATAGAGAAAAACTATGGCGCGGTTGTGACAGACAGCGCCATGCAGACGGCCAAAAATTGCAAGGTATTGATTTTGGCGGTCAAGCCGCAGGATTTAGATGCGCTGCTGCGGGAAATCCGTCCGGCGTTGACGGAAAAGCACCTGCTGATCTCCATTGCCGCGGGCAAGACCTTGGCGGCGCTTAAAAAGGCGGCAGGCGGCAAGCCACGCCTGGTGCGGGTCATGCCCAACCTGGCTCTGCTGGCGCAGGAGGGCATGAGCGTTTATTGTGCGGCAAAAAACATCAAAGCCGCCGACAAACGTTTGGCCACACGGCTTTTCGGCAGTGCCGGCGCGGTGTTGGAATTGCCGGAAAAGCATTTCGACGCTGCGACCGCCCTGAGCGGCTCCGGTCCGGCTTTCGTGGCCTATTTCATGCAGGCGATGATCGAGGGTGCTCTGGCTTTAAAATTGCCGGCGGACGCCGCCGTCCTGCTGGCCAGCCAGACCCTGATCGGCACGGGGATTTATCTGCAGAACACGGGACGCGACACGGCGGAGTTCATGCAGGCGGTGGCCTCGCCGCAAGGTACGACTGCGGCAGGTCTGGCCGTGCTGGAACTGTCGGATATGCGCGAGGTTGTTTGCAAGACGCTGGCGGCTGCGGCGGAGCGCAGTGCCGAGCTAAAGCGCGCGTGAGGTGAATGTGTTATGGAGCAGCGGATCGGGTTTGTCGGGATTATACTGGAAAAACACGACAGTGTTGATGCGGTGAACCATATCATATCGGAACACTCCGGTCTTATACTGGCTCGGGTGGGGTTGCCGTGCCGCGAAAAACATATTGCGGTCATCACGCTGGTGGTGGAGGCCACTACCGACGAGTTGGGAAAGTTCACTGGACAGATCGGGCGCGTTGACGGCGTTTCGGTCAAATCAGGTCTTTCCAAGCAGGCCAAGGCCGGAACTGTCGTCATGCCGGATAAGTGTCTTATGGCCAAGTAACAGCGATAAAAAGCCTATCGCATTGACACGGGGGCGAGTCTTTGCGAGACTACACCCCCGTCATGAAACCATACAAGACCGTTCTTTTTCTCGGCGACGGCATGGCCGACGAGCCAGTGGCCGAACTAGGCAGGCGCACCCCTTTGCAGGTTGCCCAAACCCACCATATGGATGCCATAGCGCGCCTCGGACGCAGCGGCTCGATGTTAACCCTGCCGGACGGGTTTCCGACATCGAGCGATGTAGCCAACATGTCGGTGCTGGGGTGCAATCTGGCCACTGAGATGTGCGGGAGAGGGCCGTTGGAGGCTGTCGGCCAAGGCATTAAACTGAGGCCGGATGACATCGTTTTTCGTATGAACCTCGTGTCGGTCGATGCTGCCGGCATACTGCGGGATTTTTCCGGCGGCCATATATTACAGGCTGACGCGGAAGAGGCAGTGCGGCTTTTGAATGAGAACTTAGGCAGTGAAAAGGTGCGCTTTTATGCTGGTGTCAGCTACCGCAACCTGCTGGTCCTGTCAGGTTCAGAGTTCAGCGCGAACATCTCTTACGACAAGCCCGACGACAATCACGGCGAGACCGTGGCCAAACACATGCCGCGCACCAAATCGAACGAGGGCATACACACTGCGGATGTGCTGCGCGAACTGATCGAGCGCGCTGCCAAAGTCCTGGCAGGCCGCGAGGCCAACAACATCTGGCCATGGAGCGGCGGCAAGGCTGGGGCGCTCCACAACCTTTGCGAAAGGTACGGTGTACGCGCGGCGGTGATTTCGGCGGTAGACGTGATCAACGGCCTAGGAGCTTGCTTGGGCATGGATGTGATCCGGGTGCCCGGCGCCACCGGTTACATCGACACCAATTACGAAGGCAAGGCCGATGCTGCGCTCAAGGCGCTGGCGGACGGCTACGATTTTATATACGTGCATGTCGAAGCCATCGACGAGGTTTCGCACGCCCAAGATTTGCTACTTAAGATTCGGGCCATCGAGGATTTCGACCGGCGGCTGGTGGGCCGTGTCATGAAGGCGGCAGGGCCGGATGTGGCGTACTGTGTGCTGCCCGACCATCCGGTGCCGCTGGCCACCGGCAAGCACACCCGCACGCCTGTGCCGGTGGCGGTCTATCAGCCCGACGTGGAGCCGGACGGCATAGAGAGTTTTGACGAAATATCCGCGCCGCAAGGCGCGCTCGGCCGCTTCCGGGGTTCCGGCCTGATGGATCTGCTGCTGAAAAGTTAGCGCGCGAAGATTCTCGGTACGCAATGGCGCCGTCAGCCTTCCACGTTTCGGACATAACGCGGCGCACGTCCGAAAGTATCCTCCATTTCGGCCCATAGCAACCCCAGCCGGATCGTAAGGAAGGTCATGCTCACGGCCGTGAGAATCGCTATAACGCCCATCATGTAACCTCCAACCGCCATGTTAAGCATGATGAAAAGTGTGCAGACCAGCGAGGCCAGGAACATGGCCTGACCAGCCAGCACCGCGTTCGGCCGGCGACGCCAGGCGGCTAGGCCTTCCGCATGGCCGCGCAGGGATTGCAGTATCGGCAGTATCGTTACCAGCAGCATGGCGCGCATGGCTAGCGGTATGTCGATGCAGGGCAGGTTCTGGATCGATCCGAAATACCAGTGCGCCACGGCGGGTATCTGGCCTATCAGCGGCACTAGTGACAGCAGACAACCCGAAACCACGCCGAACCGAAAGACCCGGTGATCGAGCTTGTCGCGCGGCGGGAAAGAGATCGCCACCGTTTGCATGCGCAGCGCGGCGAAGCCGACTGGATTGACAATCCCCATGGTTATGTAATGAATGGGCAACATGCGGGCCGGTTCCGGCGCACGGGCTATGAAAGCGCCGATCATGAACCCCGAGACTGCGAGCAGCACGCCGCCGAAAGAGAGCGGTATACTGAACAGGAACTGGCCTTTAATGCCCACCGACGGCTCTTCCTCAGGCTGAAGTTGCCTGACGAACGGTCGGGCCATGCGGTAAGCTATCAGGGTCTCGATGGCTATCGGCAGCGTTATGGCTAACACTCCCATACGGTGCCCGGTCCACCCTTGGCTCACAAAGAGCGGAACCAGTGCCACAGTCATGCCTATGCGGAACAGGGTGGTCAGGTTCACGGCCAGACCAGCTCGCGCGTTATACAGCGCCACCAACGGCTGGTTGCGCATAACTACCAAGATCAGCATGGGCACGCTTAAGAAAAGGACCTCGCCGGCCACGGAAGCCATCGGATTCTGCAACCCCAGCATGGTCTTAAAAATCAAGGTGTTTAACGGTGGCGCATAGAGCAACAGTTGAATCAGAGTAAGGATCAGGCAGAAATTTCGGTTCAGTGTGCTGAATTGACGGAACCCCTCCGCGCTTCTGCCGAACACCATGCCGGTGGTCAACATACCTCCGCTGAGCGCGACGATCACGAACATGACCGCTTGACCTTGCGCGAAGGCCGCAAGATCGACAACTCCGTTGCGGCCGTGCGACACTACTGCCGCCACCAGCGGATAAGTGAGACTCTGAGAAATCGCCTGTATCAGCAGTGGCACATAAAATTTTGTTGCGCGCCACGGAGTGTAATCATCCGTGTGCGATCCGTGACCGGAGAACGCTTGCATGGCCAACATAATATCAGGCAGGCCGGCAAAAGCAACACGGCCTTGCAAAACCGTGCGGCGCGGATATCGGTTTTTTGCGCGTCGGCCTGTTTTTTGATGGTTTATTGGCAGGCCAGCATCTATCATTGTTCACTGTTTGCCAAAAAAGACAAAGGATGCGCCATGCCCTTTTTCGGACGGTTTTTCTGCTGCTTATATGTTATACCAGCCATCCTGTCTGCGTTGGCGTTTTCAGGTTGCGATCGCATGCCCAGAGGTTTGGAACCGAATAAGATTATTTCCATGACCCCTGAGACGCAGCTCGGTTTTCCCGGTGAGACGTTGACAAAGAATGTTCGCGTCGAGCTGCTCAGCACGGTCATCCCCGGGTTGCTGGGCGGTAAGGGCGCGCCACATTCCATGGGCGGGATAAAACTCGTGGTTGAGCCGGTCGATGCGAACTCCGGAATTGAAGCGACGCCTTCGGAAGGAACGACTGACGCTGGCGGCAACCTGGAGTTCAGCGTGAAGCTCGGTAGCATGCTGGGGGATCAATATCTGGATGTTTTCTGCGCTGAAAACCCGGAAATCAGGAAACGCTTGCGTTTCGTTGTTGGCGCGGTTATCGAAAACGACCGTCAGGAGATTGCGGCGGGGGACACGCTTGCCAAGCCCTTCCGGGTCAGACTGTCCGGCCCCGGGCTAAAGCCGCTATCGGGGGTGCAGGTGTTTTTCACGCTTGCGCGCCAACCCGGCAAATCAGGACATCTCACCAAGAACATGGTGCTGACCGATGTCGCCGGCGTAGCCGAGGTCGGCCTAAAAACCGACCCTAGCGCCACCGGCCGGTATGAGATCTGCGTCGCGGTGTCTGACCCGCAGCGCGGCTTCTTCATCCGTCCTTTCTTTGGCGAAGCGATCTCCATTTGCGCCACTGGCGTTATCATCGCGGTGCTGGGCGGCCTGGCCATATTCGTTTTCGGCATGACGCTGATGAGCGAAGGTCTGCAGCAAGTGGCTGGCAATAAGATGAAGACGGTGTTGGCGTACATCACCCGTAATCGAGTCACTGCTATCATGGCCGGAACTTTTGTGACCGCTCTGGTTCAGTCCTCCAGCGCCACCACTGTCATGACTGTCGGTTTCGTGAATGCCGGACTGCTGACCTTGCGGCAGGCCATAGGAGTGGTCTTCGGAGCAAACATCGGCACCACCGTTACCGGCCAGATGGTCTCCTTCAAGCTGGATGGACTGGCTCTGCCCGCCACCATAATAGGTGTGATCTTGCTTATAGTCACCCGCAAGGGAATGTTGCAAGGTGTCGCGCGCTCGATCCTAGGTTTCGGGCTCTTGTTTTTCGGCATGACGCTGATGTCGAACGAGCTTAAGGCCATTAGCGCTTTTCCAACCTTCGTCCAGTTTTTCCATACCTTCGACTGCATGCCTGCCGCTGCCGGCGCGAATATGCCCCTTGGCTCGGTATTGGGTGCTGTCGGTATCGGCACTGCGCTTACGATCCTGGTGCAGAGCAGCTCTGCCACTATCGGCCTTACCATTGCCCTTGCCAACAGCGGCCTCGTCTCGGTCTGGACCGCCATACCTATCGTGCTCGGAGATAACATCGGTACCACCATCACCGCCATGTTCGCCTCCATTAATGCCAACCGCACTGCCCGGCAGACGGCTTTGGCGCATTCGATGTTCAATATCCTCGGCGCGACCGTTCTGATCCTGACTTTTTATGTTTCAACCAAAGACGTTCCCTGTTTCCTGTTCCTTGTCAACAATGTAACATCAGGCGATGTGTTCAGCGGAGAAAATGTCGGACGTCATGTGGCGATGGCGCATACGCTCTTCAACGTCACCAACGTCTTGATCATGACGCCCTTCATAGGCATACTTGCCTGGATATGTGAGCATATCCTGCCTGGCAAGAAAGTCACTTCCCGTACCGTCAATCTGGAAATGAATCTGCTCAACACGCCTCCCCTGGCGTTGTTCTGCGCGATGCGCGCGCTCGGCGATATGACCGAGACCGCCTGGAACGCAGCCGCAGTGGCACTGCGCGGTTACAAGAACAGCGTTCCCGCGGATATTAACGCTATCCAGAAGATCGAGGACCAGGTCGACGAAACCCAAGCGGCCATTATGGACTATCTGGTCCAACTTACACGCAAGGAGCTTTCTGAGCAACAGGCCGCCGCAATACCGGTGCTGATGCACTGCGTAAACGATGCCGAACGCATCTCCGATCTGGCACTGCTGGTTGCCAAGCGTTCGGTTTCACAGGCTTCGGTTTCAACTCGGCTCTCGGAAACCGCCCGCAAGGAGTTGGATGTCTTAATGGAAAAAGCCACGATCATCGCAGACCTTACCCGTGAAAGTCTGCAAGACGGCCGCCTGCTGGCAAAGGCCGTGGAAGTGGTGGTCAAAGATCTGGAAAAATTGGCGCAAAAATCGATGCAAAATCATGTTGACCGTCTCCAGAAAGGATCCTGCACTCCCGAACGCGGCCTGGTCTATGTCGAGGTGATCGGCGCGGTCGACAACATTGTGCGCCATCTTGAAAACATCGCGCAGCGGTCTGATATTTTGACAGAAGCCGCGAGCTGACGCTTGTGTCCGATCGTTAGAAACGTCACAAATTCAAACGGAATAACGGGTATTAGAAACATGCGGATATCAATCATCGGGCTCGGCCTTATCGGTGGCTCTTTTGCCAAAGACCTGCGCAAAGCGGGGTTGGCCAGCGGGCTACTGGGTGTGGAGACCTCGGCGGAACACGCCCGGCGCGCGCTGGAGCTTAAACTGGTTGACCGTGTGGTGACCCTGCCGGAAGCCTTGCAACACAGCGAGGCGCTGCTGCTGGCCGCGCCGGTCGACGCTATCGAGGCCATGCTGCCGTCTGTGCTGGATGCCGTACGCCCCGAACAGACCGTCATAGATCTGGGCTCTGCCAAATTCAGGATCGCAGCGGCTGTGCGCGGCCACGCCAACCGAGCGCGTTATGTGGCGGCACATCCCATGGCCGGCACGGAGAACGCCGGGCCGGATGCCGCGCTCGAAGATTTGTTTCGGGGCAAGACTGTGTTGCTCTGCGATCTGGAATTAAGCGCACCGGATGCCTGCAAGACTGCGCTAGAAATCTTTCATGCCGTCGGCATGAAGTTTGAGTTCATGACCTCTGATCAGCACGACCGCCACGCGGCGTATGTCTCACACCTGTCGCATGTCGCGGCCTATGCTTTGTCGCTGGCTGTGCAGACCGAAGAAAAGGCCGGATACGCCGTGCCGCGGCTGGCCGGCGGCGGTTTCGCTTCCACAGTGCGCCTTGCCAAAAGCTCGCCGGAAATGTGGGTGCCGATCTTCCGCCACAACCGCGAGCAGGTGTTGCAGTCGATCGAGGCATTTTCCGAACGCTTGCAGGCATTCAAGGCCTGCCTGGAGGCGGAAGATTACGGCAAGCTTGAGAAACTTATACGCGCCGCCAATCAAATCCGCGAACTACTTTGACGCGGTCTGAACCCTGACTCCTGAGCATTTTATATCTTGGGCTTGA
>CAZKZI010000128.1:0-9415 GCA_964557205.1 uncultured Lentisphaeraceae bacterium
GCCGGAATACCGGCTAAACGATCAAAGTGCGCCCTGGCCCACACCCGCTTCGCTTATAGGGGGGTGGCGGTGACCGGGTGGGTGGGCGAAGTGCGCCCTGCCCGTATACTCTTCGCTTTTAGGGGGTGGCGGTGACCGGGGGACTTTGGACGCGGGGTGAGGCGGGGTTATTGCGGCTGCAGAGTTGGCCACAATGACGAGGGTAAAAACGAGAACGGGGATTGGGTGGCGGAAGCTGAAATGGTGGAGTGATGGGGCATTTTAATTACAGAGCTATGTCGAAAGACGGGCGGAAATTGGATGGCGCGGTCGAAGCGGCCGACCGTCGCGCGGCCTTGGCTGAGGTCGAGAAGCTGGGCTATGTGCCGCTTTCGGTGACGGAAACCAAAGGTCAGAAGCAGGGGCCGAGCGTGCCGTTCTGGAAGCTGAAGATCGGGAGCGGGCGTAAGCGCATGAAGGCAGTTGAGGTGTTGCTGTTCACCTCGGAGCTGAGTGATCTGTTAGAGGCTGGCATGACTTTGGGAGCGGCCCTGAACTGCCTGGCGAACCAGGGCGAGGAGGATTCGGCGCAAGGGGCGACCGCTGCCGACCTGCGTGACCGCATCATGCGCGGAGAGCAGCTTTCCGATGCAGTGTTGGCACATTCCGAGACCTTCCCGACCCTTTACGGAAACATGATACGGGCGGGTGAGGCATCGGGGGCGATGATTGAGGTTCTGCGGCGTCTGGTCGAACATTACGAGCGCAATGAGAGCATGCGGTCCAAGATAACGTCCGCGCTGACCTATCCGGTGGTGGTCTTGATTTTCGGTGTGCTTACGGTGATATTCGCAATGGTCAAAGTGATCCCGCAGTTCGCTAAAATCTTTGAGGGTATGGGTACGGCGTTGCCGACACCGACGCTTATTTTGGTGAACACGAGCGATTTCGTGATCAAGTACGGGGTTTTCTTGGCGTTGGCGGTGGCGGCCGGAGTGGTGGTTTTCCGCAGGCACATCAAAGAAGGGCCGGGCCGGCTGTGGTGGGACGGGCTGAAGCTTAAGGCGCCTTTGATCAAGGGGATTGTGGCTTGTGGGGCTTATTCCAGCTTGGCCTACACGATGCGTACTTTGTTGGCCAACGGCGTCAACGTTTTGCAGGCGCTGAAGATTGCGGAGGAGACCTGCGGCAATGATTTGATCGCCAGCGCGTTGCGCAATGCGCGTCAGCGCGTGACTGACGGCACGACAATATCCGGTCCTCTGGCGGACAGCGGCGTTTTCCCGAAAATGATGACGGACATGTTGGCGGTGGGCGAGCAGTCGGGGGATATGCCCAGTTCTCTGGCGCACATCGGGAGGCGTTACGAGAGTGAGATGGATCGCAACATCAAGATATTCACAAACGCGCTGGAACCGATCCTGATTGTGGCCATCGGCGCCATAGTCGGGTTTGTGGCGGTCAGCATCCTGATGGCGGTTTTCAAGGTGACGTCGACTCTCAGTCCCGCGGCGTAGGATGGAGGGAAGAGTGAAGAGTTAAAGAGTGAAGAGTTAAAGAGTGAAGAGTGGGTTATTGAGGCCACTGAGTGACCACAATGACGAGAGTAAAAAGAGAGAGAAAACAGTGAAGTGGGAAGCGGAGGGGCTTGATACATCAAGCCCGTACAGAGTCGGACGGGTCAGACATTTGGCAATAAGGAGGAGAAGTGATGAAGCGAGAAAAGATGAAAGAAAAGGTGCGCCGGAACCGCAAACGTGGTTTCACGCTGGTTGAGCTGTTGCTGGTGGTGTGCATTCTGGGCATTCTGGCGGCGGTGGTGATCCCCAATATCATGGGGCATGATGAAGAGGCGCGCCGGCAGGCCACGCGCACCAGCATAACTGCCATCGAGCAGGCTGTGCAGATATTTGCGATGCGCCACAACGGCAAGTTGCCGGATTCGCTGGATGAACTGACGGCGGGGACGGACGATGCGCCGGGGCTGCTTAAGGAGGGGGCCTTGGCCGATTCGTGGGGTACGCCGTTTTCGTACACCAAGACTGGCAAGCGCTTCAAGGTTATTTCCGCCGGTCCGGATGGTGAGGTCGGCACCGAGGACGACCTGACGAATTAAGTGAGAAGAGAGCGACATAACGGCTTCACGCTGGTGGAACTGCTGGTGGTGGTGGTGATTATCGGCATAATGGCCATGATGCTGGGTCCGACCTTCACGACTGGTTCCGACATTGCCCGCGTCAAGACCGCCACACGCGGGATCATGCAGATGTCGCGCTATGCCCGCACCATGGCGGTGCTGCACCAGATGCCCGTGGCGCTGGTGTTGTCGGCAGACGGGTCTATCCGCGTGGAACGGGCAGAGGGCGGGAATGAAACGCCGAGCGTTTCCGTCACGCCCGAATTGTCTGACAGGTCTGACAAGTCTGATCAGTCGGGCGGGGGCGGCAAGGCCTATGTGATGGCTGATTTGGAGGCGGAGAAGAGTTATGTCCAGGTGCTGTTTGATGTCTCGTTAGACGATTTTGACGTTGATGACAGAGATAGTGCGGCAGCGGCTCTTTTTGAAGAGCAGGAAAACGAAAAGGGCGGTGAGGCCGATGAAGACGTCAAGGAGGTTAAAACTGTGCGTGTTATCTATGAGAGTAACGGGCGCTGTCTGCCTTACAGGGTCGTTGTCAGGGCGGAGGGGCAAGAACTCAGCGCTGCGTTGACGGTTGAGGTGGATCGTTTCGGCGTGGCGCGGGTTTTGGAGGATGCTCTATGAGACGCACTGGCTTCACTCTGATAGAGATACTGATCGCCACCATGATTCTGGCTTTAGGATTGATGAGTTTGATGGTAGGGCTGAGCAATTGCGCCCAAATGATGTGTCTCTCCAAGGAGTATCAAGACGCGCAGTATGTTTTCAGTCTCGGCGAACGGCTGTATCCGGTTCCTCCCAGCTCTGATATCACTGATGCGGAAGAGGACGAGAATCTAAACATCGATCCTGTGACGGTGGAAGAGATGTTGGTTGATCTGGAGGAGGAGATGCCCCGTAAGCGTCTGGAGTCTTTCAATGGGTTTACCTTCGAGCGCTGTGTGGACGAAAGGGCGGATTTGGATACCAACGAGGTGGATGACAAGCTCTATATTTTGCGGACACGCGTTGCCTGGGGCAGCGGTAAAGAAGGATATTACGAGGAACTGGTGCGGTATGTTCGGCAGAACTAACCGTAGCTCTTAGCCGGATACACTTACCCGACTGGAATAAGGCGTTTTAAGTTGGTCGTTTAAGGTTTAAGTTGGTCGTTTAAGGTTTAAGTTGGTCGTTTAAGGTTTAAGGTTTTTCGTTTAAGGATAAGCGTGTAAGAGAGTCGTGCAAGTGTAGGCAAAGCAGGAGCACCGAAAAAACGTATGATTCCAGTAGCAGACAACCAGAAATCAGAAACCAGGAACCAGTGCCTAACTGCGCACCGCCTTTCTAAAAGCCCCCGGCCACTCTTCACTCTTCACTCTCATTGCTGCATACAACTTGTCGGTTTGAGACGCAGCTTCAATAGCAAGGGTTTCACATTGCTGGAACTGGTTATGGCTGTCATGATCATGTCGATCATGATGATCCTGTCGTTCTTTTGTTTCGATGCGGTGGTGCAGAGCTGGAACGCCGGAATCGAGATGGCCGATTCTATGGCGCAGGCGGATTACGTAATGGAGCAAATCGTTTCGGGACTGCGCTCGTCTTTCTATCCCGATGCCGGGATACAGGTGGACCAGTACGGTTTCCAGCACAGTGACGGAGGCGAAGGGTCGGACGCGACCGATTCCATAAGTTGGACCAAGATCGGTCGGGCCTTGGTAGGCGAGCGGACGCAACTGGCGGGGGTGCCGCACCGGATAAGCCTTTATGTTGAAAAAGGGCGTCGTGATGATGAGGGCGGGTTGATGGTCAAAGCCTGGCGCGACGCGCTGCAAGTGGATGATTTTGATCCCGAGAAAGATGTGAAGCCTTTCATGCTCGCGCCTAGAGTGGTGGGTTTTGACTGCAGGATACTTAAAGAGCCGCCATCGAAAAACGCCGACGAGATCAAGTGGGAAGACGAATGGAAGTTTTCCAACTCGATACCTTACAAGGTTTCGGTCACGCTTTACATGCGGCCGGCAAAAGAGGATAACGAACCATTGGCTGTGACGCGGGATATAGAGATACCGCTTTGGGATTTGTCGCAGAATCCGCAGAAAAAGACCGGAGGCGGGGCGACCGGCTCTGGCAAGGCGCCGTCGGCAGGCGGAGGCAAGGTGCCGCCGGCAGGCGGAGGCGGGCCACCTCGGGCAGGAGGAGGCGGGGCACCGCCGGCAGGCGGAGGCGGGGTGCCGCAAGGGTTGATTCAGCAGGGCGGGTAATTGCTATGAGAACGGACAGACACAGAGGAGCAAAAGGGTTTTCCGGTAGGGACGTTCCCCCAAAACGTCCGCCGGACTTTGCGCGGACGTTTTGGGGAAACGTTCCTACCCAGAGCCATCCATGTCTGTTCGTAAACCGGCGCGGCGGGTCGGCGCTGATCATCGCCTTGTGGACGATCGGGCTGCTGTCGATGCTTGTGATGTCGTTCGCGCTGGATGCTATGCTGGAGGGGCGTGTCAACCTTTACGTGCGGCAGAGAAGGCAGGTGGACTACCTGACGCAGTCCGGCATCGTGATCGCCGAAATGCTGCTGCTGGAGTACAAGAACGCCAGCGCCTCGACGGCGACCGACACGGCTGCGGATGAGCCTGGGGATAAATGGTTGAATGCCAAACTGGCTTTGCAGAACGGCAATGCGGATACCGGCGACATCAGCATCGACGAAGCAAATCCCGACGGCGGTGTGGTGAGGGTGCGGATATCGACCGGCGAATCGAGCAAGTGGCCTATGAACCAGTTGTTCAGCACCGGCAAGGCCGGCGCACAATATGACAAGATTTGGGAGAATGTTTTGACGGTGGCGAATGTTCCGGAAGAGTATTGGGAAGAACTGATCGATTGCTGGAGCGACTGGGTCGACACGGACAGTACGGTGACAGGGCGGCAAGGGGCGGAACGTGATTACTACGAAGCGTTGGATCAACCGTACACGGCTAGAAACGGCCCGATCGATACTGTTGACGAGCTTTTGAAAGTTAAGGGTTTCAAAGCGGCGATAGTCAATGGCGGCGTGTTGGATCCGGAAACGAAAGATCCGAAGGAGCAGATAAAAATCATGTGCGGCGGACTCAAGGCTTTTTTTGACATCTATGGGGAAACTGTTAAAATCAATGTCAATTCCGCGGAGAAAGAGGTGCTCATGACAATTCCGGGAATTGACGGCGACGAGCTGTTGGCCGGCGCGATCATCGAAGAGCGACAGACCGGAGCTAACATGATCGCAACCTCCGACAGTGAAAACAGGAGCACTCTTTTCAAGGATTGGAACGATTTGAACACGCGGGTTGTGTCTGGAAGCATACCGACTGAGATCGAGCAGTATCTGGCCTACGGACCGGAGAAATACTTCCGGGTTGAGATTGAAGGCGAGGCTGCCGGCATCAAGCATTTGGTAGAAGCGATGGCGATTGTGGATAACGACAAGGTGCGCTATGTGCGGTGGCGGGAGGATCCGTAGGGCTTGATATATCAAGCCCGTGAAGAGTGAAGAGTGAAGAGTGAAGAGTGAAAGAGCTGGGGCTTGATGCATCAAGCCCGTTAACGGATTTTTATGGCGAAGAGTGATGTAATAGCGGTAGCGGTTGAAAAGGCAGGTTTGCGCGGGGTGCGTTTCGCCCCGCGCGGCCGCGAGGGCTGGACGCGCGTGGCGGGCGGTTTCTGGCCTTTTGAGCAGCAGCATGAGACTGAAAACGCGGAAGAGGGCGGCACACTGGTGGAGAGTGACCGTCCCATGGCACGCGCGGCAGTGGCGGTCAGGTCGGGTTTGGGCGGGCGGCAGATAGTGTTGTCACTGCCGCTTTCGCGCTTGTTGGTGCGCGTATTGCGGTTGCCGGTCGAGATCAAGGAAGATTTGGCTTCGGCGGTGGCTTTGCAGATGGACAAGCTGTCACCGTTTCCCGGCGAGGAGCTGTCAGTCGGTTGCGAGGTGCTGAGTGAGACCGAGCAAGATCTGCTGGTTTTCGCGGCAGCGGTACCCGAGGCAGTGTTCGGAGAAATCGGCGAAGCTTTGGACGTGGCGAGGTCGCAGGTGGTCCGTACTGACGCAACTGTGTTGGGATGGCTGCGTTCCTGGTACGGGCCGCTGCAGTTGTCGCGGCCTGGCAGGCGCTTGATTCTGACCGACACGGACGACGGGTGGGATTTGCTGGTTTTAGACCATGGAGTGCCGGTGCTGGCACGCGGGCTGGGGTTGCAGCCGGATGACTCGGTGCTCATGCGCGAGATCACGCTGTCTCTTTTGAATGCGGAACTTGAGGCGGGCAGCAGCGAGATCAAAGAGGTTCTGGTGGTTTCCGACCAGGCTCTGGAAGCGACCCTGACTGATAAACTCGACAATATCACGGGTGTCAAATCCCGGCATGTCAAGCCGCCGGACGCGGACGGCGGCGTCAATGGTGTAGCGTTGCGCACTGGAGAGGGTGCGGGCTTAAACATGACGCCGCAGGTCTGGCGTGATGCGGTGAACGAGTCGAGGGTGCGCCGGAAGGTTTTGACCGGCGTAGGAATCGCGGCGGCGGTATGGGGTTTATTCATGACCGCGCTGTTCTCCGGGCCGGCGGTTTACCGGCATTTGACAGCACGCGTGCGTAATGAGTCCCGTGCGCATTTCAAAGCCTACAAGCAAGTGGCTGACACGCGCGAGCGTGTCAACCTTATCTTGGCCTACACCGACCGCACATATTCGCCGTTGGAGATTCTGCGGTTGACATCCGCCTATCTGCCGCAGGGGATCACGCTGATAGGCTTCAATTACAAAAGAGAAGAAGGGGCCAAAATATCCGGTGAAGCCGACCAAGCGATGGTGGTTTATGATTTCAAAGATGTGGTCACTAAAGATCCGTTGTTTGATACGGTCACGCTCACCGGCCCTTCGATCAGCAGGGGCAAGCACAAGTTTGACGTGGATGCCAAGTTCAAAACGGGGGATGCACAATGAGCGCGGTTTCCCCAAAAGAGAAAAACATGTTGCTGGTGACAGCGGTGCTGGCGCTTTACGCGGTGGCGGCGCTCTGTTACAAAAAGCAGGCGCAGGAGTGGAAAACGGCCGGACGCGTTTACAGCAACGCCAAGAATAAGTTGCACGAAGAGCGGAGTTTGATAGCGGCGTCTAAGGATTGGCAAGATAAATATGCGCAGATGCGCGGGCTGATGCCGGTCTTCCAATACGACAGGGATGTCGATACATACTGGCTGAACATCATGGACTCATTGGCCGAACGTAACGGATTGACGATCGCCCGGCGGCAGGCCGACAAAGAGGTGGAGGTCGGCGATGTGTATGAGTTGCCGATAGAGTGCCGTGATTGGGAGGGCACACTGGAGTCTCTAGTGCGCTTCCTGTATGATCTGCAACGTGAAGGCGCCATGCTGGACGTTAGGCAGTTGTTCATAAGGCCTACAAACAAGCCGGGATATCTTAAGGGGACTTTCACGCTGTATTGCGCCTACATGCGCGGCGACGTAGAAGAACTGCCTAAGGCGGCAGTGGCCGGAGAGGAAGATCCGGGGAATGCCGATCATAAAGGCACGCCGGCTGATGGGGCCGCGCAAGAACCTGACGTGTCTAAACCTTTAGGTGAAGATGCGCAAGGCGTTAAAGACACGGATGAGGTAGTAGAGGAATCGGAGGCCGGAGAAGGCGCGGAAAATACAAACCGGACGGGCGTAAAAAAGAACGGTCAGGGCTAGTAAGGGCTCTGAACCGGCGCAGTGTTTTTTTTTTGAGGTGAAAATTATGCATAAGATCAGAGAAAACCTTTTCACATGGGGCATGGCCTTCATAGTGGTTTGTAGCGTGGCTTTGTCACAGGGTCAGGTGCCGGAGGCCCCGCTCGCACCGGAGGCGCCACCAGCGGTTGAAATTCCGCTCAGGGCGGCGGCTTCGGCTCAGCGGAGGCTAAAGACGGCCGCCAACGGACGTAAAGCGTCGGCTATCGCGCCTAGGTTGCCCGGCAGTCTGCAGGCGGACGCGGGTATGGCGCCTGGCACGTCTACCGTAACGCCGGACACCAAAGAGGCGGGGGCTAAAACCACGACGCCTGCCCTGAAATTCGAGGATTCCACAGCCGACTTTCTGCTGCGGGCGTATGCCGAGGAGACCGGTCTGACCTTGCTGGTCGCGCCGGATGTGCCCAAGGTTGCCAACATCAATCTACGCAGTCAGGAAGGGGTGCCGTTGACCAAGGACGAGTATCTGGAGGCCATAGAAGTCACGCTGAGCATGAACGGCATAGTGCTGGAACCGTACCGCGATAAATTCCTGAAGGTTCTGCCGCGCAAGACGATTAGGACCGAAGGTATCCGCATCCTCATGGATGTGCCTGAGGGCGGACATCCTGAAAAAACTCAGGTCATCAGCCAGATGATACAGTTGAAGTCCATCACCATCAGTGAGGCGCAGAAGGCGCTGGAGGGCTTCAAGCGGCCGGACGGAATGATTCAGGCGTTTGAGCGCACCAACAGTTTGTTGGTGACGGACTCACAGGAGAATGTCAACCGCATGTTGGAGATAGTGCAGTTCATAGACCAGCCGCTGGTGGCCACGGAAGAGGTGAATGTGCGGACGATCCGTTACGCCAAGGCGGATGACATAAAGAAACGTCTGGAAGAGATTGTGGCTGAATCACAGAAGCAGTCCCAGAGCAAAGAGGAGATCAAGCCCACGGTCTCTGGCGCGCCTGGATTCACCAGGGCAACAGCCAGGACGATAACTGGGCGACCGTTGCCTCCGGGTTTGACTCGTTTAGGTTCGCGCGCGGCGGCTGCCGCGGCACCTGCCACGCCTGAGCCCAATGTCAGCATCGAGACGCTGGTCAGTGACGCCGACCGCGGCATGATCCGCGGCAAGGTGCAGATCGTTGCCGACGAGCGATCCAACCAGCTCATTATAATCACCCGCGAAGAGAACATGAACTTCTTTGACAAGATCATAACGGTGCTCGATATCGAGACCGCTCCCGATGTGAAGGTTGAAGTTCGGCGTTTGGAATATGCTGACTCGGAAGAGGTGTCATCGATGCTGAACGATCTGATTGGTAACGCCTCTTCCAAGAAGGACGACAATGCGCCTCTCGGCGCACCCAAACCTGATGCCGGGAAAAAAGCATCGTCACAAAGTACGTCGTTGGCGGCTGCGGCTGCGGCTCATTCCGCCAGCCGGACGGCATCTGGTGCGGTCAGCGAAGCTGGCAAGAGCAAATTGGGCCAGCTCAGCAAGGACAACATAAAGATTCTGGCTGACAAACGCACCAACGCGATTGTCATGATGGGCAG
>CAZKZI010000129.1:0-9228 GCA_964557205.1 uncultured Lentisphaeraceae bacterium
ACGCAATAGCCGAAGTCAGACGCTTCGGTGATTTCCGCCGCGACAATCCTCTGCGCGAAACCCCATGCTCCAGCTCCGCCTGTATTTCGCGAGAAGAAATACGCTGCACCTAGAGGGGTTCCGGATGCAAGTCCGGTTATGTTTTTAGGTGCGCCTACGAGCAGCGAGTCCCCCGACAAAGAAACCGAGGTTCCGAACGATAGGCTTGTTTGGCCCGCTGGTTCCCAGCGCATGATCTCGCCCCATGCGTTCGATCCACCGGTATCGCGCCCGAACATCAGCACACTGCCAACGGCAGGTGAAGCGCCGGACAACGTGGCGCCCGGCGCGCCGACAACCAGAAGGTCGCCGTCAAGATCAACTGCAAGCCCAAACTTGCTGGCTGCTGGGAGATTAGTAGGGGCGATCCTGGTCAAGAGTCCCCAGTTGTTGCTGCCGCCCAAATCGCGCTGGAAGAGGTAAACGGCGCCTACCGCCAGAGCCCCGACTTCATCTTGGGGCGCGCCAACCGCAATCAAGTCTCCGCTGATCGCCACGGATTGACCAAATTTGTCCGAAGCATCCACAGCGGCGGGTTGTAACTGACGCCAAACCTCCCATGTGTCTGCGGTGCCGGGCTGCAGCCTATAGACGAATGCAGAACCGGAATCAGCCCCATTGGCAGATGTGTCGGGTGCGCCGACCACCGCAAAGGCAGAGTTGATATCCACTGCGGCTCCGAAACCTTTCTGTAGAGAGACATTTTCTGGCTGGAACGCGTCGAGGTATGCGTCATAAGCGATCACGCTTGTCACATTATCTTCGACGGGGCCGGCAAAATGGTCTTCGACCGTTATGCGGAACACTGTAAGCAGAGGAGCCCCGGGATTGACGATGTTCGGGCCGACCAAGAATTCCATCAGGCGCATCTGCCGGGTGGCGGTTGCGGCCGTGATTGCTGTTGCTCGGTATATTCCGTTTGAGACCAGAGTGAAGCTGCCTAGACTGCTCAGCGTACCGTTGTCAGGAGCGTCCAGATTAATCGTTACAGTTAGCGGCTGTACCATAAGATCGTCAAGCTCCTGAAGTGTCACGGAAGAGAAGGGGCGGATCGGCGTAGCCGCATAGACGGTCTGCCCGGCGCGGGTTCCGTAAATGGCCGGAGCATCATTGACCGCTGTCACAGCGATGGCCGTCTGGGTGTCGGAAACCGGATCAGAGTTATTGTCAGTCACCTGGATGGTGAAGGACGTTGTCTCGGTTGTTGGAACGGTGATGCGGTTTTCAGTCGGCACAAAGAGCAAGTTGCGGATCTGTGCCGTGGCCGCGGCCGCCGTCACGCCTGTCAATCCGTATCGTCCGCCGCTCAAATCCTCAAACCCGCCCAGTTCTTGCAGAACGCCTTTAGCGGCATCATCCAGCCAAACCAAGACGTCAAGCGGTTCAAGAGTCTGCTGATCCACATCGAGCAAGGTGACAGCAGCAAAAGGACGCGCCGTCTGCTTGTCATTTATGGGCGCGTTGACCGGCTCGTTGAGGATAACCGGAATGTCGTTCCGGCCTTCCACATGCACTGTCACCGTCGTCGTGCTCCGGTCGCTGCCGGTCTCATGCACGATGACCTGCACGGTTCCAGTGACAACACCGGCGGCATCGTCGGTCACCGTGTAGAAGAACGACTCCGTGTAGGGATACGGGCCCGCATAGGACGTAGCTGGCGCGTAGATCACCGTATTCGAGGGACTCAGCATCACCGACCCACCATACGTCGCGCCGAAGGCGTCCGCGAGCCTGTACTCATCTGCGTACTCAGCGGTCAGCACGTCATTGGCGATCACGTCCAGGTCGTTCGACTCGGAGCCGGAAAGGGCGACGAAGAGATCGGGCAGGGTCGGCTGAGCACCCACACGTACATGGACGGTGGCGCTCCCGGTACCTCCCAGCCCGTCGTTCACGCTGTAGGTGAATTCATCCAGTCCAACAAAATCCTCCGCCGGAGCATAGAGCACATTCGTGCCGCTGTTCGTGACGGTGCCGCCATGGGGCGCAGCCGACACTGTCGTGATGATCCATCCGGCGGCTGTGCCTGGCTGCGCGAAATCGTTCCGCAGCAGCGGCAACACATTGCCGACACTGTTGCGAGCAACCGTGAAAGCGTCGTCCTGCGTCAGAGCCTCCAAATGATCCTCCCGATTGAAGACCTGCACCTCCACGACCGCCGAAGCCCGGCGATCCGTACCGTCGGAGATCTCATAGGTGAAGCGCTCGACATACGAGTTCGAAGGAACCTCGACGGGGCGATAGACGAGGGACACGCCATCCTCGCCGATGCTCACTTCGCCGAGGTGGTTCGGCGCATTCGTGCCGACGCCGAGGCCGCTGATCTGGATCACCTGACCCAACGGCGGCTGAATGCGGTCGTTAAGAACGACGGGCAAGGTGAAAGAACGCGCATTGGTGGTGCTTCCGGTTTCCAACTCGTAAAACACGCCGAAGTGGTCCGCGTTGGCAACCAGATCACCCGGGCTCACCGTAACCGTGACCGAGGCGCTGTCGGTTCCGACGGCATCGGACATCACGTATGTGAAGCTCTCTTGTCCAAAGAAGCCGGTCGCCGGCGTGTAGATCAACCGGTTGCCAACAACGCTCACGCTGCCACCCGAGTTCGGCGCTTCAGCCCCGGTTCCGATGCTGATA
Organism: uncultured Lentisphaeraceae bacterium; assembly: GCA_964557205.1. Lineage (GTDB taxonomy): Bacteria > Verrucomicrobiota > Kiritimatiellia > RFP12 > UBA1067 > JAQVQN01. The sequence continues at coordinate 2,677 of CAZKZI010000129.1, forward strand.
ATCGAGTAACTCTTGTTGACGTCCGGATAACTGCGATCATTGGCCAGCACGTTCAACTCGTAGTTGGCCCCGCCTTTCCGCACCTTGAACCGGTCTGTGTTCGCATAGATGCCAGCCGGAACGGTGGCGATCGTCACACTTCCCGTCGCTGTCCGCGCGGAGCTGTCCGACACGAGATAGACGAAGTCCACTTGCCCGACCACGTTTGACGGCACAAACTCCAGCCGCGTGCCAGCTCCGTTGATCTGCATAGTCCCTATGGCCGTGTTCGCAGGACTGACAGAAACGAGCGTCACCCCGCCAGTGGGGAATAGCTGCACCCGATCATTGGCCAGCACATCCAAGCTCACGCTGATGCCGTTCGTGGTTGCCGCAACGGCGAAAAAGTCGATCATGGTGTCAACTTTGCCGACGCTCACAGACACAACGCCGGTGCCGGTGCCGCCGACACCGTCAGATGCGAGGTAGCGAAGCTGCTCGACGCCAAGGAAACCGGGGTTCGGCGTATACACGAGCGCCGTCGCGGATGCGTTGATCGTCGCCGTGCCAAAGGCGGCAGAATCAATCAGTTCCGCAATGCGCAAGGCCTCTGTAGCACCTGTGATGAGATTATCATTCGACAGCACGTCCAGCTCATTGCCGGAGCTGCCTGCTGGTACGCTGAGGGTGTCGTTCTGCACGTTGAGCGTGCCGCGGCGGTCGACGATGTCGACGACTACGGATGCCCGTGCCACCGAGACCCCGCCTGCGCTGACCTCGTAAGTAAAGGTCAGGGGCGACAGGCCGTTGGTTGCGGTATAGACGAACGCGTTGCCGCTGGCGATAGGCTGTCCGGGTATCGAGGTCTCAACGACATTCGTCGAGAGCACAAGACCCGATCCGTTCGCCGGCAACATGTTGTCATTGTCCAACACAGCCAATACCGCTGTCTCGCCGTAGGCCACGGCATAGTGGTCATTGGCCGCGCCGAGGATCCCGTTCAGCGGCGGAACCACGGAGCGCACGTGCACGCGGGCGCTGCGGCGGTTGCCCGCCCCGTTCGTAACGACGTAGCGGAAGAAATCGTCAACTGCGGCACCCGCCGGCGAACTGTACACGAGATGGCGACCATCCGGCGCGTTGGTTACCGTCCCTCCCATCAGAGTCGGACCAACATCCACAATGGTGAGCGTGGAGGCCAGCGGCGTGAAGTCGCGATCATTGGCCAGCACGTCAAGCGTCTGATCCACCGTGTTCGCCGGAACATAGAACGCGTCATCCACGATGAAGAGGAAGCTGTTGTCGGTGATGGTATACTCGAACGAATCCATATAGTCCTGCCAATAGGCCAACTGGTTCAGCCGTTCGGAGACGGTTGCATCATACTGTGCCAGAAGCGGCTGGAGGTCGACGCGGGCCTCGCCAGCCGTGATCAGGTTGGAGACCGCGATCACGGTCAGACGGTCGTCGGGCAGCAAGCCGTTGATGTCAAAATCGTAATCGTGCGGGACTGGCGTATCCTCCGGGTAAAGGATGGGGTTGAACGTAAACACGTCGTCCTCGGACAGCTCGATGGCGTCGGGCTGAGCGACCGGCGTGTCATTGAGACCGACCACCAGCACGGCGACCAGCGAAGTCACCGTGCCCCCTGTCCTCGTGTCGGTAATGGCCGCATAAAAGGAATCGATCACCCACTCGTCGCGCGCCAAGGCCCAAAGCTTATCAGAGGCAGTCGGATCGTAGACGATCTGCCCGCCGCCCAGCGTCAGGGACGCCCCTTCCCGGCTGAACGCGTCGACGGCGGAGACCTGCAACACATCAAGCCGGTCGATGTCGGTATCGTTGGACAGCATGGCCGCAGTCTGAATGGCAATGGGCGTCGCCTCGTCGGTGGTCCAAAGGTCCGGTAGCACGAGGGTTTCTGAAAGCGTGCCGCTGCGTTCGAGAGCCTGGACATCGACCCTCCCCGTCGTGCACGAGGCGGGCGGCAATGTGTAGAGAATGTCCAGGCCGTTGGACAGCACATTCTCCAGCGTGTTGGAGGGACTCACAAGGGGAACCAAAACGCCGATTCCGGCGGGGTCAGGAAACGCCGCAGGCGTGTCGTTGAGGCCGACCACGACGATGTCGACCGGGCCAATGCCGATCGCCCCATGACTGTCCACCACCGCCTGATAGAATCGGTTCGTGTAAAGTTCGCCTTCGGCCAGACCGTTCAGGAACGAGGAAACAGAGGCGTCATAGATGAGGTGGTCCTCGCAGGCATCCGCCCGGAGCATCAGGTCAACCGTCGCGCCCACATCCGTTACGGCATGGTAGCGATTGTTGTCATTCAACACGACCCACACACCCTTGGCGCCGTCGTTATCCACAAAGAACCGGGGAATGGTGAAGGTGTCCGCATCGATCACCGTCACCGTGTGATAGCCGTTGTAGGAAGGGTGACCCCCGTAGTTCGCAATCAAGACCTCAGTGCCAGAGCTCAGCCCGTGCGCGGGAGAACGGATGGTCACAGGGGTCTGTCCCGGCGTTCCCGAGTAATCCAAAATCGCATGCGCCGCCCCCATCACTCCGACCAGACGGAGCGTCTGCCACGTGTCGTCGGCATCGATATCGCCATCGTTGTCGAGCAGGTGAGCCGGATTAGGAACGGGCGGCGGCACAGGGTCGCTGTCCAGGCTCATAACCGTGTTAGCCAACTCCGGGCGCACCATGATGCGCACCACAGAGGCTTCCGTCACGTTGGTCACGACATCCCCTTCCACGTTGGGCGCGTCATTCACGCCGGTGACCCGGACGGTCACAGCGGCTTCGCTGCGCACACTGGGGGTGCGAGGGTCAACCGTTTCCCAAACGCCAGGCTCTTCAGCAACCGTACTGAAAGGAACGGGAATCGCGAACGTGTTTTCATCGATGGCCGTGACTGAGAAGATCCCGTTGTAATTGGCAACGGAAACGCCGGAGAGGGTCACCGACTCCCCCGTAACGAGGCGGTGGTGTATCGCCGTGACCCATGTGTTACTGCCTGTGCCGTTCGTAATGGCGTTCACTGCGCCAAACCCGACATCGATGATCTCATAATAGAAGGTGTCGAGAATCTCCACGCCCACCGGCAGCGCCTGTAAGACGGCTGAACCGCGCGGATCGTAGGAAAACGCGGTTCCCCGCAACGGGACGCTCGATGGCGTCACGGTTACCGTCGCGCCTAGCTGCGACAATGCGGTCGCCACGTCGCCCGTACCGGACTGCGACGACGTGCTCACATCCACGATCACCAGCCGGTCATTGCCGTCGGCGTCTAAATCGTTGCCCAACACGTCGAACGTGCCGACATCGTCCTCGGACATATTCACGACGTCGCTGGCGGCCTGCGGAAAAGCGTTATTCAGACCGAAGGGCGTACCGTCAACAGTGGCGCCCGGGGACTGGAGCAGGACACCGGAGGGAGTGACGAAAGGCCGACCTTGCCAGCCGCCATAGATCAGGGAGCTGACAGAACTGTGGGGAATAAAGGCGAAGCCGCGGCTCTGCGGAGCGGAGACGATGGAGTTGTGCGCGGTATCGAGCAGGTTGGTGCCCGACTCGGAATCGGGGTCGTTAAAGACCGTGAGGAAGGTTTGCTGGACGATCGGGTCGCCTGTCTCGGACTTGGCGACCGCGACGGAGCCGCAACCCTTCGAGGAGAGGAGCAGGGCGAATTCAGCGGCATTCGTCACGATGGAAGCCCGGACCACGGGGGTGGCGTTCAGGGATGCAAAGCCGGTGAAGTCGGCGATGTCGCCCTTGGGGAAGGCGACAACGACGCCGCGTCCCGGGGAGAGAATGAAGGATGCGGGAATGCCGGCCGCCGACGCGAGAGTTGTGTAAACACTGTTTGTGAGGGCGAGTGTGCCGTACCCGAACGCGTGGACAGCCACACCGTTGACGAAGAGTTTGAAGCCGGAGAGGTTGACGTCCTGCCCGTCGCGGGGAGCGAAAAGCTCTATGAATTGATCCGTGTCACCGACTTCGGCTGACAACTGGATTTCCGTGATCGCCACACGTTCATCTGCGTCCTGCTGAATCGCGCCAGAATCTCCCGGTTCAGACCGGCGGATGAGCCCGCGCTGGTCGGTCGTCACCCCGGAGACCTGTGCCAGCCGCAGCGCCGGGCTGCCGACCTGCAGCGGGAAGGATGGCGTTGTATCCCCCTTCGCCTGCGTCAGACTGCCCAGGCCGGGCATCACATTAGTCCGGTCCCCCGTGTGCGTCAGCAGGAAATAAGAGGTGCCGCCATCCTGTAGGAGTGCCGTTTGCGTGGAGTCGTCGCAGACGTTGCCGCCTTCGGAGGAGACATCGCCGCCACCGGTCTCATCGATATTGCGTGCGCCATCCAATACGCTGTAATCAGAAAAGATGTTGTTCTTAAGGGTGGCAAGGGCGTTTCCTCCCACGACATAAACCGCGCTGGCCCTGTCGGACACATCCGAGTTGCCGGCAAAGGTACAGTGCGTCACGGACACGTTAATGAGTGCGACGGTGTCGTCGGCGCGTTGCACATTCAACGCGCCGCCGCCCGTGCCGCTCGAGTTAGCGACGCGGTTGCTGGCAAAGGTCGTGTTGACGATGGCTGAGTCGTACGCCGTGTAGAACGAGACCGCGCCGCCGCCGCCCCCCGTCTCGGCCACGCGGTTGCGAGCCAGATAGCAGCTCTCCAGCCGCAGAGCCCCCTCCACATCGATCGCGCCGCCGTACTCCTCCGCCTCGCAGTCCACGACTGCGCAGGAACGCAGTGTGAGCGTTCCTGTCTCCGCGACCGACACCGCGCCGCCGAAGGTGGCATGTCCCTGCGAGAGGGTCACCCCCTCGATCGTCACATGCGACTGCACGACGAAAAGCTGTCCGTCGGCAGTCCCGTCGCCATCGCTGTCGCCCGAGATCGTGAGCAGGTCTGCGCCGGGGCCCTTGAGCGTCAAGGATGTGCTCAGCACCAGAGGCCCGAACGCTTCCGGCACACGGATCACCGCCGGGTACTCCGGCAGCGCGAAGGTGATCACGTCATTGTTCGCGGCATGCGTCACGGCAAACAGCAGCGAGCCGGGCGTTCCGTCGTTCTCCGTCTTCGTGACGAGATGGTTGCGCGGCGGGTCCTGAATTTGCACCCACACCTGCGCGCTGCCCAGTTTGATCTGATAGTCCTCCGCCTCCAGCGTGAAGACCGTACCGCCCGGATCTTCCGACAGGAAGACGTACTGCGGATTGACCGCATAGGTCAGATCGGTCAGCGACGCGTTGATCGCTCCAATCGCTCCGCTCATGGTGTATGTACCGCTGGCATAGGCAAAACCGCCCAGATTCCCGAGCGTCCCTTTGTCGTTATCGTCGAACGTGATGGTCAGCGTCACACTGTTGAGGTCGTCATTGGTGACCGCCGTTCCGACAAAAGGACGCAGGTCGCCGTTCGGCGGCAGGAGCACCGGTTGCTCCTGCGGCACCTTGATACTAGGCGGCTGGTTGACCGCCGTAATCTGAACACGCGTAACATGGTTCTCGGTCGAGAGGCCCGTCGAGTCCGTCACCGTCAGCGACAGCGTCACCTCGGCGCTGGTGCCAATGGTCAGGGCACCCGCCTTCGGCACGAATTTCAATTGCCGTAGCGCCGCCTGCAGGTCGGCTTGCGACTGCAGGGAAAACTCCGACGCCGAAGCTCCCTGATAGGTGAATCCGCCGAGCGTGGAATCGGAGACGGAGAACGAGGCTCTGAGCCACTGCTGCCCGCCCTGATCCATGTCGTAGGGAATGACGTGAGGAAACGAAATGAGCATCTCGTTGTCGTTGATCGAATAATACGAGGCTAACTCATCGATCCCGTTGATCACCGGCGCGGTGGTGATCGCGTTGATCATGAGCGTCACCGAGTTGGTCACGTAATCGATGGAATCGGACAGCACGTAGTAGACCGTCACGTTTGTCGTCACCGTGGAAATCCCGCCGTTCACCGCAGTGAAGCCAATGCTGTTGAGCTGGCTGTTCAGCCCCGACTCATTGCCGTACATCGTCCCTGTCGAGCTGAGCGTCGCAAGCCCGGCTTCCCCGGGTTTTATGAAAAGGCGCAGAGAGAAGGTCGTGTGAATCGCGTCTTGGTCAAACAACTGGCTGAGGGCAAACGGGGAGATTGTCTGCCCCTCCTGCAGGGAAGACGGGCTGATTGCCGGAATATAGTGCGGCGGGTGGTTGGGATTGAGCAGGAGGACAGGGACGGTTGAGGTGACACTCAACGTGTCGTTCGCGCCAAAGCCGTACACCTGAAGCGTCAGCAAGTTTGTGATGACCTGCCCGACCGGCGCATAGGAGGATTCCGGAGGATAAAGGGAAAGGCTGCGCACCCACGTTGTCACATTGGACGGGATCAAGCCAGACACGAGATTGGTCGTCGAACTGCCGTCGCCGCCGGACGAGAACTGAATGTTCGCCGCACTCACGTTCACCGACGCCTTCAAGTACTCATTGCTCGTCCCGTTTTTGAAAGCCAGATGGTCGGCATCCGCCACCGTCAAGGCGCTAAAAAGCTGGTTGGACGGCATCCCGCCGACA
>CAZKZI010000130.1:0-9177 GCA_964557205.1 uncultured Lentisphaeraceae bacterium
CCACCAGCGCGGTGCAGGTGTTGGTCTCGGCGGTAATGATCAGGAACGGACCGGCCGGCTCCGTCAAGAGCGCGAGGGCAAGATGGAGGGCGGTTGTGGCGCCTTGCACATCGCCGCACAAGATTTCCGGCAGCAACATTTCGATGCCGGTGCAAATTTTTCCGGCTTCCGCGCACGCGGCTGCGTTGGCCACGACTAGTGCCAGATCTTCTGGCCGCAGACCGGCGCGCGTCAGAGCCGCCTGAACGGCGGCTGCGGTATTTGCGGCGATTGCGCAACCGAGCAGACGTCCGAGCGGTTTTACGCCGCGCGCGGCGGCCGAGGCCTCGCTTTCGAGAATCAATATTGCGCCTGCTTCGCCAGCCGGGGTTGACACGCCGGCAGCAGCGCGACCGCGCAACGCCGTCGCCGAAAGTGCCTCGGCCCCACCTGCCGCGATCAGTCTCTGGCGGCCGGACGTTATCAGGCCAAACGCTTCGGTGAGCGCGACACCTGCGGCGGTGGCAGCGCCTGCGGCGTTTTCGTGCGCGCCTTTTAACGACCATTCCATGGCTGCGAGGCTTACGGCGGTATTGGCATAGGTATGCGGGAACAAGAACGGCTTGACCAGACGCGGCCCTTTGAGCACATAGTCAGCAAAGAAGCTTTCGGCTGTTGACACGCATCCCCAAGCCGTGCCGCACATAAGACCGGCCTCCTGCTCTGCCAATTTCACCGCGTCAAGACCGGCCTGCCTGAAGGCCATGCCGCAGGCAGCCAGGAGAAGCGCGCTGGTTCTGTCCAGATATGGTTTGGGAGAGACCCCGCAAGCCGCAAGATCAGGGTCAGGCGCTTCGCCCGCAACCGGTGGTTCCTGCCACTCCGGCAACTCGAAACGCGAGATAGGAAAGAGCGCTGGCTCACCCTCCTTCAAGGCGGCGGCATTTTCCAAAGCATCCGCGCCCAAGGCACTGATCACGCCGATTCCGGAGATCATGACAGGCGAAGAGATTTCTAAAAAGTGGCGGTGCTCAGGGGCTTCAACCGCGAAGACACCGCGGGTTTTCTCTGTATCAGATTCGCTGTGCCTCTGTGGCAGAACCGCTTTGGTGAGAACGATTGCGGCATTGCAGCCGCCGAAGCCTGCCGAATTTGAGAGCACACAGGACAGCGACTGGATACGCGGTGCGCTCACGATGTCGAGTGCGCACTCCGGATCGAGGTTTTCCATATTGCCGGTGGGTGGGATGATGCCGTGCTGTAGTGAAAGCACTGAAACCACGGTCTCGACTGAGCCGGCCGCGCCGAGCATGTGGCCCAAATACCCTTTGACGGAGGTTACGGGTATGGTGGCGGCGCAATCACCGAAGAGGTCTTGGATCGCTTGCGCCTCGGTCGGATCATTGGGCTTGGTGCCGGTGCCGTGGGCGTTGATATGGTCAACGGCGGCAGGCTTTATGCCCGCATATTCCAAGGCCCGGCGCATGACATATTCAGAACCCGCGCCGCGCGGAGCCGGAGCGGTCATGTGGTGGCCGTTATTGCCGCTGGCCCAGCCGCTCAGCACGGCTAGCGGCGTTGCCGACCGTACGGCGCACAGATCGGCGCGCTCCAGCAACAGGGCGGCTGCGCCTTCGCTGAAAATCGTGCCGCTGCGGTTAATGTCAAAAGGCCGCACCTTTTCGCGAGTCATAGTGCGTAGAGAACACAACCCGCTCCACGCGAAGCGCGATATGGCGTCGTAGCCGACCAGTAAAACTCGTCCGACATGTCCGGCGGCAATCAGGTTTGCGGCGGTGGCGGCGGCAGAAGCGCCGGAAGCGCATGACAGAGAGAGCGGCAGGTGCGCCCCCCCCAGGCCGAACACTTCGGCTATGGATGCCGCAGGCGCGGCGTGGGGGCAGTGTACGGCCGTCGCCGCGTCGAAGTCAGGGTGGCCGTACGGGGTCAACGCCGCCTCGCTCGCGCCGATGTCGGCGAAATTCGACGCTGTTATCAATGCGGTCTCGGCTAGCGCGTCCGGGTCGTCAAGCAAACCTGCCTGTCGCAAAGCCTCTTGGCAGGCACCTGCGGCAAAGCCTGAAGCGCGCGGGGCGTGCTCGAAGCCAGGCGGTGGTGTATAGCCGCGTATCACCCCGGCGCGTGTGCAGGCGATGCCGCCGAGGTCAAAAAGATCCATGTCGGATATGGCCGACACGCCGTCCAGCAAAGATTGCCACAGCTTGTTTACGCCAGCCCCGTAAGGCGTGACCGCCCCCATGCCGGTGATGACCACCGCCGGATTTGCGCATTCTGAATTATTTCTCATCCCTCCTCCTTAGCATCCATAAAACCCTATGCGCCAGCCGCCTCGCCAATCCCGCAGATAATTTCATAGGGCATCTCCAGCACAGCGATGCAGAGCTTGAAAGGCGCGACAATACCCCTGCCGGTGTTTTTCAGGCCGTCTTTAAAGGTCACTTCCGGCAACGGACAAAAAACCATCTGCACAAGCCCCAGGGGCAGGCGCAGGCACTGTGCGGTCTGACGCGGGACATCTGCAATGCCTTTGCCGGCCCGAGTCAGCCCCGGCGCACTCTCTTTGACAGCGACGGCTGTCTGTATTGCCGTCACGGGATCGGCGGCTGCCAGCTTCATGGCGGCAGAGCACAGAACACAAACCAGCAGAATTTTTCGCCGCCGACGTTCCGGTTGCCAATTATGTCTGTAAATCAATCCCATTAGAACTGCTCGTCACGGCTCATTCAGACGACCTTGATACACACAGCGCCGGATCTTCTGCACCGAGGTGCGCTCCAGCGGTTCGCGGCTGACATGGATCTTGCGCGGGTGCTTGTATTCGGCCAGATTGTCGCATGCCTCGCGTATGGCCTTTCGCACCATTTCCTCAATCTCCTGCCACTCCGGTTCCTGGCCGTTCCGTGCGGCTTTGATCACGTCCATGTCCGGTGCCGCAATAGCGCCCACACGTTCGCCGGGCACACCGCCAACCGTGTAGCCGATCACCACGATGTCGGCAATCAGCGGCGCGCGCGCGATCATGTTTTCAACCTCTTCGGGATAGATGTTCTTGCCTTCGCGGTTGACGATCAGCGCCTTTTTCCTTCCGCGAATGGAAAGGTAGCCGTCCACGTCGATCGAAGCCAAGTCACCTGTGCGCAGCCATTCTCCGTCGAAAGCCTCGCGGGTGGCCTCGATGTTGTTGTAGTATCCCTTCATCACGATCGGGCCTCGGACTTGAAGCTCGCCCACGCCTTGCTCGTTCGGGTCGGCTATGCGCACTTCGATGTTCGGGAGCTTCTTGCCGATCGTGCCGACCTTTGACTCATTGAAGTTCGTTGCAGAGACCACCGGCGAACACTCGGTCAAGCCGTAGCCCTCGACGATCGGCACGCCGATCCGGCGAAAACCCTCCAGCACATGGTGCGGGCAGGGTGCTCCTCCAACAAACATGAACCGCAGTCGGCCGCCAAGTCCCTTGAGCACCTTCTTGCCGATCAGGCTGCCTAAACCGAGCTTCAGCAGAAATTGCGCAACGCGGTTATGCCTAAGACGTTCGTCGATCTTGTCAAACAGCTTCTCGGCCAACAGCGGCACCGCCATCAGGACTGTCGGGCGCAGGGTTTTTATATCGTCCCCGACAGAGCGGAGGCTCTCCACAAAAAACATACCGCAGCCTTTAGCTAGCGGTATGACAAAATTCGCAGTGAACGAGAAAGAGTGGAAGAGCGGCAGAACGATCAAAAAATCATCTTTGGACGATATCGTCTCGCCCAGCACCGCGAAACCGCCCATGGCGTCACTGCAAAAATTAAGGTGCGTGAGCATGGCGCCCTTGGGCTGACCGGTCGTGCCTGAGGTGTAAATGATAGACGCGACGTCATGCGGCACAGGCACATGTTCCTTGTACCATTTCAGTGGTTTGTCCTGGAACTGACTGCGCAATGTCGCAAGATCATGGCAAGGGCGACCGGCAATGTCCGCCAAAGGCTTAGGGTCTCCGTCGACTGTTACAATGAATCTGGCGTCAGGCAGATCCGGCATAATCTGCTCCAGCATGCAGAGGTGACGGGTGTCGGTGAAGATCGCCACAGCCTGCGAGTCGCGTAGGATGAAAGTCACCTCCTGCTGGCGCAGTTTGGGATCCAGCGGCACAACCGACAAACCAGATCCGGCGGCAGCCAGATAAAGCTCGATCCATTCCGGGCCGTTATCAAGGATGATGGCGACCTGTTCCTTGCCCGGCATAAGGCCGAGCTTGCCAAAGGCCTCGGCGATGCGGCTGACCTCAAGCAGCAATTCCTGATATGTGCGCTGATGCCAGACTTTTTCGCGGCAGTAACGCAATGCGACGGCTTTGGGGTGGTTGGCTGCCGCATTAGTTAAAAAATTTCTTAAAGTCATAACCCCCCCTACCCAGAAACTAGCGAAGCTGGTTGCTCGCTATTTCGCATCCGTACATAACTCGACGGTTACCGGGCCGTCATTAAGCAGGCGTACCTTCATCTCCGAACCGAAGATCCCGTTGCAGACCTTATCCTCGCCTAAAAGGATCCGCAATTCCGCCAGCAGCGACTCGTATAAAGGCTCAGCCTGTTCCGGCCGCGCGGCGGCCACGAAGCTTGGCCGGTTGCCCTTGCGCGTGTCGGCATAGAGCGTGAACTGTGAAACCAACAGCACCGATCCGCCGACATCCGTGACTGCAAGGTTCATCATACCTTGCCCGTCTTCAAAAATCCGCAGCGTAGCGAGCTTGCGTGCCAGCCGCTCGGCATCGGCGCGCTTGTCGTTGTGTGTGATTCCCAGCAGCACCAGCAGCCCCGTTCCGATCTCGGCCACCTGGCTGCCGCCTACCTCTACCGATGCCTCCGCTACACGCTGAACCAGCGCCTTCATGCTTTCTCCTCAATCTTTTTCCAAACCCGTAAAAGTTCAGACACCCCCCAGGCCTGCGCGATACAGCCGCGTGCGACATGCGGCGCGTCGCCGTCGCAGATTTCCGGCATGTGCCCCAGACAACCGCTGTTGAGCTGGTCTACAGCCGTACCCAGCAAAGACAGACCGACCGACCGCGCTTCCTTGACCCCGTAAACCGCGGCCAGCGCCTCGGCGTACAAAGGGAACTGCCAGGTCCAGGCCGTGCCGTTGTGGTAGGCAGGCTTTCGCCGGGTGTCCTCATCGCCCTTGTACTGTCCCTGATAGGGATTCTGCGGGTCGTTCAGCAGCACGCCGTCATGCCATACCGGCATGGCGGTCATGACTGGAAGGTCCGCCAGACTGCGGATCGCGCCGGGGATCAGCAGTCGTTCGCAGGCTCGAATCACCGCAACCCGCCGCTCACGCTCCATCGGCACTGCCAGTGTGACCGCCAGCAATTGATTGGCCCGTAGCGCGTCCTCCTTTTCCGCCTGCGCGGCCGGGACTCCGGTTGCGGCGCGCAGACAGTCGGCCAGCCAGCCTTCTTCCATCGTGAAAAGATTGGTTAGTGACAGCGCGGCACGCTCAGCCAAAGCGCCCCAAACCGCGTCGACCTTGCGAGCGACCAACTGCAAGGCCGCGATCCACAAAGCCTGTATCTCAACCGGATACCCCTCGCGCGGCGTGGCCGCTGGATAATTGGTGTCCATCCAAGTGAAGTGCGCGGGACTGAAGATCAGTCCGCTCTCCGGGTCCATCTTGATGCCGTTCGGCGTCCCGTCGCGGTAATGTGACAGAATCGAACCCATGACCTCGCGCAAGCTGCGCTGCCCGCACGTGGCCTCCAGTACTTTGCGGTCACCCAGCGCCGTCATCAAGTCGCCTGCCGCCACACAGAACCAGAGCGGCGCGTCTGAGGTGTCACAGTTGCCGACTGTGTTGCCGTGGATAATGTTCGGCAGGGTGCCGCGATCCTCGAAGCGCCCGAACTCTTTCAGAATCGCGAGTGCCTCGTCATGTCTGCCGTCGGCGATCATGCCGCGCAATGCGATCAGAGTGTCGCGTCCCCAATCTAAAAACCAGGGATACCCCGCTATGACCGTACGCAGCCCGTCGCGCCTTACCACGTAAAGCGACAACGCGGCAGACAGCACATCAGGTACTGGTCGCGGTGTGCCGGCGGGGCGTTTGCATGGGGCGGAAGGTTTTTCATCGGCCGTCGTTGACCAGGCATCTTGCCGCATGGCCGTGAGCGTTGCCTGACCGCCGCTTTTAAGCGGCAGACTGAACCATCCGGGGCTGAAAAGATCACCGTTGGGATCCAGCCCTCGCTCACGCTCTTCAGCGTATTCGAGCATGTAGAGCCACTCGGAGTCGTGCTGGAATTCGCCGCAATCTGCTTCGATGTCGACGGTCTCGCCGGCCTGCGGTGTGAAGCTGAAGCCTGTAGCGTGCGCTTTTACCGCCGCCGGCCATTCCTGCTCGGGCCCGGTAAATGCTTTGGTTTTGTGATGAAAGTTGCGCCACTCGATGTCCGGACGCGCGATCACCGTGACCTCGTCATGTGGATCGAGTCCGCCCTTATGGTTTTGGCGGCAGAAAGTCAGACGGGTCTTGTTGATCCCCGGCAATAGTTCCAGCCTGAAGGTCAGGTGTACCCAGCGGCCCATGCCGCACGGGACATCAAAATCCCACTGCGCTTCAAGGCCGCCCGGATCAGCGGCGAAGGCGGTCATACAGTCTTTGCCGATTTCTTGCGAGTAGCCGCGGTAACGCAGCCAAGTGCGGCAACGTGTCCAGAAGACCGTTTTGTCTACCGGCACGGCAGGATCGGAGTTCACCGCCAGCAGGCAATCGTATTGACTGGCGATCTCGCCCCAGGCCGCGCGAGCGTGGCTCATCGCGCCCGCGCCGTTCGACAGCACGGCGCACAAAGTCTTGTCTGCACGCACCCGCACACCACTGACAAAGGTGGCGACGCGCGCCGTGCCCGCAGGCGGCGGAATCAGAACCGCCGAAACATCGCGCCGGATGCCCTGCGGTGCGTAGACTGCGGTGGCCAGCTCGCGCTCTTCATTGCGCAGTCCGCCTAGTTTTGAGTCGTAAGGCGCCACTATCAGGAACAGTCCCCACTGACCGTTATCGAGCAACACCGCCTCCGCGCTGTCCTGTGTGCGGCCGCCGGATTTCAAGGCCGCGGTGAAAGGATGCGCCGCAAGCGCCAGCAGCACCTGTTGCTCTGGCATTGCGACCAGGCGCCGCGTGTCCTCCGGCCAGCACCATTGCGTACAGGCTGGCAGTCCGGATTCGTGGCTGGCGCAGAACCCCGCCGGATCACGCGTCATAGCCTTGCCCAAGGCATCAGGATCATCTGTCACCAAGAACTGTTCCGCTTTGTTGCCGGCCGCCAGTGCCTGCCGCACACGCAAGGCCATCAGGTTGCGCCGCCGCCGCGCCAATGGCTCCGGCTCTCCTGTGTCACCCTCCAGCAGATTCTGCAACAGCGAGAGGTCGTCATGGTGCGTCGTAAGACAGCAGACGCGGCCCGCGTTCAAGGTAAACTCGCCGGCAACCATGCCGCCCGCCTCGCCGGTCAACAGATTCCAGGACTCATGCGCGAAAAAACGCTGCGCGTCCCAGCGCACGGTTTGGCTGTGGCCGCAGTCCAGGTTTACCAGCACCAGCAGGTTGCGCTCTTCAGGCGCCTCGCGCAAAACAGCCAGCACCGGTCCGTCGTTCTGCTGAATCATGCTCAGACGGGTGCCGGGGCCGAAGGCGGGGTGCGCGCCCAACAGGGTGTTGAGCCGTGCGATTTCGGCAACCTGGTTTTTTTCCGCGCCCCAGTTCAATGCCGAGGCGTTGTGGACATCGACCTTCTCTTTGGCGTACCACTCCACGCCGTTAGTGATACCGAAGGCTCCTTGGTGCGAGATCATGGCAGAGAGAGCCACCCGCATGCGGGCATAGGTCGTGCCACGAGCGGCAAGGCGGTTGTTGTCGTGCGTCTCGGCAAAATGTATCAGCGGACCGCAACGCTCGGCCAGCGCGATGGCTTTCGGCAGGTACCAGTCGAACGCGCCGCGATCCTCGGTCTGAAAAAGTTCGGAATAGGCCCAGTCAAGGTTGGCGTCGGCCAGCAGTTTCGCGGTCGCCTGCACTTTGCCGCCCAGGCCTTCCAGCAGGAAGACCGTGTCCGGATGTTCTTCGCGAACGCGCGCCACGATATATCGCCAAGTCTCTTCGGGGATCATGTAACCCGCGTCGCAGCGGAACCCGTCCGCCCCTTGGCGGCACCAGAAAAGAAAGACCTCGGCCATGTAGGCGCGCAGGCGCGGGTCACGGTAGTCCAGTTTCACCAGGTCTGCCCAGATCACGCTCCAGGCGCCGGGCGAGATGAACTCACCGTCCGGCTTGCGGCAATACCATTCGGGATGGTGTGTCTGCAGGGTGGCGGCCCAGCCGGTGTGGTTGGCAGGCATGTCCATGAAGAGCAGACCGGAACGGCTGTGGACTGCGTCGGCCAGCTCGCGAAACTGGTCGAGTGGCGTGGCGCGCTTATCGAATTCGGCCAAGGCGGGATCGACGGAAAGGAAATCCAGCGCAGCGAAGGCTGAGCCGAAGCGCCCCATGCGCGCGAAGGTGGTCGGCACCGGATGCACAGGCAGGAGTTGCACGATCCTGAAACGCATCCTGCCCATGATCGTGTCGAGCTGACGCACCAGGTCACGGAAGGTTCCGCAAGGCGGTATGACGGCGTATCCGAGCTTGTCGAGCGCCTGTTCGTGGTGCCCGGTCTCCGCTGTGTGTGGGTTGTGGCGCAAAGCGGCGCCGAACTGGCGTACGAAAGCGGTGTAGACTGTGTTGGCGCAGGCGGTGCGCGCAGGCGCCACCTTGATCCGCACGTTGTCGCCTGCCGGCCATTCCGGCACATGCGACCCGCGCGCGAAGAAACAGGCCTTACCCTCGAAGACACCCACCTGGGTCAGCGGTATGCGCGCCGTGTAATGGCCGGGCGCGGTCTCGCTCAGCGGCAGGTCATGCCAGTCACGCGCCAAGACCGGCTCGCCGGATTCGGTGCAGGCTATGATCTCCCGCCGGCGCACCGGGGCCAGACCGAGGTTGGTGCGGAAAACCGCGCGGCCCGGACACGGCCGGTCGAGCTTGAGACCGACCTCCAGGACGTCGCCCGCCCATTTGAGATGAAAACTGCCTGATTTTGGAAAATGTCGCATAACCGGTGAGAGTGTAAACGATTTGACAGGGAAATGCCAATCCGCGGGT
>CAZKZI010000131.1:0-9051 GCA_964557205.1 uncultured Lentisphaeraceae bacterium
CAGGAGGTGGCTGGTGGTTGCAATCTTTTGCAATCACACTCAATTTTCTTAACCGTTTGCCTTTGGCGTTGAACACAATGCCGTCCCGTGTTATATTTCCGTCTGTTTTTGACGCGGGCCCATAGCTCAGTTGGTCAGAGCGGAGGACTCATAATCCTTTGGTCGCAGGTTCGAGTCCTGCTGGGCCCACCATTAACCCGGAAGCACCGTCGAAAAATGCACAACCCGGGTTCGCGTCTTGTGCCACAAGAGCCTAATTACAGAAACACCTTACAGATGGTTTTCCCATGACCGCCGCCTATGAAACGCTGAACCGCATGCTCGCAGGCGCGATGCCGACTGCCGTTGAACTGGCCGGCCTGCTCAAGGCGCAAGGCAAACTCAGGGAAAATATCTATGCCGCCGCCGACCTGAAGCGTTCGGAAAAGCACGGGGCGGCCATTCATCTCCGCGGCATAATCGAATTCTCTAACATATGTAAAAATAATTGTTGGTACTGCGGCATAAGGTGTGACAATACCAAGGTCACGCGTTATCGCATGAGTGACGACGAGATCATCGGGACGGCCATAAATGCCCGCAAATGGGGTTGCGGCACGGTGGTGCTTCAGTCCGGTGACGACCCGTTCTTCACTGTAGACAAACTGGCCGGAATCTTGCGCCGCATTAAAAAAGCGACCGGACTGGCCATAACCCTTTCAGTCGGAGTGCGCGGGTGCCAAGAGCTTGAGGCTCTCAAGGAAGCCGGATGCGACCGTTACCTTCTGCGCTTCGAGACCACATCAAATGCGCTTTTCACCGTGATGCGCCCAGATGAATCTTTCGAAGCCCGCCTTCAGTGCCTGACCGATCTGCGCGCGCTCGATTATCAGGTCGGCAGCGGTTTCATGATCGGCCTGCCCGGCACCACGCTTGAGATGATCGCCAACGACATACTGTTCACAACCAAACTTGATCTCGACATGATCGGCTGCGGTCCGTTCCTAGCCCACCCCGACACGCCTTTCGCCGGAAAGCCCCTGTTGGAAGACCGCAGTGTCTACTACAAGACCATCGCACTGCTGAGGCTACTCAACCCTTCCGCCCACATGCCAGCGACAACAGCTTTCGACGCGCTGGAGCCAGATGGCAGAAACCTTGTTCTGCGCTGCGGAGCAAATGTTTTCATGCCTAACATCACACCGGGCAAATACAGGCGGCTGTATCAGCTTTATCCCAATAAATCTTGCGTCGATGAGGAAGGCGCGGCCTGTGCAATATGTGTGCGGGGACGCATAGCCATACTTGAGCGTGAAATCGGCGTCGGTCCCGGACATTCCATCCGCAAACAAATAGGAGCATGAAATGAAGATTGTCGTCAACGGTTCTGAACGCGCTATAGACGCCACGCTGAATCTTCAGCTTTTGCTCGAAAGCCTGGGAACCTCTGTCAAAAATTTTGCTGTCGAGCTTAACGGCGAGATCATTCCGGCTGTTTCTTACGCTGCTACCCTCTTGAAAGAAGGTGACCGCATCGAAATCATCCAGTTCGTCGGAGGCGGGTAAGAGAAAAGAGAAAAGAGAAAAAAGTGAAGAGTGAAAGAGTGAAGTTAGGAGTTAGGAATTAGGAATGGTGGCGCTGCGCGGCGGGGGTTTTGTCAGATGGGTCAAATAGGTCATATAAAGCGATGCGCGGCTGGGTCTTGAGTCCTGGGTCCAGAGCATTAGAGCACCCAGCAACCAGCAACCTGCAACCAGCCGCGCACCGCCTTTCACTCTTCACTCTTCACTCTTTAACTCTTCACTATCATTGCTATGCGTTACTTTATCGTTTGAGGCGCAGCTTCACTAAAACAGAATAACAAACACTGCAATATGAAACCTCTTGTTATAGCCGGACATGTTTTTAAAAACCGCCTGTTCATAGGCACTGGCAAATTCGGCTCCCATGAAACCATGCGGCAGGCGATCGAAGCCTCGGGTTGCGAACTGGTGACAGTGGCGTTACGCCGCGTTGATCTCGACAAAAATCCGGCCGGGGATCCCTTGATCTCCCTGCTCGATCCCGATAAAATCGTGATAGTGCCCAACACCAGCGGTGCGCGGACAGCGGAAGAGGCCGTGCGCATCGCGCGTCTGGCCCGGACTGCAGGCGGTTTCGACTGGATCAAGCTTGAACTGACCCCTAACCTGCGAAACCTTCTGCCCGACCCGATAGAGACCCTGAAGGCGGCTGAAGTGCTTGTTAAGGAAGGTTTTACGGTATTGCCTTATATCAATGCCGACCCGGTTCTCGCGAAACGTCTGGAAGAAGTCGGCACCGCCGCGGTGATGCCTCTGGCCGCTCCTATCGGCAGCAACCAGGGAATTCTAACCCGCGCCATGCTGGAAATCATAGTTTCCGAGTCACGTATTCCGGTGGTTGTGGACGCGGGGCTGGGCATGCCTTCTCACGCGGCCGCCGCGATAGAACTCGGTGCCGACTGTGTGCTGGTCAACACCGCCATCGCTGCAGCCTCCGACCCTGTGGGCATGGCGATAGCCTTCGCGCAGGCTGTTAGCGCGGCTGAAGCTGCACTGGCTGCCGGACCGCGCGCTCCCAGCGCGTCCGCTGACGCATCTTCTCCGCTGACCGGGTTTTTATGGGAGAGCGGGACTCCCGCTCCATAAACACCCCTTTACAGACCGGCCAATTATCTTTTAGGCTGGCTTTTTAGCGGGAAAAACGTAAATATAAGTTGTTATAAAAAAAGGGGGGAAACCATGAAAGGTTTTATAACAGCGTTTTTTGTGTGTTATGGTTTTGCGCATGCTGATGTCAACCAAATTGCCATTTCCATGCAGACCGCAGTGCCAAAGGAGTCAAAATCCGTGCGATTGATAATGGACACGAACAAGGGCAAGATCACGTTGGAACTTTATCCGGATAAAGCTCCACTGACCGTCAGCAACATGCTGGCTTATGTAGACGGCAAGTTTTATGACGGGACGATATTCCACCGCGTCATAGACGGATTCATGATCCAAGGTGGCGGCTTTAACCGTGATATGCTTCAGAAAAGACCCAAAGCGCCGATTAAAAACGAGGCCGATAACGGACTGCGCAACGAACGCGGCACCATAGCCATGGCCAGAACGAGTTTTGTCGATAGTGCAACCAGCCAGTTTTTCATTAATTTGGTCGATAACAGCCAGCAGTTGAATTTTAAAGCAAAGACCGATGCCGGATACGGTTATTGTGTCTTTGGACGGGTCATCGACGGCATGGATGTGGTCGACAAGATCGCCAAATCACCTACGGGGGTTTCTGGACGTCACCGTGACGTGCCAATTGAATCTATTACCATTAACAGCATCCAACGCCAAAGCATCCCGACCAACGAAGATGCCGCAAAATGATTGTGCGCCGACACCTTAGCGACCCGTCGGCACGACTGTTCCGCCATGCCAGCAAATAATTACGACGAAAAAAACATACTGACACTTTCAGCGATTGAGCATATCCGCACACGCACAGGAATGTATATCGGCCGTACCAGCGACGGCAGCCAGTATGAAGACGGCATTTATATACTGCTGAAAGAGGTCGTGGACAACGCGGTTGACGAGTTCATCATGGGCTACGGCAAGCGTGTCGAGATTTTTATCAATTATGACTCCGGTGAAGTGACAGTACGAGACTACGGCCGGGGCATCCCGCTCGGCAAAGTGGTTGACTGTGTCTCGCAGATCAACACCGGAGGCAAGTTCAACGACGACGCCTTCCAGTTTTCGGTAGGCATGAACGGGGTCGGCACCAAGGCGGTCAACGCTCTTTCGACGGTTTTCGAGGTCCGCTCGATCCGCGACGGACACTACTCGGAAGCTTTTTTCAACAGGGGCGCGATCGTGTCGCGAAAGACCGGCAAAGTTGCGAAACCTGAGCGTAACGGCACCTTCGTGCGTTTCACCCCTGACCCCGACATATTCAAGAAATACAAGTTCCGTGAAGATCATGTGCTGCGCCGCATGCGCATGTACGCGTATTTAAATGCCGGTCTGGTCATTGCGGTCAACAGCGACAAGATAGTTTCAGAAAACGGACTTCTGGATCTGATCCACGACGAGGCTCAGTTCGAAAAGCTCTATCAACCATTTCATTATCGCTCAAAACAACTTGAGCTGGTCTTCACCCACACCAACCGCTTCAGTGAAGATTACTACTCGTTTGTCAACGGCCAGTTTACAAACGACGGTGGAGTACATCTTTCTGCCTTTAAAGAAGGCGTCTTGAAAGCTGTCAACGGCTTCAGCAAAAAGAAGTTCGACGGCGATGACGTGCGTGAAGGCATTATCGGAGCCATCTCCATAAGGCTCAAAGACCCGATTTTCGAATCACAGACCAAAAACCGCTTAGGCAATCAGGAGATACGCTCTGATCTGGTGGCGGAGATCAAGCGCGTGATCGAAGAGATGTTCCATCGCGCACCGGCCGAGGCCGGCAAGCTGATAGACAAGATAGAGGAAACCAGTAAACTGCGTGCGGAACTCAACACCGTCAAGAAACTGGCCCGCGAACGTTCCAGGGCTGTCTCGGTGCGCGTGCCGCAACTCAAGGACTGCAAGCATCACCTCCATAAGCAACGCGGCACCGGGCTGGAAACCATGATCTTCATAACCGAAGGCCAATCAGCAGCCGGCTCAATCGTCAGTTGCCGTGATGTCAACACCCAGGCCATCTTCACACTCAAGGGCAAGCCGCTGAATGTCTGCGACTGCAAGCGTGATGCCCTCTACAAGAACGTGGAAATTTACAACTTGATGCAGAGTCTGGATATCGAAGCAACGGTAGACAGGCTACGTTACCAGAAAGTCATCCTGGCCACTGACGCGGATGTGGATGGACTCCATATCCGCAACCTGATGATCACGCTGTTCCTGCGTTTCTTTGACCGCGTCATTAAAGAGGGACACCTCTACATATTGGAGACCCCGCTGTTCCGTGTGCGCAACAAAAAAGAGAGCTACTATTGTTATAACGATGAGGAGCGTGTGCGCGCCATTAAGAAATGTGGCGCCAACCCCGAAATCACGCGCTTCAAGGGTCTCGGTGAAATATCGCCCGGCGAGTTCAAGGCTTTCATCGGCAAAGGCATGCGGATAACGCCTGTTGACAGCTCTCTGGATCATGCCGTGACCGATACGATCGAGTTCTATATGGGCCGCAACACTCCCGAGCGCCGGCAATATATCATGGACAACCTGGTGATCACCGAGGACTCTTTATCGTGAGCAAACCCAAGAAAAAAGCGCATAAGGCGGTAACTTCAGATGCGCCGCCGAGTCTATTCGACGATATCGACCTCTTGAATGAAACCGCTGTCGCAACTAGTCCTGACAAAGATGAGGCGCAACCGCAAGGCGGCAGTAACCTTTCGGCAATGGAACGTAAGTCTGCGGCTGCCGCTCACGGCGGGAGAGGCCCGTTGCACGAACTCATGGACGGCAACTTTCTGCAATTCGCATCCTATACTATCTGCAACCGCGCGATCCCCACGGTGGAGGACGGGCTCAAGCCTGTCCAAAGGCGTATCATGCACTCGCTCTGGGAAAAAGACGATGGCCGTTTTATCAAAGTCGCTAACATTGTGGGCCACACCATGCAATACCATCCGCATGGTGACGCATCGATCGGCGAAGCCATAGTCAACCTGACCAACAAGCGTTACCTTATCGAAGGGCAGGGCAACTACGGCAATATATTCACCGGCGATCGGGCGGCAGCCACCCGTTATATCGAGTGCCGACTGACCGAACTCGCGCGCAATGAACTCTTCAACCCCAAGTTGACCACATTCATCCCGAGTTATGACAGTCGCAACAAAGAACCCGCCCTGCTGCCATCCAAACTGCCTCTGCTGCTGATGCTCGGGGCTGAAGGTATCGCGGTTGGACTTTCCACCGCGATCTTTCCGCACAACTTCATCGAATTGCTCGAAGCCCAGATAGAAATCATCAAAAAACACCCCTTTAAGGTGTTGCCGGACTTTCAAACCGGCGGCTTGATGGACGTGTCGGAATATGAAGACGGCACAGGACGCGTAAAACTGCGCGCTGTCATCGAGCGCCGCCAAAACAACAAACTTGTCATCACCGCCCTGCCTTCGGGACAGACAACCGAATCACTGATTTCGAACATTGAAGACGCGATCAAAAAAAAGAAAGTGCCGGTCAAACAGATACATGACTTCACAGCTGAAAAAGTAGAGATTGAACTGACGCTGAACACCGGTGTCACCCAAGACCAGGCCATCCAGGCCCTTTACGCTTTCACCAACTGCGAATATGCAATTACAAGTCGCCCGGTTGTGCTTTACCGCAACCGCCCGTGTGAAATGTCGGTGACTGAAATCCTTGAGGCTTGTACTGAACAACTGCTTGATTTACTGCGCCGTGAACTGGAGATACGCCAGCGCGAGCTTGACGACCTTTTTCACGCCAAGACGCTGGAACAGATATTTATAGAAAAGCGCATTTACAAGCTTATCGAAGAACAGACCACCTATGAAGACGTGCGGCAGGCTGTTTTGGACGGTTTCAAACCCTACCGCAAAAAACTGCGCCGTGACATCATTGTGGATGATGTTGAGCAATTACTGCAGATTAAAATCCGACGCATTTCACGTTATGACATCAATCGCAACCGCGAGGAGATAAATAAGGTTCTCGCTGAAGAAGCCGAAGTCGCCAAAAACCTTAAGTCATTGCGCGCTTATGCCACCCGTTACATCAAAGCTCTCATCAAAAAATACGCGAAACTTTACCCGCGCATTACCAAAATTGCTCAGTCCCCCTTCGCGCAAATCGAGGTCCGTGCGCTGACCGCTACCGAACTTACGCTGAAACTGGACCGTGAGAACGGATATATCGGAACCGAAATCCGGAACGGAGACGATCTTTTCAAGTGCTCGTCGCTGGATAAGATCATAGTGGTGTGGCCTGACGGGCGTTATAAGATGATGCCGCCGCCGGATAAGTTTTTCGTAGACAAGAATCACCTCTACTGCGCCATATTCGACCGGGATAAGTTGTTCACCGCAGTTTACGCAGAACCTGATTACGGGTTCACCTACATCAAGCGCTTCGCGTTCGGAGGAGCAATACAGAACAAGGATTATCGCCTAGCCCCTGAAAAGAGCAAGGTTCTGCTTTGGGAGGAAGGTACGCCTGAAACGATATTCGTCAAGTATAAGCCAGCTAAATCGCAACGAATCCATCAACAGATGTTCACACCTGCCGAGGTGCTGGTCAAAGGAGTTGCCGCCCGAGGCATACAGATGACCTCCAAAGACATTGCCAAAATCTCCACTAAGAAGCCGGGGTGGTGGAACGATGCCGACTCGTCAGTGAAGGGTGTCTTGAATTAAGCCCCAGCGGAGCTGGGTTATAGGGAAGAGTGAGTAGTGAAGAGTGAAGGCGCTGCGCGGCTGGGTACTGGTTTCTAATTTCTGATTGCCTTTTACCATTTACCGTTTACCTATCCCCTCTTTCACTTTTCTCTTTGTGTTCTCTGTGTTCTTTTGTGGCTAATTCCGCCGGTCCCTGCCACTCTTTCACTTTTCTTGGCGTTTTTCCCTTCGTTACTTAGTTTATTTATGTAAAATGGATAATATGCACTCAGACCTCGAACTTTCTTTGACCGCGCCTGCATGTCTTCACGGCGAGGTCTATCTTCCCGGCGACAAATCGCTTTCCCACCGTGCAGCGCTTTTTGCCGCCCTAGCTGAAGGCGAGAGCGTCATCGACCGCTTTCTCGTCTCGGGAGTCACCCGCGCCATGCTTGACGCTCTGACTGGTCTGGGAGTCGCGTGGAAAATAGAGAATGACCGACTGACGGTTATCGGCAAAGGTCTGACAGGTTTTTCAGCGCCGCCGGAAACGATCTTCTGCGGCAACTCGGCCACAACCATACGCATGCTGGCAGGGGCACTTGCCGCCTCCGGTGTGCCTGCCATACTCGACGGCTCGGACGGACTTCGCAAACGTCCCATGCACCGGGTGATCAACCCGCTTACAGAAATGGGGGTTCGAATTGATTCCGTCAACGGCTGTGCCCCACTCTCGCTGGCTGCCCGCAGCGCCGCGATACCGCTGCGCTCGATCGATTATGCCTTGCCGGTGGCCAGCGCGCAGGTCAAATCCTGCCTTATTCTTGCGGCGCTGGCTGCGGACGGTTCTTCCATCCTTAGCGAGCCGGGGCCTTCGCGCGATCACACCGAACGCATGCTGAAAGCTATGGGTGCCGACATACGTGAAGTCGCTCCGCTCACATTGAATATATCACCATTATCACATCCGCTCGCCCCGTTGCGCTGCACACTGCCCGGTGATATATCATCGGCAGCCTTCCTCTTGGTTGCAGCCGCGATCGTGCCTGGCTCATCAATACTGATCCGTGAAGCGGGAGTCAACCCCACACGCACCGGATTGCTTGCTGTTTTGTCCGAGATGGGAGCCAAGCTGCAGATTGAGAATCAGCAAACCATAGCGGGGGAACCTATTGCTGATATCAGGTTGACGGCAGCGCAATTAAAAGCAGTGTCGATCAGCGGCGACAAGGTCGTGCGCATGATAGACGAGTTCCCCGCGCTGGCGATCGCCGCTTGCTTCGCTGATGGTGTGACCGAAGTGCATGATGCCGAAGAGTTGCGCTACAAGGAAACGGACCGCATATCCGTGCTTTGCAACGAGTTACGTGCTCTGGGTGTCTGCCTGGAAGAGCGGCCGGACGGGTTCAGCATCACAGGTGGCACCATGAAAGGCGGGACTTGTGATGCTCACGGCGACCACAGACTCGCAATGTCGCTGGCTGTGGCCGGACTGGCAGCCCCCTCTCCGGTACATGTCCACAATGCCGATATCCTGAACGAATCCTTCCCCGCTTTCCTGCCCACATTGCGTGATATCGGTGTTACTGGTTGACGGTTTATGGTTGATAGTTGATCGTTGCTGGATGCCTGCCGCTAGAATCATACATCTGTTCGGTACTCCTTTTCAACGCCAGCGATGATGCGGCGGTACGCCGTACCGTTG
>CAZKZI010000132.1:0-8819 GCA_964557205.1 uncultured Lentisphaeraceae bacterium
ACGCTACTGGCTTTGGTCTTATCGTCGCGAGAGGATTTAAGGCGCTTTCGATGACTGCGGACGCTGAGCCGTCGCACCCGATTGGCTGTCGCAATACGCCTTGTATAGAGTGGCGATTCCGGCCTGCTGGTCATCGCCAGCGTGAAATACAAAGCGATAGCGAAAGGTGACGTGACCGCCGCTGGAAATTTTCAGGTCGCCGGAAACACCAGCCTGCTTGTCAAAGTGATGTAGCCCGAAGGGGTTTGCGGCGAAAAGCCCGTATGTGCGCACGTGCCACCGTGTCGGATGGCGCGGGTTGGAGGGATGGTCGAAAATCGCTATGCCGACCGTTTTGTCTTGTACCGGAGCCCAGTAATCGACCCATGCCGCCGCCTGACCCCACGCCTCCTCATCTCGCAACCCTTCGCTAGTGACGATATGCCCTTTTCCATCCTTGCCGCTCACGGTCATCGTTGATGGCACACGTATCGACATGCTACCCTCCTTTGTGTCGCCAATGAGCAGATCGCCATGCGACGCGTTCAGCGTGATCTCGTAGTCGATGCTGCGCATGGCGCCGTCGGCGCGAAAACGAAGCAGGCGCTCGTCAGTGCAGATCACGGTACCGCTGGGCGCCACCCAGTCGTTGAGTGAGCTGATCACGCCTTCGTTTTTGCCCGACTTGAGCATGGTAAACTTCTTGTGTCGAGTCTTGCCGAAAGACTTTTGTTCGGACCAGAAATTCAGGCCGTTAATGTCCCCGTGCGCGTACCATAGACCTTTGTGGTGGACGTGATCTTGGGTGTCATCAGGGTTTTTCGCCATCGGCCAGTCACGAGTCATCGGCATCCCTGTCGGCCCGAAGATCGGATACAAATACGGCCGCGCAACATCCCGGTAGTTATAATCCGCAAACCGGGCACCATTGATCTCAACACGCACAACTCCATCTGTCTCGTTGACTGTGATCTCGGCTCTCATAGCCGACGCAATCATTCCAAATCCAATAAGCAGAGATATCTGTTTGAACATTACTTGGACTCCTTCCGATCAATCCATGCCAACATCATTCACGCCAGCCAGCAGTCAGTGCAACATTGGCGACTAGCTGGCGGGGGAATCGTCCCCACATGTAAATCTAAGCCATTATGGCACGGGAAGGCGGGATGAGCAAGAACGGGATGAGCGGAAACGGGGAAGCGCCGCCAGAAGCGCGGCAGAAGGCGAGACCTGTCACATCAGTTCGCGCAAGACCGAGTCGCAGACATCGCGGCCACGGGCGCTCAGGCGCCAGCGGCGGCCATGCCGCTCGGTGATATGCTGGCGCTCCAAACCCCGCATGCGTTTTTCCCAGTCGCTGATGCGGTCGGACAAGACTGGGAATCTTTGTCTTATCTCGTCATGGTCAATGCCTTCCGCCAGCCGTAGCGCGAAAACCACGCGCTCTAAAGCATTGTCAACTTCGCTGAGCGTCTCTCGTTCGCAGGCTGGTCGACGGCCCTGCTGCACGGCCTCGATGTAGTCAGAGAGGTCGGCGCAGTTGGTCCAGCGCGTGCTGCCCACGCGCGAGGCGGCGGTCGGCCCCAAGCCCAGATAATCATAGCCGCGCCAGACGCTGAGATTATGGAGGCACTCGAAGCCTGGCAAGGCGTAATTGGAAATCTCGTAACGCGCGAAGCCAGCGGAGTTCAGCACCCGCTCCGCATGCGACAATGCCTCAAGCTGCGCCTCTTCGTCAGGCAATTTCAGGCCGACGGCAGTCTGTGCGGCCAACACGGTGCCGGGTTCAACACTGAGCGCGTAAACCGACAAATGTTTCAGATCCAATGAAATTGCGCGTTCAAGGGTCTGCTCCCATATTTCAGGGGTTACGCCCGGCAGCCCGGCGATCAGGTCAATGCCGACATTGCCGAAGCCGGCATTCTGCGCCATGCCCACGGCGCGGGCCGCATCGTCAGCCGAATGGCGACGTCCGATCATGCTCAGGGTGGTGTCGTCGAAAACCTGCACACCGATGCTAACGCGGTTGGCGCCGAGCATGCGCAACGTGGCGAGAAGCTCCGCGTTCACCGAGGCAGGATTCAGCTCCACGGTCCACTCCGACACGCCACTGAGATCCAGTTTGCCCGCGATGCTGTCAGCCAGGCGCTTCAGGCCGTCGCAACCCAACATCGCGGGCGTGCCGCCGCCCATGTAGACGGTGCGGACCGGAGTTCGCGCCGTAATCTGGCGCGTCGCGCGCAGCACGGCCAACTCGGCGGCGGGAAGTCCGGCATAAAGCTCTGTCAGGCCGGGTGCGGCCAAGACCGAATAAAAGCCGCAGTAATGGCACTTGCCGTCGCAAAAAGGTATGTGGATGTAAAGATGCTCAAGCATAATCAATCACCCCTCATAACGCTTTACTGTAATGCAACGGACAATCCGGTTCAACCAGGAATTGTAGCCATAGAAGGGTGCGATTTTAATGTGTTGGAGCCGGATGACCCGTTTTGAGCCCGCGCTGGAGGACGCTCTTCGCGCCCGATCGCATTGTGTTTGACGCTGATTTGCAAAGGTAGTATGTTTGAAGCATTCATTGGGGGAAAGGGAGTGACATGGTAAACGTGAGAACGGGAGTGATTGTGGTAGCTGTCGGGGTTTTGGCTTGTTCATGCTATTCTCAGGTCAGGGGGCTCGCTGATTCAACAAAGGCCGGACCTTTTAAAAACGTCGTGGGGACTGCCGGATATTCGGGCTGGCGGGGCGGCATCGGCATAACGTTCTGCCATCTGGGGGAAACCATTGCGGACGTTACGGAGCTTGGCTATGAGATGTGCTGGGGGGCGGAACGACCGCAGATCTGTGAAGCTCTGGATCTGACGTTGTTCCAGTATTGGAACGGGATCATTGAGGTGAACCTCAAAGACAAGCGCTATGATTTCAGCGCAATGGCCGACAAAGAGGAAGCCGCCCGCTTGGCCTTTGACGCGTGGGCTGAAATCAATTATGGCGAAAAAGGGCTTTCGAAATACGCGACCGTTCAGTACGCCCCGAAAGGGTACTATGGGAATGTTTTAGGCAGGATGGATCTCGCCTCCGAGAACCCGCTCACGACCGCTGTCGTCAACAAGCGGGTAAAAAGGTTGCTGGACGAAAAAATAAAGAGGGGCGGCATAGGCATCGACAACTTTCCGGTCATGGCCGGGCCCTTCATCACACTCTTGAAGAACAAGCTTAACCCGCACGGATTGGGGATAGCCGTCAACGGCGATCCTAGGGAAATGGTCAAGAACCCATCGGTTTGCGACATTGATGTTGCCGGCGTTGAAGGCTTCCGGTGTTCGGTTGAAGAGGCTAGGGCGATCAGGGCGAAGGGGTTCGACGGGATTTTCTGTGAATTTGTCATGCAGCACATGTCCGCCTCGGAGCTGGAAGCTTATCTGAAGTCGAAGCTGTTCTACGGCATTGTCTTTTTCGGGTATACGGACGGGGGTGTCGCGTGCAGCTCGCATTACACCTTTTACACGTCGCGACCCGATGTCTACAACCATCACCGCTGGGTCTTCCGGAAGTATGTCCCTATCTCCAGGGCGCTGTTCAATGCCGGCGGACAGGAGGCCCCTTGTGCGGAGTTGGGGATCACGGTGAAAGGCGTCGCCGCAAAGCGGGGTAAAGAAGATGAGCCGCAAGACAAGCCTGTGGTGCGCACGGATGGGTCTGGGGGCGTTTTTGAGCAGGGGCAGTTTACCGCCGGCATGCAGAAAATCACAGGGATGAAGCCTGACACCCCCGGCGGGATATTCCGCTTCGGCGACAAGATCGATGCCGGGATTTATTTTTTCGTCAGTTCGCCGGGGAGCGAGACCGTGACCTGCGACGTCCGGAAGCTCCAGATCGGATCCGACACAAAGGTCTTCGACGAAATCAACGAGAGGCTGATCGACGGGAAGCTGACGGATTCAGCCTTGCGGTTCAACACGGCGCCGGGTCCCGGCGTCGTGCAGTTGGGAACCAGGGCGGTTATCGCGCGGAACCTCGTCACACGTATGGAGTCCCTGTTTGAACAGGAGGATAAGCAAAAGAAACTGGAGGAAGGGCTCAAGTTTGACCCTCTGCGCAAAGCGTGGCCGAGCTTCTGCTACGGGTGGTCACCCGATGTCAGCACCGGGCGTTCAGGCCGGGCGAGCATGAAGGTCTGGGGAGATGAGCACTTTACCGCGAACAAAAAGTATCGCTATCACCGCCGTATGGGGGGGGCTCAGTTTATCTCGCTGGATCAGAAGGCAGCGTCTCCGATCACGGTTTCAGCCTGGAGCAAGGCGGATGCTGTTCCCAGCTCACCGTTCACCGCCATCGTGAACAGGCGCGAGCACTTCATGTGCCGCGAAACCAACACATACGTCATGCACGTGTATCTCGATTATCAGGACGGCCAATGGCCGGAGACGCATACCGTCGCCTTCTCGGCCGGAACGCATGACTGGGAGCAGAGGACGATCGCCGTGAATCCCAAAAAGCCGGTGAAAACCGCGATGGTTCTCTTGGAGTTTCAGCAGCAATCCGGAACGGCCTGGTTCGATGATATCTCCCTTGTCCAAGGCAAGGACGGGGTCAATCTGCTCGCCTATGCCGGCTTTGAGAAGGGAGACGCCGGGCAGGCTAAGGCTGTGGGCGTCCGCAAGGAATATGAGACCGGGCTGAACGCTTTGCGCACCCTGATCGGCAACGCCGGAAGGCGGGCTCCCGTGACGGAGATGGAGATCAACGCTATTCGGAAAGAGACCGGCATCATCGAAGAGCGCCTTCTCAAATCCGAGGCCGCTTCCCTGTTCGGGCGTGAGCTAAGAGATATGAAGAATGTCCGACATCTGGCAGATGTGTGCCTCAACGTCCTTTAGGCAAATGCTTGCCTTTACGATTATGTCCTGTAAGCTTCCCTTGTTCCATGCCATGGTCCTTTCCTCGTTAGTGATCCTTCGTAAGACCACCGAGGATAGCGAATCCAGGCATGGAACGCTTCCTTTTATACTTGCGGCATTTTAATTTACAATTTCCACGCTGGAAATAAGTTATTATTGTGCTTGACGCTGATTAGTAAAGCCGGTAATTATTTTAGATATAAGGGAAAAGAATTTGTTCGGACTGCGCCTGCGGGTGCAGGTGGAAAAGGTAACGCACAAGCGTCAAGGGCTGTTTATCGCGCGATCCCCTGTCTGAAAGCTACCGAGCGAAGCGAGGTTACCCTTGTACAGATACTTCAACCTAGTAGAGGAGAGATAAAACATTGAAAACACAAACATCCGAGTTTAATGCATTAAGCATGGCGATTGCTTTTGGGTTGATGTTTTCGTTGATTGTTGTTTCGCACGCGGATACTGTCAGCAAAATGCCTTCAGGACCCAAGATTCCGGGTCGATTTGGCGCGCATTACACGACACTGAAATATGATGCTGCCTGGGATGAGCCGTGGCGCATTGGACCACATGCCGACGTTGTTGTGCGATTTGACACAGGCATCCACAAGTTTGTGTTCTGGCGAGGCACTAGCTATATCCCTTGTTGGGTAACCGACACAGACATCTGGTATACAAACGAGTTTGTCGAGAGATCAGGTGGAGATAGCGAAAACACAAAGGGTTGTTGTGAACCCATGTCAGATAAGCAGTGCCGCTATTCGCACGTACGAATAATTGAAAATACAGACGCCAGAACAGTCATTCACTGGCGTTATGCCCCGGTTGACGTTCAGTACAATCATCCATTCATTGATGCTGAAACCGGCTGGAGTGATTGGGTTGATGAATACTATACGATCTATCCGGATTCTGTAGGCGTGCGCAAAATAACTGCGCATACCACGCGACCTGACAAATCGATGGAATGGCAAGAATCAATTGTCCTCAACCAACCGGGCACTATGCCAGAAGACAACATTGAATTGGGTGCTGTGTCCGTGGCCAATATGAAGGGGCAGAGCACGACATATATCTGGACAGAGAAGGGTGCTCCTGAATTCGACAAGTTGAAGAATGTCAACATTCTGAAGGTCAATCTCAAGGCTAGACTGCAACCATTCGCTATTATACCCCCCAGCTCTGATGGGGAACATCGGGTGATTACTCCGTATAAGGGACATGGAAATGGAACTTTCTTCAACTTCTGGAATCACTGGCCAGTATCACAGGTTGCGTCCTGTGTCAACAAAGCCACTTCCACGAAAAGACCATCGCATTCGTCATTGTGCCACATCGGGGCCCGCGAGGCGGGATCTTGGGAGTACTATGATAAAGGCGATAAGTGGTTGACCAAAGTCATGCTTCACGGTATGTCCAATCAGTCCGTCACCGATCTTGTGCCACTCGCCAAGTCGTGGGTGAACGCGCCCAAGCTGGAATTGGCTGGCAAGACATTCAACAGCACTGGCTATGATCAAACAGAACGTGCGTATCAATTAGTCAAAGCAGACAACAAAGAGCTGCAGCATCTGGACTTACACATTCTGGCCGACGAAGAGCATCCTGTTATCAATCCCGCCTTTGTGATTAAGAACTGGGGAGATAGTGACGTTGTGTTGACACTTGACGGCAAGGAAATTGAACGGGGCAATACGTTTCGATTTGGGCACCGACACACACTTGAAAGTACTGACCTGATTGTTTGGATTAAAACTAAATCAACGAAACGAATGGCCGTAGTTCTGTTGCCAACAGAGTAGCTGTGGCATTCGAGGTGCAGGTCGTGACGATTAAACCGGGCCGGCGCTGTCGCTGGAAATAAATTATTTATGGGTTGGATTGACTATTTTCAGCCCCCCCCTATAATAATATATGTTAAGTGACGGGTGAAACGTTCTAGGCTAGCGCCAGAATATTGTGCGGTTCGTTCTGATGTGTGTGAGTGCTCGTATAGAAGTCCCAAAGTGAAGGACGTCGACACGGGGTGTTTCAGGTCGTTTCGTGTCGGGCAATAACGGAAAAACGAAAATGAAAACGATAAAAATGTTCAGAATGACGATGTTTGCGCTGGTCGGATGCCTGTCGGTGAGTGCGTTCGCGGACGGCCCGACGGTCAGCGATGTGAAGGTGCGGCAGCGCTGGCCCTGGAGCCGGCTGGTGGATATCGACTATGTGCTGACGTGTGAGACCACGCAAGCGACGGATATGACCGTGACCGGCTACAATGGCCTCACCGCTTTTGAATTGCCTGCGGCATCTCTGTCCGGCGATCTGTGCAATGTGACGCAAGGGAAAAGGCGTATTGTCTGGGATCCCACAAAAACGGCCTGTGTGAACGACATGGTCACACAATTCCGCGTGGAGCTTACGCCGATCCCGGCGCCGCTCTACATGATCGTGGATCTGACCAACGCTGTTCCGCTGGTCGAGTACGTGTACGAGGAGGATCTGGTCACGAACAAATGGGGCGCTTGGGAAGAGGATTTTGTTAAAACGAATGGCGTCGCGGTTGTCAAGTCCGTCATCTGGACCGACGTGACCAACAACCCCACATACAAAAAGGAAAAGCTCGTTCTGCGCCGTATCCCGGCCGGCCGTTTCGGGATGGGGACTGCTTTGGTTGACACGCCTGTGGACAAGGTCTTTTACGCGGGTGTCTTCGAAGTGACGCAGGAGCAGTGGAAAAACGTGACAGGCACCTATCCGGCCTGCTGGCAAACCGCCAACCGTCTGGCTCCGAGAGAAACCGTCAAGTACAATGACATCCGGGGGGCGACGAACAGTGTGCCGCGGGTCGACTGGCCGGAGACGGGCTCTTACGTCCACCCCCTCTCCTTCATCTTCGCACTGAGGACGAAAACGGGGATCGACGGCTTTGACCTGCCGACCGAGGCGCAGTGGGAGTTCCTGTGCCGCGCGGGAACCACGACCTCCTACAACGACGGGCTGTCGACGTACAATCTGCCCCAACTCGGATGGTTTGGCGGCAACAGCGGCAGTACGACACACACGGTCGGGGAGAAGACACCGAACGCGTGGGGGCTTTACGACACGCACGGCAACGTGTATGAGTGGTGTCTGGACTGGTACTCGCCGACGAACGACCGCCGCGTGACGCGGGGCGGATGCTGGGGCGGCGGCTACGGGAGTTGCGCTTCGGGGTATCGTACAGCGGCTTCTTTCCCCCCGTCGGCCAGCGACGGTTACAGCGGCTTCCGTCTGGTGAGAACCTGGCCCTGATCCTGCCGCCGGGCGTGTTCGTTCAGGCTTTTAGGCTTTCAGGCTGATATTTTAGCAATGGAATTGACTGATTTACACTCTTGTGTATAATATTATCTGTTTAACGCAATAAGGGTCAAATATTGTTCCGACAAATAAAGGAGACTGTGATGAAGAGAATGACACGTTTGGCGGCCATTGCGGCCACAGTATTGGTTTTGACGGGAATGGGAGCCTTCGCGGAACCTTCCGCGCAGATTCTGGTGGACAGCGATTTACGGAACGCCCACTGGGGAACGGTATTCACCAACGAGATAGATTTAGTGTGGGATTGGGGCACGAACGCGTCAAAGGCGCGGTTGGACATCACCGGCATGGACGGGACGACGTTCACCACGGACTTCACAAAGACCGTGTCGAATTACCTCTGGCAGGTCTTTGCGTCAGACGTGCCGGCGGCGGAGGACGTGTATGACCTGACGTTGACGTTATCTACTGACGGCGATGAGACCGTCGGTGTGCTGACCTCCCGTCTGGCCGTGGTGCATGGCGCGTTCGGGACAACGGCGGTCAACGCGGTCTCCAACAGCCCGGCGTGGTCGAAGGTCAAGGAGAACGTGGTGATTCCGTACGACGCGTCTTATTCGGAAACGGCGACAAACGCCGTATCCACGCAGCTCGTGA
>CAZKZI010000133.1:0-8807 GCA_964557205.1 uncultured Lentisphaeraceae bacterium
CGATTCAACTTTGTTGCATCGCACCGAGGATTCAGGAGTCAGGAGTCAGAATGGCAGAGACCGGGGGGGAGAAGAGTTAAGAGTGGTCCCTGTCGTTCGGGTGCGTGGTAGGGATGGTTCCCCGAACCGTCCGCAGGTCCGTGTTGTTCGGACACCTCGGGGATGCGTCCCTACCCCGCGCACCGCTATTCTGTTTTCTGAATTCTATCTCTTTAAAATAGCGTCATCTGGCCGTGGAGGTCGCCGGGCTTGCGTTTGTGGCGACGGGCGAGTTTGGGTATGCCTGCTTCCAGTTCGCCTTCTTCGAGGTTGGCCAAAATCTCGCGCGACCGGGCAACTACCTCTTCGGGCATGCCTGCCAGACGCGCGACGTGGATGCCGTAGCTCTTGTCGGCCGTGCCGGGCGCGATGCGCCGCAGGAAGATCACGCTGTCGCCATGCTCGCGCACCTGCACAGTGTAGTTTTTCACGCCTTCCAGGGTCAAGGCCAGGTCAGTCAGCTCGTGGTAGTGCGTGGCGAAAAGGGTCTTGGCCTTGACGCGCGGACTGTTGTGCAGATGTTCGGCAACAGCCCAGGCAATGCTGATGCCGTCGAAGGTGCTGGTGCCGCGACCCAGCTCGTCGAGCACGATCAGGCTTTTGACCGTGGCGTTGTTGAGGATATTGGCGGTCTCTTGCATCTCGACCATAAAAGTGCTGCGGCCGCGCGCCAAATCGTCGCCGGCGCCCACGCGGGTGAAGACGCGGTCGAGCAGTCCGATTTTCGCGGTGCGGACAGGCACGAAGGAGCCGATGTGGGCCATGATCGCGATCAGGGCAACCTGACGGATGTAGGTTGACTTGCCAGCCATGTTCGGACCCGTGATCAGCATGATCTGGTTGCGTTGGCCGTCGAGCAGGGTGTCGTTCGGCACGAACTGGCCGGCGTCGGGCAACTGCTCGATCACGGGATGCCGTCCGTCGCGGATCTCGAGCAGGTCGCCCTCGACAATCTCGGGCCGCGCATAGCCCAACGCCAGGGCGCGGTCAGCCAGCGAGCAGAGCGCGTCCAGCTGCGCCAGCGCCGCGGCGGTCTCCTGCACACGCGCGGTCTCGGCTGTTACCTTATCCCGGATCGCCTGGAAAAGCTCGAACTCCATGGCTTCGGCGCGGTCTTGCGCGCCAAAGATCTTTTGCTCGTACTCTTTCAGCTCGGGGGTGATGAAGCGCTCGGCGTTGACCAGGGTCTGACGGCGCTCGTACTCTGGCGGCGCGGACCCGGCCTGACCCTTGGAAATCTCGATATAGTAGCCGAAAACCTTGTTGTGGCGCACCTTGAGGGTCTTGATGCCGGTACGCTCCTGTTCCGCGGCTTGGTATTTGGCGAGCCAGGCGTGGCCTTCCGAGGCCAGCGCGCGCAGCTCGTCCAGCTCGGCGCAGTAGCCTGCACGGATGATGCCGCCATCTTTGAGCCCGACCGCAGGCGTGTCGGCCAGGGCGGACTCGACCAGCGCGGTCAGCTCTGGCAGGGGATGCAGGTGCGCGGCAAGCTCGCGCAACAGCGCGTCCTCGGTGCGCTCCAGACGTCCGCGCAGGTCAGGCACAGGCAGCAGCGAGCCAGAAAGGGTTTTTACGTCGCGGGCGTTGCCGCGGCCCGAGTTGATGCGCGCGATCAGCCGCTCCATATCGCGCACAGCAGTCAGCCGCTCGCGCAGATCTTGCAGGGTCAGGCGCTGGCGGGTCAGGTGTTCCACGGTGTCCAGCCGCGCCCGGATAGCTGCGGCTTGCCGCAGCGGACGCGCGATCCAGGCGCGCAGCAGACGCGCACCCATAGGGGTCTGGGTGTTATCGAGCACGCCCAGCAGGGTCGTGGCGACATCCTGCCCGCGCCGCGGCAGCAGGTCGAGGTTGAAGCAGGTGTCCTCGTCCAGCGTCAAAAAATCTGCGGCGTGACGAACCTGCAGCGCGCGCACATGGCCAACCTGGTGGCGTAGCTCTTCGCTGACGTAGTGGAGCAGTGCGCCAGCCGGGCAGACCAGCGCGGCCTCGCCCTCGCAGCCGTAGCCTTCGAGCGAATGGACGCCGAAGTGGCGCAGCAGGCGGTCGCAGGCGCAGTCATACTCCAAGGTCCAGTCGTCGATCTCGGTTAGTGCACCAACAGCGTTCTCGCCTGTCACGCAAGCCAGGCGCGGGTCGTCGCGCTGCTCGCGCCCCACCAGACACTCGCTGGGCGCGTAGCGCCGCAGGTGCTCGGCCAGCGCGGCGCCGTCGGTTGCGGCCTCGACCGTGAAGGCGCCGGTCGAGAGGTCGAGCAAGGCCAGTCCCAGACCTTTGCCGACGTAGACCGCCGCTAGGTAGTTGTTGCGCTCCGCGTCCAAAATCTCATCTTCGGTCACGGTGCCGGGGGTGACCACGCGGGTCACCTCGCGCCGCACGATGCCCTTGGCCTGGGCGGGATCCTCGACCTGGTCGCAGACAGCAACCTTGCAACCCGCGCGGATCAACTTGGCCAGATAGGAGTCCAGCGCGTGATAGGGCACGCCGCACATGGGCGTACCGCCGCGCCGGGTCAGGGCTACGCCCATGATCGGCGCGGCCGCGCGCGCGTCCTCAAAAAACATCTCGTAAAAATCCCCCAGGCGGAACATCAGTATCACGCCTTCAGGCAGCTCCGACTTGATGCGCCGGTATTGCCGCATCATGGGGGTCAGCTCTTCAGCAGCCATGCAAAATCTCCATGAGGATGTAGTTTCGCATGTTGCGCGGGGCGCGTAAAGAGAGAAGGAGTGGGTCGCTCCGACATACGGGCGATGCGCACGAGCTCGTTTTCTCGCAAAGCGAGATGGCGCCGGAATACCGGCTAAACGATCAAAGTGCGCCCTGCCCGTATGCACTTCGCTTTTAGGGGGCGGCGGGGACCGGGGAGGAAGAGTGAAGAGAGAAGGAGTGGAGAGGTAAACGGTAAGCGGTAAGAAAGCATGGACCGGCGTTGCTCGGGGGTCCCGGGTCTTGAGTCCTGATGATTGCGGCCACGCAGAGGCCGCAATGACGAGGGTAAAAAAAAGAGAGGCGCCGGATTCGGGCCAGTGGTAGACTTGTCGGACTGTGAAGAACCAGCTTATACTTAAAATGACGCGCTTTGCGCTGATTGCCGGTTTTTTGGCGGCAGGCGCGGCGGGCGCGGCGATGACGCCGGGATGGTCGGCGTATGCCGGCGGCGACAACGACACGGACGGGGTGCTGGCGGTGACTTCCGACGCGGCAGGCAACAGCTTCATCGGAGGCTTTCTGGGCGAGGGCTGGATGCACACCGGCACGGATACGATTTTCGAGACCTCGGCCTACGGACGGGGATTCGTCGCCCGCGTCTCGCCGCAGGGCGGAGTGGACTGGGCCGCGGATTTCGGCGGAAACGATAATTATTACGACGAAGTGCGCGCTCTGGCCGCAGGGTCGTCAGCGCTCGCTGCTGCTGGCGTGACAAGCGGCAGCCCTTCCGATGAAGGCAGCCACGCCTTTGTCGCGGCGCTGGACACCGACGACGGCAGTGTCGCTTGGATCGTGCGTATCGGCAATCTGGATTTTGCCGGCACCAATGGCTTCAGCGCGGTGGCAACGGATGCCGCAGGCTACATATATGCCGCCGGGCACACGACGCTCCCAAACCAGCCCTGCAATGTGGCAGGCCGCGAGGTCGGCGGTGTCGTCTACGGCACCAACCTGCAAGGCCGTACCGACGCGCTGGTGGTCAAGCTGAACCCTGACGGCGCTATCGTCTGGCGGCGCTATCTGGGCGGGGTCAACGCCGACCGGGCGACCGCCTGCCTAGTGGCGCCTGACGGCTCGATATTTATCGGCGGCGAGACGCAGTCGCCGGGTTGGGCCTCCCTGCCCTCCGGCACGCCGGGCATTGCCAACCCCTGCGGTTTTTTGGTCAAGCTCAACCCCGACGGCTCGCATTGCTGGTCCACTTTCCTAGGCGGCAGCGGTCAGGACGCCGTCACCGCGCTGGCATACGACACGGCCACTGGTTCGGTCTGCGTGGGCGGGCGGACGCTTTCAGCGGATTTCCGGGCGGGCGACCCGCGTCTGAACAGCCACGCCGGCGGCACCGACGGGTTTGTGATGCGGCTGACCGACACCAACACCGCCTTCCGCACAGAGTGGTGCCGCTTCACAGGCGGCGGGTCGCTCGATGATGTCACGGCTCTCGCCGTGCGCGACGGCGTGATCGCGGCAGGCGGATCAACTGCCTCCGGCGGCTGGCTGCCGCAGGCGTCCAACGCCTACCAGGGCGGCAAGGACGGCTTCATCATGCTGCTCGACAGTGCCGGGGCGGTCACGGTTTCGGCGTATGTCGGAGGCTCGCGCGACGACACGCTGCACGCGCTGGCCGCCACCTCTGCCGGACTGGTCTCGGGCGGCACGACCTTCTCGAGCAGTTGGGTCAGCGGCGGCTTCTGGGACACCTGGAGCAAGAACGAGTTCTGGGGCGGCGGCGATTTCGGCTTTGTCGCCACCTGGGAAGTGGCCGAGACGCCGGATGATGTGCCGCCGGAGATTATTGCCGAGCCCGCAGACGTCAGCGTGCAGGAGGGGCAACCCGTTGTTTTCAGCGTCGAGGCCACAGGCACAGCGCCGCTGACCTACCGCTGGTATTGCGACGATCTGCCGATACCGGGCGCGGAATCCAACGCTTACACGCTGGCCGCTGCGAGTCTGGCGGATGACAACAGCGCCTATTGCTGCGTGGTCTCCAATGCGGCCGGCACCGCCACCAGCCGCGCCGCCCTGCTGACGGTCACGCCCTTGCCGCAACCGGTCTATGCCACGCGCGTGATTGACGGCAGCAACGTGACAATCACGGTCACGCCGCCAGCGGGAACAATGGTTTGGATGGGGAGCGAGATTCTGCCTGCCGGGCTTGAACTGGGGGCTTTGCCGTCAGGTGCCAATTGGGACAGCGATACCCGAACGCTTGCTTATTCCGGTTCTGGAACAAACACTGCCATATTCTCCTACACACTCTTTGGCACTAACGGCATCTACGCTTTATCAGGTAACGTCCGGTTTTTCTTGCCTGCCGAGATACAGGCGGCTGTCGCAGGCGATACGGAAGTGGTCTTCGCGAATGTCCTTAGGTCGGTGAGCGGTACGGCCGTGACCGTCATTGTCACGCCGCCGGCAGGCGCGGTATATGTCTGGAGTGTCGAGGAGAGTCTGCCGGAAGGCCTGACACCCCAGAACATCACCGGGCCCGGGGCGGCCTGGGACCCTGCCACACGCAAACTGACATGGGTGCGGCTGGGCAGCGACGGCGCGACGCTCTTCTATGAGGTCAGCGGCGCGCCCGGCACCTATGAGCTGGACGGGCGCGCAACTTTCGGCGGACCTTACGAAACAGTCGGCGGCGACAGCAGCGTGACCGTGCCCGAGCCGCCGCCGGATGTGCCCGCGCCGGACATATTGGCGGCAGCAATGACAGCGGGCGGCTTCGAGATCACCTTCGTGTCAATCGAAGATCAGCAGTACATGATCCAGACCAATGCCGTGTCCGGGCCTGACGGCTGGGCCGACTGCATTACTGTTGAAGGCAACAGCGGCACGACATCAGCGCTTGCACCGCTGGGCGGAGCGAGGCTGTTTTATAAAGTCAGAGAGAAGAGTGATTAGAGATTAGAGAAGGGGGACGGGGAAAAAGTGGAGAAGGCAGGGACCGGGGGATTTGTAACCACGAAGACACGAAGAAGAGGAAAGAGAGAAGAGTTAAGAATCGGACAGGTCGGACGGATCGGACGGATCGGCGCCAGCCGCGCAGTCCCGACTCTCTTCACTCTTTCACTCTTCACTTCTCTCTAGTCCAGCGAGCGTTTGAGGTAGGGCATGTA
This sequence comes from uncultured Lentisphaeraceae bacterium, assembly GCA_964557205.1. Taxonomy (GTDB): domain Bacteria; phylum Verrucomicrobiota; class Kiritimatiellia; order RFP12; family UBA1067; genus JAQVQN01. The sequence goes on from CAZKZI010000133.1 coordinate 5,868, forward strand.
AAGGCGAGTGTAGACCATGATCGACCAGAAGTTGATGATGATCAGTATGGCCTCCAGCACATAGATCAGCGCGCGCGGCAGGAAGAAGGGCTGCAGCGAGATGTAGACATAGATCACGCAGGCAACAGGGAAGCTCACAGCCGTGCGGACTTTGCCCAGCCAGTTCGCGCCGCAGTCGGCATTGAACATTGTCCCCACCGAGCGCAGGAAGGTGACCCACTGGTCGCGCAGGATATACAGGACGGTTAAGACCAGCATCACCAGCGCGTGGGCCGACTCCGCAGGCTGACGGCCCAGCAGCCACAGCAGCGTGGGAAAGACCACAAGATAAAATACCTTGTCCATCAGCGGGTCGGCCATCGCGCCGAATTTGCTGACCACGTTCCACTTGCGGGCCATTTTGCCGTCATACAGGTCGGTAAGCGCGGCAACGGCCAACGAGGTCGTGGCAGCAACCGCCAGCCACCAGGCCGGAACATAGACATTCGTGACAGCCAGCGCCATGAACAAAACCACGAATGGCACGCGCCCGAAAGTCACCGCATTAACTATCAACCGTTTCGTTCTGGCATCCATGCCGATTATAAAACCAAAAAAAAGCGCGTTTGGGAATAGAAAAAAGGGAATGGGGAAGAATCGGAAGAATCGGACTCAGGACCCAGGACTCAGGACCCAGCCGGTCCCTGCCTTTCTAAAAACCCTCTTTGTGCTCTTTGTGTTCTTTCGTGGCTAACTCTCCCGCGCACCAAATGCGTCTTGACGAATTGCGGCCAAAGCAGTCATGCTGTTGCGCATGTTGAAAGACGGACATATCCGTGTGCTGTCGGCGCATGTGGCCAACAAGATCGCGGCGGGCGAAGTGGTCGAGCGGCCGGCCTCGGTGGTCAAAGAGCTGGTCGAGAACGCTATTGATGGCGGTGCCGGACGAATCGAGATCACAGTCACGGCGGGCGGGCGCAAGCTGATCGCGGTCAGCGACAACGGCTGCGGCATGGGGCGCGACGACGCCCTACTGAGCATCGAGCGCCAGGCTACCAGCAAGCTGCGCGATGTGGACGACATCGAGCGCATAGACACGCTGGGCTTCCGCGGCGAGGCGCTGCCGTCGATAGCCTCGGTCTCGCGCTTCATTCTAAAGACCCGTCGGCCGCATGACGACTCCGGCACAGAGCTGGCTGTGCTTGGCGGCAGTTTGCAAGAGGTGCGCGAGGCCGGCGTGCCGCCCGGCACCGCGGTCGAGGTGCGCGACCTGTTCTTCAACGTGCCGGCGCGGCGCAAGTTTCTGCGCGCCTACCAGACTGAGCAGGCGCACATAAGGGCGGTCTTCACACTGCAGGCGCTGGCGCATCCGGAGGTCGGGCTGAGCCTGACCGCCGACGGACGCGAGCTTTACCGCCTGCCGCCGGGCGCCTCGCTGGAAGAGCGGGTACGCGACCTGTTCGGCGAAGAGTTCCGCGCCGACCTGCGGCCGGTCGACAAGCGCTGGGGCGAGATCCGGGTGACCGGTTTCGCGGGACTGCCGAACGTTACGCACCGCGACCGCGGCGAGCAGTATGTCTTCGTCAACCGCCGTCCGGCCACTGCCGCGGTGATCGCCTACGCGTTGCGTGAGGCTTATCCGCCGCTGGACAAAGAGCGCCGCCCGGTAGTGTTGCTCTTCATCGAGCTGCCGCCTGAACAAGTTGACGTCAATGTTCATCCTGCCAAGCGCGAGGTGCGTTTTCGTAAAACTTCCGAGGTACGCGAGGCGATCATCGCGGCCATCGGCGCGGCCATCGGCTACCGCCGTCCCGCGGCCGCTGTGTTCATGCGGACAGGCGCGCTGCCTGCCGACGCTCAGGTGTCGCTGCGGTCGTTCGTGCCTGAAGCGGCGGCGCGGATCAATAACAGCAGTGGCGCTGCCCTCCCCGCCTTTACCTTCCCCTACCCCGGCGCAACGCAGTTGCCTGATGCCGCCACGCCCGGGTCGTCTACTGCACCGGTTGTGCCGAGCGGTGGCGGACTGCCGCTTTTCATTGCACCGGAATCCGGCGCGCCCTGGCGCTGGTGCCGCCTGCTCGGTCAGGCGGCCGAGCGTTATCTGCTGCTGGAGACCGACGAGGGCTATGTCACGCTTGACCCGCGCGCGGCGCACGAGCGGGTGCTGTACGAAAAGCTGATGGAAGGGAGCGCCAAAGGCGGCGTTGTCGCGCAGAAACTGCTGCTGCCGGAGACCGTGCATCTCGCACCTGCGGACGCGGCGCGTTTGCGCAAGCACCTGAAGACCGTGCAGGATATGGGGTTGGCGGTAGAGGATTTCGGCAATGACCACTTCATTGTCGAAGCCCTGCCCGATCTGCTAGGCCAAGTCTCATGCCGCACCTTGTTAGAGAACATCTCGCATGATCTGGAGAGCGCGGGCACACGCCGGGGTTCAGAGAAATGGCGCGAGGAACTTGTTGCCAAGGCCGCCTGCCGCGCCGCGGCAGGCGTGGTGAAAAAGCTCACAGATGAGCAGGCTGTGCGGTTGGTCAACGCGCTGGCGGCAACACGCATGCCCTACACCTGCCCGCGCGGCCGGCCGACCATGATTTTCACGTCATACCGCGAGCTAGAACGCAAATTCGGAAGGTAGGGGTCGCTCCGGGGTGTGGACCGATGCGCACGAGGGAGGCCGCTACGGGGTGTGGGCCGATGCGCACGAGCTCGTTTTCTCGCAAAGCGAGATGGCGCCGGAATACCGGCTAAACGATCAAAGTGCGCCCTGGCCCATACCCCGTCGCGGCCTCCCTCACATCCACGAGGCGTCGGCGCGGATGTTGCGGCGCTTGAGATGGAGCGAGGCTCCTGTGACGATAATCTTCTCCTCTTCGCGCCGCAAGTCCAGCGGCTCGCCGGTCCAGACGTCGCGTTGCGTCACAATTAATGACACCGAAAATATTTTGCAGATAAAAATTGAAG
>CAZKZI010000134.1:0-8761 GCA_964557205.1 uncultured Lentisphaeraceae bacterium
AAGCGCTCTTTTTGAGGTTGCCTCTATGACACAGTTGAAAGTATTATGATATATATGTCCAAAGATAATCTTAAAAACCGTCAGGTTTCCGATCCGCCGCCGTTGTCTTCCTCGCGAGGCGGTAAAAAGAAAGAGAGTGAAGCGACTTCAGGGGCTATGCCGCCAAAGCGTGTTTTAGGAGCCTGGCTGGTGGTTGGGATGCTGCTGGTCATGATGCTATGGATGACTTTCGGCAAAACCGAGGGTGAGCATAAGGTTATGGATCAGTTGGAGTTCCGGCGTCTGGCCGAACAAGGGATGATCGAGAAAGTCGAGCTTGTGCGCGAATCGAACGGCTTGACATATATGCAGGGGTCGTTGAAGGGAGGGGTGAAAGAGCGGTTCAAGGTGAACCTGATCCCTTCAGAAAACATGGATGCGTTTCTGCTGGAGAAAGAGATCCCTTGTCCGTTGGTTTACAACAACAATTTTTTCGGGCCGCTGTTGCGTGAGTTTTTTTTCATCTTTCTGTTTCTAGCCCTGCTGTACTTTGTGTTCATTCGTCAGATCAAATCCGCCAACATGGGGGCGATGAGTTTCGGCAAGAGCCGGGCCAAGCTGCTGAATCAGGATAAGAAGAAGCTGACCTTCGCGAATGTAGCCGGCATTAAAGAGGCGAAGGAAGAGGTTCAGGAGATAGTGGAATTTCTGAAAGACCCGCAGAGGTTCCAGAAGCTGGGCGGGTGCATACCCAAAGGCGTGCTGTTGATGGGCCCCCCGGGGACGGGCAAGACGTTGCTGGCGAAGGCCATCGCCGGAGAGGCCGACGTGCCGTTCTTTAGCATTAGCGGTTCTGACTTTGTGGAGATGTTTGTCGGCGTTGGCGCGTCACGCGTGCGCGACATGTTCGAGCAGGGCAAGAAGCACGCGCCGTGCCTGATCTTCATTGACGAGATCGACGCGGTCGGACGCAGCCGGTTTTCGGGAATAGGCGGCGGCCATGACGAGCGCGAACAGACGCTCAACGCTTTGCTGGTGGAGATGGACGGGTTCGACACTTCCGAGGGCGTGATCATCATAGCCGCCACCAACCGGGCTGACGTTCTTGACACCGCCTTGTTGCGGCCCGGGCGTTTCGACCGTCGGATTGTGATCGACCTGCCGACGCTGGCGGGACGCGAGGAGATTTTGCGGATGCATGCCGAAAAGATCAAGCTTTCGCCGCATGCCGACTTTTCGCGGATATCGCGCGGTACGCCAGGCTTTTCGGGGGCTGACCTAGCCAATCTGCTGAATGAAGCCGCCTTGCTGGCTGCGCGCGACGGCAAACCGTGGGTTGAGCAAAGTGATCTTGAGGAGGCGCGCGACAAGGTGCTGTGGGGACGTGAACGGCGCAGCCGCGCGATGGAGGACAAGGAGAAGCGCATAACCGCGTGGCATGAGTCCGGGCACGCCTTGCTGCAGGTGATGTGTGAGCATGCCGAGCCTCTGCACAAGGTCACCATAATACCGCGCGGTCAGGCGTTGGGTGCCACGATGTCCTTACCGAACCGTGATGTGTTAAACCGGACAAAAAGCGAATTGATGGATCAGTTGGTGGTGCTGATGGGCGGCAGGATCGCCGAGAAGCTGTTCACGGGCGATTTATCGACTGGCGCCAGGATGGACATAAAGATGGCCAGTGACATCGCCCGCAGCATGGTATGCGCATTCGGCATGAGCGACGTCTTCGGGTTCCAGTCATTCGGCGACAACCAGGAGACCCTGTTTTTGGGGCGCGAGGTGGTGCGCAACCAAGCGTATAGCGAAGACACAGCCAAGCAGATTGACGAAGAAGTGCTGCGGATCGTTGACGATGCATATAAAACGGCTTCTGACATGATTGTAGCCAACCGCGACAAGCTCGAAAAACTGGTGGAAAAGTTGTTTGAGTGCGAAACTATGGACGGGCGGGATGTCGAGAAGCTTTTTAAGGCGGAAACAGACGAAAGCTGCAAGCAGGAAGAGGCAAAAGGATCAATTGTCCCTGATCTGACTAACGCGGGCGAAGGCCGCAGCCCAATTTCATAACCACGGATAAAGACGGATTTTTCGTAAACGTTAAACAGTAAGGCACTGGTTTAGCTCGCCGCTTGACGGCGTGGGGTTTGGTTCAATGACTGTACCTGGAGAAAGAGTTTGGCGTTGTCGTGACCGGTTGGTTTATATCAAAGCTCCGCTTGTCATGGGCATCGTCAATGTTACGCCAGACTCTTTTTCGGATGGCGGCTTGTGGTTCGATGCGGGAAAAGCGGTAGAGCACGGCTTGGAACTGGTTGAGGAAGGGGCCGACATTTTGGACATCGGCGGAGAGTCGACCCGTCCTGGTGCCGAGGAGGTGAGCGAGGTTGAAGAGCTGAGGCGTGTGATCCCGGTAGTCCGCGAGCTTTGCGCCAAATGCGGTGTGCCTGTATCCATTGACACCCGGCGTCCTGCGGTGGCACGCGAGGCCATAGCAGCCGGTGCCTGCATTGTGAACGAAGTTATGCCTTTAGCGGATGTACCTGCGATCGCTGACGTGGTACGTGAAAGCGGGTGCGGTCTGATCACGATGCACATGCGCGGAACACCTCGGACAATGCTTTCGAAGGCTGTTTATGACGATGTGGTGGCAGAGGTCGAGCGCTGTCTAGCCGCGGCCTTGGCCTTCTGCATGGAGAGGGGAATAGCGCAGGATCGCGTCATGATTGACCCGGGCATAGGCTTCGCGAAGACGACGGAACACAATCTGGCGCTGTTGGCGGCGATACCGCGGCTTTCGCGGTTGGCTCCGGTTCTGATCGGGGCTTCGCGCAAGAGGTTTATCGGAGAACTGTGCGATGAGCCGGTCGCCGAGGAACGGCTGGGCGGCAGTGTCGGCGTGGCGGTATGGTGCGCTTTGCAGGGCGCCGCGGTGATCCGGGCACATGATGTCAAAGCGACACGGCAGGCATTGAAGATGACAGGCGAGTTGGCGAGAGTTGATGGCGCAAGGTAAATATGTTTGAGGGTTTACAGATCGGGCTAAACGATGTGATGCAGATCATGATCCTGTATTTCGGGATATATGCTCTCATTCGCTTTGTAAGAGGCACCCGCAGCGCTCAAGTTCTGTTGGGTTTTTGCGTAATGGTAGTCTCTCTGCTACTTTTCACCTATATGTTCAGGTTTGACGTTCTGGCCAGGGTTGTTTATTTTCTTTTGGTTTATCTGGCGTTGAGCATGGTGGTGGTCTTCCAGCAGGAGATCAGGCGTGTGTTGGCTCTGGTTGGGGGGCAGAAGCTTTTCGGTCGGCACTATGTAGCCCGGCAGGAGTCTGTGCCGGAGAAATTGTGCCGCAGCGTGATCAACCTTGGCAAGAGCCGGATAGGCGCGCTGATCGCGGTGGAGCGCGGCATCGCGCTGAACGGTTATGAGGAAACCGGCGTGAAGTTGAACGCGCTGGTGAGTCACGAACTGCTGGTTTCGATTTTCACACCGCCTCTGCCTTTGCATGACGGCGGAATAATCATTCGGGACGGTACGATCGCCGCGGCGCACTGCCTCTTCCCGGTTTCCAACCAGGGCGACCTCAGCACTTTCGGCATGCGCCACCGTGCGGCGGTCGGACTGAGCGAAGAGACCGATGCGCTGGTTGTGTTGGTGTCGGAGGAGACCGGCAAGATCGCGGTCGCGCACAACGGCAGGCTTCACCGTTACAGCGACGACAAGATGGAAAAACTTTTGTTGCGTTGGCTGCGCAAGGCTATGCCCAATGAAACAAGGGGCGTGGTAACGCTGACGGACTGGATGACGGCTTATTTTTCGAAACTTTTAAACGGCAAGCAGGAGGCTGGTCATGCGATCTGACAAGGCGCTCTTGCTTTTGCGTATGGTTTTTGTGAAGAACGGTTATTGGAAACTATTTTCCTTGATCATAGCAGTGTTGACATATTTTGCGATCCGCTCTGAAATCAGTCATGTCAAGGTCATCACAATTCCTGTTGACGCGGAAATAGATATTGGCATAACCGGGGCTGTGGTGGAGTCGATTGAGCCCCGTTCGGTCCAGGTGACAGTTCGCGGATCATATTCGGAAGTGAACCAATTATCGGTGGCGAACGTCCGTTGTGTGGTTCATCCCAAACAGCGCAAGGGTGATCTGCTTGATTCCGTGACGGTAAAAATCAAGCCCTACAATCTCTTGGGTGTGCGCGGCCTGCGGGTGGTTAAGATCGAACCCAATCCGGTCGTGGTCAGGTTTGACGTGCCGATGTCACTGCAACTGCCGGTTGCGCCGCCTGCGGTTACAGGCAAGGCACGGGGCAGGGTGGAACTGGTGTACCAGCAAACTAATGCCGTCGTCAAGGGATCACGGCGTTGGCTCTCGCCGCTGGATGAGGAGACGATCCAGATAGAGACTGATACGATAGATGTTGACGGACGCGCGCAGACATTCATCGCCAACGTAAAATTGATACCTCCCGGGGGCGCGGTCAACGCGGTTGTCGATCCACCCGAAATGTTGGTGAATGTTTTGATACTGAGTGAAAAGAAAACGGTCAAGGTCGAGCGTGTGCCGATCGTCATCGCGCAGCCGTTACCGGCAGTCCAGCGTTGGAGGGTGGAACCGGAAACTGTGGATGTAGAGGTTACGGGACGCTCTGAGGTGGTCGACTCCATCACCTTCGGCGAGATCATCGCATCCGTGAGCGGAACTGCAGTTCCCACATCTTTGTCTGTGACAAATGAGGTCAATGTCATTTTGCACGTGAGGCATGGGCTGTCGGTCGACGAAATGCGTCCGTTACCGCCCAAAGTCAAGTTGATCCCGTTACCACCCAAAGTCAAGGTGATCCCTTTATCGCCAGAGGTTAACTCCGAGCCAGAGTCACAATAGGTTCATTGATGGATTGTTATGTTTGAAGATACTAAAGTTAAAAGCGATGAGAAACATGAGGCGGAACGGCGGGTGTACCGGCGCGTTTTCGGCATTTTGCTGTTTCCGGTCGCTTTATTTCCGCTGCTAAGTCTGATCACCTACGATTGGCGGGATATTTCGTGGCTTAATGTGCCGCCTTTTTCTCCGCCCGCCAATCTGATCGGCTTGGCCGGGGCATGGTCGGTTTTCATCGGGTACAGCCTGCTGGGTCTCGCCTTGTGGGTAGTACCTTTCTTTGTATTGGTGTTGAGCATCATGCTGATGTCTGGAAAGAACCTCCGCATCGGGCGGCGTTCGGCCTGGATGGGGCTTTTCATGGTGGCTTTATGCTGTCTTCTGCAACTGGGCGGGGAAACGCTGTTCAGTGGCATTCTGGAGCGCTTGAACCTTAAGCCTAATGCCGGCGGCGCGGCGGGGTATTGGCTGATGACCCGGCTTTTGACCCGCTGGTTCAGTCCGGTGGGCGGTGGTCTGCTGATGCTTAGCATAATGCTTTTCGCTTTTTTGATGGCGATAGGTCTACGCAATGTCTTCCACGCGGTTGTAAGGATCACGGGCTGGTGGCGGGAGAGGCAGCCGGACATGTCGAATGAGATTTTGGAGCGAGAGGCGGGGGATGGACTTACGGACCGCGAGCGTGATCGCAAACAGCGCCAGGCTATTAAAGAGGCGGCGCGACGGGCCAAAGAAGAGGCTAGACGGGCGCGGGTCGAGGAACGGCAGCGCGAAAAAGACGTTCGCGCGCGTAATATCAACCGGCATGATGAGGATGATGACAGCGGTTTGGCGGAACCGGAAGCGACCGCTGGCCATTCTGCCGAAGCGTTGTGGCACAAGGATAGTTTACGGCAGCGCCTTGAGCAGGCCCGTCAGGCGGCTTCGACTGAGCGTTCGCGTGAGCGTCAGCGCGCGACGGTCACTCCCACGGTTACGCCGACAACGATTGCCGTTGCATCGGATGCTGTCGACGGTTTCCGGCAACCGTCGCAACAGGCTTATCCTTTACCGCCGGTCTCGCTGCTGGATCCGGTTCCTAAAGGCAGTGCGGATCACGGCAACATTGAGGAGACCTGCGATATATTGGTCGAGACCCTGCGGCAGTTCAATGTGCCGGTCGAGGTTATCGGCACCACGCCCGGTCCGGTCGTGACTCAGTACGAGCTGCGACCTGCGCCCAACATCAAGGTCGAGCGTATCGCGAGCCTTACGGCTAATCTGCAGATGGCTTTGGAGGCCAACAGCCTGCGGGTGCAGGCACCGATTCCCGGCAAGAACGCGGTCGGCATCGAAGTTCCCAACCGGCGCGCGTGTCCGGTGACTTTCCGTGAGATAATTGAGGGCAACGCCTGGAAAAAAGGTAAATACGAGGTGCCTCTGGCCTTGGGTAAAGACGTGGCAGGCAATGACCTTATTTACGATCTGACCAAGGCTCCGCACCTGCTGGTGGCGGGTGCCACGGGTGCCGGAAAAAGCGTCTGCCTTAACGCCATCCTCAATGGGTTCCTGATGAGCCGTACGCCTGAGCAACTGCGGTTGATACTCGTTGATCCCAAGCGGGTCGAGTTCACCTGTTACAACGATCTGCCGCATCTTCTGGTCCCGGTCATCAACGACCCCAAGAAGGTCGCCTACGGGTTGCGGTGGGCTATCACTGAAATGGAAAAGCGTTACAGGATGTTGCAAAAGGCGGGCTGCCGCAATATAGTGGCTTTCAACAACCGTCAGGTGGCTACCCAGGAAGAGCTGTTTGATGATAACGGCGCACCTTTGGTGCCGAAGCCGCAGGATGACATTCCGGTGAAATTGCCTTATATCGTGATCGTTGTGGATGAGGTTGCGGATATAATATCAGCGGTAGGCAAAGAGGTCGAGCCGGCCATCGCGCGTTTGACATCATTATCGCGGGCGGTCGGCATACACATGATCCTGGCAACGCAGCGGCCGTCGGTCGATGTAATCACCGGAACGATTAAGTCCAATATCCCCGGGCGACTGGCTTTTAAGGTGTCGCAGTCTAATGACAGCCGCACCATTCTTGACAGTCCGGGAGCCGAAGAACTGATAGGCAAGGGTGATTTCCTGTTTCTAAAAGAGGGTTCACAGCTTATCCGTGCACAGGGCGCATGGGTCACCGATGAAGAGATAGCTAGAGTGGTCGCGTTTGTTAAAGAGCACTGTCAGCCTTGTTACGATCAGGCGTTGTCCCTGCGTCTTGACAAGATCAAGGAGAGTGATCCGGCTAACGCTCTGGAAGAGGGCGTGGAAGATGACGTTGAGGGGAAAGAGACGAGTGCTGTCATAGCCGACCCGGATGACGAACTGCTTTCAAACGCACTGGAGGTCATTCGAATGACGCGCCGAGCCTCAACCACGATGTTGCAGAGAAGGCTGCGGATAGGCTACACTCGTGCCGCGCGTTTGATGGACACTTTGGAGGAGAAAGGTATTGTGGGAGCGCCGGTTGGGGTCGGCCCGCGCGAGATACTGGTGGATCTGGATAATGAGGTGCCCTCAAACACGGAATTTGACGATGCAGGCGAGGACGATCAGGAATCATCCGGTGGACTTAAGGATAATAAACCGCATTCAGGGTAGTCTAGAGGAAGGTTGAGGTAAGCATGGCTTTTGGTGAAATACTGCGCAACGCAAGGATTCAGAAAGGGTGCTCGCCTTCTGATGTGGCGGAAGGCACGCACATGCTGGTGCAGATAGTGGATGCGTTGGAGCGTGAGGATTTGAGGCGCATAGCCGCGCCTATATACGGGCGGGGCTTTGTAAAGCTGTATGCGGAATTCCTCGACTTGGATGTCGAGCCGCTGATCCGTGATTTCATGGAGTTGTATGACGGCGGACGCGCCCCGTCAATTCGGCTCAAGAATGCGGAGGTGCGGGTCGATCCGGCGCCGGTTCCAGTAACAAGGAGGGTTTCAGAGACTGTGATGCCGGAGAAGCAGGTGCTTAAACCGCAAGCGGCGGTGAAAGCGGTTGTTCCGGAGTCCACAAGCCCGCAACAAGTTGCTGTCGGCGAAGATGAAGAAGTGGAAAAACCCAAAATCCGGGAAGTCGCTGTAAAGGTCAATGATGATATTGTGCGGACGGCGATCACGGAAGATGACAACGCTTTTGTGGTGCTCCCGGAGGAAGGTGACGACGAGTCGGACAGTGAGCCTGACCTGTTTAATCACACAGCGCCGCCACGCAATAGACCTGAGGCGGTTAAAGGGTTTGTAGCAGGCAAGAAGGCGGGAAAGTCTCCGCGTTTGGCGCATGGAAGCCAGAGCTCGCCTGTTTTCAAGATCGGCGGGCATTTGGACACGGCCTACATGCGGGATGAGCGCAAAGAGACAGCGCGCGCGCGACGTGCCGCCTTAATGAAGTCTGTGAAAGAGACACTTGTCCGGTTGCGTGATAAAGTTAGTCGCGGATGGCCCGAGAATGTCCCCAGCAAAAAAGTGCTGGCGTTTGGAAGCGCCGGTTTGGTAGCCGTGTTGATCATGGTTTCAGGTTTGAGGGTGCTGTTCAAGATGACTGGCCGAAACGTCGCAGAAGCTCCTGCGGCCGTGGTCGAGCGTGTGGCACCGCCTCCGGATCTTTATGTCGACTGACAGGAGTCCGGGGGACAGAAGCCAGAAGTCAGGAGGATTCGGCACAATACGCCGTAAGACTCGATCCCGATGCCGGTCTGGTTGGCCGCCTCGGGTATGCGTCCCTTGTCTCTTTTAAAAATGATATTGTGTTGTCGTCTTTACGGGCCATCGGGTTCTGTAAAGGGCCCCGCCGCGGAGGCCTCCGCGCCTTGGCCCGCCGCGCCTCAGGTGTTGCCGACAGGGGGTCTATCGCTTT
>CAZKZI010000135.1:0-8697 GCA_964557205.1 uncultured Lentisphaeraceae bacterium
CCCAGTCCGCGTTGCTGCGACTGCTCAAGGTGTTCAAGGGCGTGGATTAATTTATTTTGTCCACAAAATTTTTCGCCTATACTTTACCTCCTCAAATACGATAAAATTAATTGGCATATTATTAGTAGTGATTTGAGGATTTTTCTATGGCGATGTTGGCACAAGGTCTGGTTTTGATGGTGGCGGGCATGGGAATCGTTTTCGTTTTCCTTGCGCTGCTGGTGTGGGTCATGAGCCGCGCGGCTAAAATCGTGCCGCGTTTCAATCATATTCTACCCGATCCGGAACCCAAGAAAAAAGCCGTGGCGGCCAAAGCTTCCTCTCATGATGACATCATGGTGGCGATAGCCATAGCTGCGGTCCAAGCGCACGCGGGCTAAATCAATTTACAGACAAACAACCCCTTATTCAAGGAATCCAACCGTGGCAAAAAAACAAATCAGCTTCATGTGTACCGCTTTCCGTGACGGTTTCCAGTCCGTCTATGGCGCCCGCGTCTTAACCGAGGACTTCATGCCGGCCGTCGCGGCCGCCCGTGAAGCAGGCATCTCCTATTTTGAGGCCGGCGGCGGCGCGATGTTCCAGTCGCCATTCTTCTACTGCAACGAGAACTCGTTCCACATGATGGACCGATTCCGTGAAGTGGCGGGGCCGGATGCCAATCTGCAGACCCTCGCGCGCGGGGTCAACATCGTCTGTCTTGATTCGGCCTCTTCGGATGTGATCCGCCTGCACGCCCAACTTTTCAAAAAACACGGCGTCACCACGATTCGCAATTTCGACGCGCTAAACGACGTTGAAAATCTGACTTTCTCGGGACAGTGCATCCACGAGGCAGGCCTGAAACATCAGGTGGCGGTGTCCATGATGGCCCTGCCGCCGGGATGCGAAGGTGCGCATGACCCTGATTTTTATGAAAATACCCTGCGCAAAATACTGGACGCGGGCATACCGTTCGACTCTGTATGCTTCAAGGACGCTTCCGGAACCTCGGTCCCGGCCATCGTTCACGAAACCATACGGCGCGCCCGCAAGCTGTTGCCGGAAGGCACAAGCCTACAATACCACACGCACGAGACAGCCGGCTGCGGTGTGATGGCCTACAAAGCGGCCCTCGACGCCGGCGCCGACACCATTGACCTCTCGCTCTCTCCTGTGTCTGGCGGCACCTGCCAGCCTGACGTTATCGTGATGTGGCACGCCCTGCGCGGCACAGATTATGATCTGGGTATCGACATTGACAAGATCCGCGAGGCCGAGAAAGTATTCGGCCAATGCATGAAGGATTACTTCCTGCCGCCGGAGGCCACCAAGGTCGAGCCCATGATCCCGTGGTCGCCCATGCCGGGCGGCGCGTTGACCGCCAACACGCAGATGCTGCGCGACAATAATCTGATGGGCCGCTACAACGACATGATCTCGGCCATGTCCGAGGTCGTTCGGCGCGGCGGTTTCGGCACCTCCGTCACCCCGGTCTCGCAGTTCTACTTCCAGCAGGCTTTCAACAACGTCATGCAGGGTCCTTGGAAAAAGATCGCCCCGGGTTACGGCAAAATGGTGCTCGGATATTTCGGACACACCCCGGTCGAACCTGACCCGGAAATCGTTAAGATCGCTTCGGAACAGTTGGGCCTGGAACCCACAAAAAAAACGGTTCTGGAAAACAACGACGCTGACCCTAAAAAGGCACTGGATTATTTCAGGAAGATGCTCACTGACAAGGGACTGCCGGTGACTGATGAGAATCTGTTCATCGCGGCCGCCTGCCAAGAAAAAGGCATCCTTTTCCTAGAGGGCAAGGCTCAACTCGGCATTCGCAAGAAAGTTCCCGACAAGGCCGCCGCAGACGGCGCAAAGGCCGCATCGGGGTACACAGTCACGGTCAACGGCAAGGCCTACGCGGTCGAGCTGAAGAACGGCAAGGCCATGGTCAACGGCAGCGAGTATGCCTTTAGCGTGGCAGATGGCATCATCGCCACCGCTAATGGAGGCGCGCCTGCCGCTAGCGGCGGCACAGAGACCGAGGTCAAGGCCGCAATGCCCGGCGCGGTTCTGCGCGTCTCGGTAAACGCCGGCGCTACTGTCAGTGAAGGTGATGAGCTGCTGGTCATGGACGTAATGAAAATGGAGACGCCGGTCACCGCCCCGTGCGGCGGCAAGGTCAAAACCGTCAATGTCGCGCAGACCGACAAGGTCAACACAGGCGACGTGCTTGTGGTTATCGAATAACTAACGACGCCATCAAAACTTTTCCGCACTTTTACAACACTTTCGCTATTGGAAAGGCATATGAAAAAGACCATCTTAATTTATGCGGCGACCCTTGCCTTCTGCCTTGCGCCCGCAGCCGCGTGTACCGCATCTGCCGACATCCCTGCGGCGGCGGCACAGACATCGGAAGCCGACCCGGACTGGCGTGAGACCTTGGAAAAGGTCAAAGGGCTGGCCGCCACCACCGGCATCAAGGGCTTCATGGAGAAGAACGCCCCCGACTACCTGATCAACGGCTATCGCACTCCGACCGGCGTGATGGTCGAGGGCCACGACACCAAGGTCATCGGTGGACTGCCTTACGGTGCCGGACAGGCCATCATGGTCTTGATCTGCTTCGGCCTGATCTACCTCGCCGTGGTCAAGGGTTTCGAGCCTCTGCTGCTGCTGCCGATCGGATTTGGCGGACTGCTGGCCAATATGCCCTATGCCAACGTGGCCGCGCCGCCGGTGGTCGAACTCGTCAAGGGGTTCCCGTCAGTCGTCGAGCCGGGCGGATACCTCTACTACTTCTTTGAGTTCGGCGTCGCCAACGGCCTTTTTCCCATCATGATCTTCATGGGTGTCGGTGCCATGACCGATTTCGGCCCGCTGATCGCCAACCCGCGTACCGCGCTTTTGGGCGCGGTCGCGCAGTTCGGCATCTTTATCGCCTTGTTCGGCGCGCTATGCCTCTCTGTGGTAACCGGCGATGCCATCAGCTTCGGTCTCAAAGAAGCGGCTTCGATCGGCATCATAGGCGGCGCGGACGGTCCGACCGCCATCTGGCTCACCTCCAAGCTCGCGCCGCACCTCCTTGGCGCGATCGCCGTCGCGGCCTACTCGTACATGGCCCTGGTGCCGATCATTCAGCCGCCTATCATGAGGTGGCTGGTTCCCGTTGAGGAGCGCAAGATCAAGATGAAACAACTCCGCCATGTCTCTAAGATGGAGAAGGTCTGCTTTCCGCTAATCGTGCTGCTGCTCTGCTCTTTGCTCCTGCCCAGCGCCGTGCCGCTGGTGGGAGCGCTGATGCTCGGCAATCTGGCGCGAGAGGTGGGCCCCAGTGTCGCTCGCATAGCTGACACCATGTCCGGCCCGCTGATCAACATCGTGACCATCATGCTGGGTCTGGCGGTAGGCTCAAAGCTCGCCTGTGAGAAGTTCCTTAATGCCGAGACACTTGGCATCCTGGCATTGGGACTTGTCGCCTTCGCCTGCGGCACGTCTGCAGGGTGCCTTATGGGGCGCGTCATGAACAAATTCTGCAAGGACCCGATCAATCCCTTGATCGGATCAGCCGGCGTCTCCGCCGTGCCCATGGCCGCGCGCGTGTCCAACAAAGTCGGCCTGGAGTCGGATCCAACCAACTATCTGCTGATGCACGCCATGGGACCAAACGTTGCGGGCGTGATCGGGTCGGCAGTTGTCGCGGGCGTGCTCTACACTCTCTGCAAATAGCGAACTTCCATTTGAAGCACAAGCTGGCGGGGCATCCGTAACCGTCCAGACAACAATCCCTGTTGGCCTTCAGCGTTTCCCGGGCCGGAAGAACACACCGAAGATCAACAGCAAAACCCCGGAACTGGCTATGGCGACCAACCATATATGATCCCAGTTGCTGTGAACCAGTCCCGCCGCGTCTGTTGTGGACACCCGCAGTTCATCGATAAATGAGCGATTGACAAAATTCGCAAAAAACGTGCCCAGCCCGAACGCCGCGAAATTGATGAACCCCTGCGCCTGCGCCCGCATCGCACCATCGGCTTTCGAGTCCACGTAAATTTGACCGCCCACATAAAAGAAGCCAAACACCAGACCGTGTATCAGAATTCCGCTGTACACGCCCGCAGCCCCGCCCAGCCAGAAAAACACATACCGCGACAGCAAAGCGGCCAGGCCGATCATCATCGCGTTCTTCGCGCCGATCTTCTTGATTGCGGAAGCCAGCACCAGCGTGAAGACTATTTCACTGTATTGGCCAAAGCTCATGGCCAGCGTCGGATTCTTGAAACCGATGTCCGTCAGAAACTCTCCGCCGTAACCGAAGTAGAGGGAAAACGGCACTTTTGAAAGAAACATGATTGCAATAAACAGCGCGAAACTTGGATCACGCAGCATGGAAACCGCACGCAATCCGAGCACATCAACCAGATTCATAGGCTTTCCGCGCGCCTTGGGGGGAGTGTCCGGCACCAGCAATGCCAGCAAACCGGCCAAAAACACCGTAGCCGCGCCACAGTAAAACATCAGCGGCATGCCATTGACTTTAACCCCGACCCAATCACCGACCACACTGAAAGCGGCTGATGCGATCCACCCAATCACACCGAAGACGCGAATTTGTAGAAACACGTTGGAGGGACAATGTGACATGATGATATAGTTGATCGTGCTCCACGTCGGCATATAAAAAACCATGGTCAATGTCAGAATGATCAACAACGGCAGAGCTTGCGTCTGCAGTCCAGTGAAAACCAGTCCGACCGCCGCCGCAATGTTCAGAAAAACCATCACTTTCTGCGCGGCAAAAAACCGATCGGTGATCATGCCGACAAATGGTGACGCCAGTGTGCCGACCGCCATGGAGCTGACCATCCACGCCAACATAGCCCCCTCTGCCCCCATGCTCTTGGCATACGGCACTAAGGTGATGAACCAGACCGGCAAAGCCATGTACTGCAGAAAGTACAACAAACTCAAAACCACCCGTGTCCTCAACGTCACCTGTCGTTCTACCATCTCACCCCTCCCTACCGTTTCGGCACACCATGCGCCGTTGCCATCGCACACCCCGGAACAAACGGAAACAACTGACGCAACTCATCGGCCGGCGGCTGATACCCGTACTCACTCAACTCATACGCTTCCACAAAACAGATACCCCGTACCCGCTCCTTGCCATACACCTCCTCCAACCGGACTCGGAACCGTTCCGCGTCGAACGCTTTGCGTGGAAGCATCCAATATTTTTGGATGAACGCCTTGCGCCCCTCCAATCCGGACGGGATCGGTTCCGTAATCTGCTTGTCGAACACCAACCACTCGAAGAACTGCGACTCGTGCGAACACAAGGCCGTGAGCAACTGATCCATCTCGTTCCCGATATCGACAACGATATCAGGCCTTATTTCTGCAGGTTGCATGAAGGCATCGCGCAGGAAATAAATCGCCGGCTTGACTTCCGGTATCGGCGTTTCCGGGCACCACAGCGGCACTCCCAGCAGATAGGCGGAGTCCATGACCAGCGTGCCGACCGCCCTGTGATCGGCATGATAGTCGCAGGTGCGGTGCGTGAAGACGAGATGCGGCGCGAACCCGCGTATCAGCCGCGTCATCTCTCTGCGCATGTCGAGCGTCACTTCAAGTTCACAGTCAGGATGATCGCAAATCCGGTACTCGTCCACACCCAAGATCGCCTTCGACTTCTGTGCCTCCAGATACCGCCGCGCCGCGAGCGCTTCCGGCGCCATCGCCATGTGCCCCTTGTCGCCGTTGCACATCGAAACCATCTTCACCGTCGCCCCGGCCTTCACAAAGTTCAGGGCGAGCCCCCCCCCCGTAATATCCGGGTCGTCCGGGTGCGCCCCGATGATCATCACTCTCAAATCTTTCGGTTCAATCGTTTTCATCTGGTTTTTCATTCCCTCACAGGCACACGGCCTTTCCACTTCTCGCCGAAGCCTTCTCCGCGTCCACAATGCGGACCGAGTCGCGGGATTCTTCGGGCGAAGTGACCGATTCTACAGTACCCCCTCCAATCTTGTCCATAAACCAGTTGATCTCATTCTGGTACGGATCCGAGGCGGACAACTCCGGCGTGAAAGGCTTGCCCTCCATGGGGTAAAGGCAGAACTCCGGCGTACGATTCGACGCCATCACCAGCGTGGCCCGCTCAAAAACAATTTGAAAACCGCGTTCGAACCCGAAACTTTTCGCCATCCCCCAACCGCCCTCGGCCGTCACCGCCGCATCGCCAACATCATACAACGTCGAAATATGGATCATCGCGCCATCGTTGTCATAAAAAGCGGAACTGACGACGGATTGCGGCAACCCGAAAAGAAAATGAATCATATCGGTGTCGTGGATGTGCAGATCGAGCGCCACGCCGCCGCTGAGGGACTCGTCAAAAAACCAACTCTTGCCCCCGTCCCGTGTCCAGCCCGGCGCCGCACTGTATCGCCCGAAGCTTGCGGCGATCACCTTGCCGTACTCGCCGCTTTCGATCAGGCTTTTCGCATACACATACTCGTTGCGGAAACGCAGGCATTGGCCGATCATCAGTTCCGTGCCGGCCGGCGCGGCTTTCCATGCCGCCAGCATTGTGTCGCAGGCCGCAGCAGTCAGCGCCATCGGCTTTTCGCAGAGGACATGAATGCCCTTGGCTAACGCCTGACAAGCCATCTGGACATGGAGAAAAGTGGGCAACGTGATGTCGACAACCCCAGGATTTGCCTCCTCCAGCATGCGCCCGAAATCTTCGAAAATCGCCGCATTCCCGTAATCACACGACGCATCCGCGCCCGTCGCATTCCCGTTTGCCGCCTCAGGCGTCTCGAACTGCCGCTTGTCCTTGTCGCACAGCGCGACAACGTCCGCGCCAGCCACCTTTTTCCAGCACCCGTAATGCATTCGCCCCATGTAGCCGAAACCCGCAATCCCAACTCGCATATCCGCCCCCTTCTTCTTTTAGGTTTTAAAGAATCCGTTCGTTCTTGCCTTCCGCCATATCTCATCCCTTGGGGATTTCGTGCTTCAGCGCCTTTTTGTCAAGCCGGCTGTTCCGGTAATAGAGAACACCGTCGATCGCCACCATCACGGCGTTCAACAGATAGAGCCAGACCACCCTGTCCACCTTTTCCTGCCAGCACAGCTTGTGAGCAAGCCCCGATAGGTAGCCGAAAAAAACGATGAACAGGAAAAACAGGCTCTTGCCCTTGTTCGTCCGCGACCGCCACGACTTAAGGATTGAAACCGGCCACGCAGCGCCGAAACACAACAGCATTATCGCTTCAAAAACCGGAAATCTCATTCTTATCCTTCCTGTCTACCCTGCCAATGTCCAAGGCTTGCGGTAGGTGACGCCCAGCAACTTATCCGCCTCCGGATCGTTGACACACCGTTCCGTTGCGGGATTCCACTTCAAGTTTTTCTTTCCCAACCTCAGCCCGATGTTGACCAGATGGGCGATCGTGATCGATCTCTGCCCGGTCTCGCACGGTGAAATCACCGGTTTTCCGGTCAGGATGCCCTCGATGAAATTTCGCTCGTGTTGGCTACTCACGTACAGCTTCACCTCATCGTCCCGGGTCTTCTGCCGGATCAAATCAAACGGCTTGGTTTCCAGCTTGCCCCCGCACACATACAGTTCACGCCCACCCTCTCCGTAATACCGGAGGAACCGCTTCTGCGGCTCGTTGTATTCGGAAGAGGCATGGACACGCGTACCGTCCGCGTAGACGATTTCAAAGCTGAATTTGGACGCCACGTTGTACAGACTGTTCGTGTCCAGCTCACCCCAGATGTTCTCGATAGCGACAGGCCCGGTCTCGTCCATGCCCAGCGACCACTGCAAGATGTCGATGAAATGCGCACCGTGATCAGTGATCATCCCGCCACCGTAATCAAAATTAAAACGCCACTGCATCGGCAGATGAATCTTCGGAATGTACGGCCGCTCCGGCGCGGGGCCTAGCCACATATTGAAATCGACAAAAGACGGTGGCTGTTGCAATGGCTGTTCAAGAAGCTGTTCCCTGGTCTTACCCCAAACCGCAAATCCGCCGGGCAAGCCCAATTCAATGCGGCGCAGTTTCCCAAGCCGCTTGTTCCGGATAAACTCGGCCGCCATGCGGCGGTAGGGGTCGCTCGAGCGCCCCTGCGCCCCGGTTTGAAAAATAACGCCGTGTTTCTTGACCGCCTCGCACAGCGCGCGCCCCTCAGCCACGCTGTTCGCCAACGGTTTCTGACCATAAATATGCTTGCCCTTGCGTGCCGCCCAGATGCCGATCATCGCATGCCAGTGATCCGGCGTCGCCACGCATACCGCATCCAAGTCTTTGTCTTCCAGCATTTCACGGAAATCTGAAAACGTCTTGCACCCGTCGTATCCGGCCTGTCCCAACTTCTCCGCATAAAAATCGTTCACCTGACGCCGTGCCGGTTCGCGTCCGCCGGACTGGTGCGCCTTGTACCCGTACAGCGGCCCCTCTTTCACCACATCGCAGACCGAGACGACCTGCGTATTGTCGTTATTGAGAAAGTTCTTCAGGTTGTCCGCCATGCCCTCTCCCCCGCAGCCGATCAGGCCGAGGTTGACTCGACCAGACGGCGCAGGCCGTCCGTTCTTCCCCAAGGCGGAAGCCGGAATGATCACTGGAAACGCCACCGCCGCACCCGTGCCCGCCAGAAAAGCTCGCCTCGAAACTATGTTCATTGTTTTTT
>CAZKZI010000136.1:0-8687 GCA_964557205.1 uncultured Lentisphaeraceae bacterium
TACTCGACACCCGGCTATCAGCGTGTTTGACATGCACTGCCATGCGCTGATATTCTTATGCCTTAATTAATCGAGGAGTAACAATGCCGACGAACGAAACAGCCTCTTTAACATTCCGCGGAAAGACCTATGAGTTTCCCGTAATAACTGGGTCTGAAAATGAAGTAGCCATAGATATCGCCAATCTGCGCAAACAGACCGGGTCCATAGTCTTGGATTACGGATATGTCAACACCGGTTCCTGTAAAAGCGCGATAACCTATCTTGACGGCGAAAAAGGTATCCTGCGTTACCGCGGTTATGCGGTGGAGGATCTAGCGCAGAACTCACGTTTTGTCGAGGTAGCTTATCTGCTGATAAACGGACATATGCCTGACAAAAATGAGCGTGAACAGTGGTCGAACCTGCTGAACAGGCACTCGATGATGCACGAGGACATGCGGCACTTCTTCTATCAATACCCTGATCGCGCCCATCCTATGGCCATTCTATCAGCCATGGTGGTGTCGCTCTCGACCTTCTATCCTGAACTGTCACAACACCGCCCTGACGAGCCGGATGAAGCCATCAACATTGCCGCCACCCGCCTGTTGAGCAAAATGCGCACTATCGCCGCCTTCTCTTACAAGAAATCAATCGGCGAGCCCTTCGTTTATCCTCGGCACGACCTCAAATACTGCGCCAACTTCCTGAACATGATGTTCAGTTCGCCGGTCTGCTCCTATGATATCAAGCCCGAGGTATTGCAGGCTTTAAACGTCCTGCTGATACTGCATGCCGACCATGAACAAAACTGCTCCACCTCAGCGGTGCGTCTGGTGGGCAGCGCACGGGTCAACCTTTACGCTTCGGTGGCGGCCGGCATCTGCGCTCTCTGGGGTCCGCTGCACGGCGGCGCAAACCAGATGGTGATCAACATGCTGGAAGAAATTCAAAACAGCGGCAAAAGCGTGCGTGAATATGTCGAGGATGTCAAAGCCGCCAAAGGAAACAAGCTACTCTACGGTTTCGGACACAGGGCTTACAAAACTTACGACCCGCGCGCAAAAATCATCAAGGCTTCTTGCGACAAGATGTTGAAGGCTTTGAAAGTCAATGAACCATTGCTGGACTTGGCCCTGCAGCTCGAGGAGATCGCGATGCATGACGATTACTTCCTGTCGCGCAAACTATATCCCAACGTGGACTTCTACAGCGGCATCATATACCACGCGATCGGCATCCCAAAAGAGATGTTCACGGTCATTTTCGCCTTAGGGCGCCTGCCGGGCTGGATCGCGCAGTGGAAAGAGGCCCGTGAGGATGTGATGTTCAAACTGCAGCGTCCCCGCCAAATATATATCGGCCCTAATGTGAGGAAGGTTAAAGCCTCTGAGCGCTCAAGCGAGCTTTAACCTATTTGTCCAACTCGAACTGATCCACCGCAGCCCCTTCGGAACCGCCCTTTACGATTTTTTCGATCTTGGCCTCTACCTCGTTCAATTTATCCGTGCATAACTGTACCAGTTTCTGCCCCTCTTCGAAAGAGGCCACCATGCGATCAAGGTCAACCTCACCTGCCTCCATGGTCTCGACTATCTCCTCCAGCCGTTTAAGCGCCTCTTCAAAACTGATTTTCTCGTCTTTCTTCGACATCTTCCGCCCTGCCTTTCCATCTCAAGTTAATTTGTTGTTAGAATCATACATCTGTTCGGTGCCCCTGCTTCTCCCACTTTTAGTCGAATACACTTACTCCAACTGCTTAATCGATCCCGCATAGCGCAGTTTCGGCGGACGGTTCGGGGAACCATCCCTACCAAGGCACACGCATCGCACGGTAGGGACACCTCCCCGAGGTGTCCGCATAGCGCAGTTTCGGCGGACGGTTCGGGGAACCATCCCTACCAGGACCGCTCCGGTAGGGACGCATCCCCGAGGCGTCCGCTATCTTTTTTACCCTCACCATTGCGGCTTCTTCTTAGCCGCAACAACTCGTTCCCCGCCTCCCCAACGCCCGAACTCTCGAACTGTTGATTCAATCACACCGTCCTTAACCTGCGTGCGCAACGCCTCACCACTCGCCACATCGGTTATCGACCTCACCAAGCTCCCGTCCGCCTTGCGCGTCAAGCTGTAGCCGCGCTCCATCACCGCCAAGGGACTCAATAGCCACAATTGCCTGCTGATCAAAACAATACCCGAACGCTGACGCTCCAAAAGTCTTGCAGAAGCCTGCGCCAGAGCCACCCGGCTCACATCGATCCGCTGCCGCAATTGTCCGAAATGCCGCACTCGCAACGCATCCAGCCTGGCGAAGGTTTCGAACGCGCTTTGCCTCCGCACTTGCGTCCGGTGCCGTGCCGCATGCTCCATTCGCATACACAAAGAGTCCAACATCTGCGCCCGGCGTTCCGTGATCTGCAGCGGACGCCGCAAAGCGGATGCCGAACTGGCCGCCGCCAGCCGTCCTCTAAGTTCCACCACCCTTCCCTGCAAGGCATTCCGCAAACCACGCGCGTAGCAGGCGAGATCAGCCTCGAATTCAACCTTTGGCCGGACCGCAAGTTCGGCTGCCGCGGAAGGGGTCGGCGCGCGCACGTCCGCCGCAAAATCGCACAAGGACACGTCGCTCTCATGTCCGACCGCCGAAATCACCGGTATGATGGATTGCGCCACGGCCCGCACCACGCACTCCTCATTGAAAGCCCAAAGATCCTCCAAGCTGCCGCCGCCGCGGCCGACTATCAGCAAATCCGTCGGCCAGTCACTGTCCCGCCCGTAACGTTGATTAAAGAACCTGACCGCCTCGGCGATATCTTCCGCCGCTCCCGCCCCTTGCACTTTGACAGGTAAAAGACGCAAATGAAGATTCGGGAAGCGGCGTCCCAACACCGTGATTATGTCGTGGATCACAGCACCAGTCGGCGAGGTGATCACCCCTATGCGCTGCGGCAATCCGGGTAAAGGTTTTTTGCGACCGCTGTCGAAAAGCCCCTCTGCCTGCAAGTTACGTTTAAGTTCCTCAAAACGTAACATCAGCTCGCCGACACCGGCCGCCTCGACCGTCAACACCTTCAATTGCAGCTTGCCACCAGGCTCATAATATGTGACTTCGCCGTATATTCGTACTTGCTTGCCGTCCTCGAACAACACGCCGGACGGCAAAGCCCGCCGCGTCTGGGCGGTCATGATCCCGGAAAGCTGCGCACGGGTGTCTTTGAGAGCAAAGTAGGTATATCCGTAATTACCAGCCACCCTGGCACCAGACAATTCCCCTTCGACCCATACACGCCCGATCCCGTTCTCCATAGTCCGGTTGATCAGACGAGCCAGTTCTGTGATCGAATATATCTTTCTCGTGTTAACGCTATCCATCCGCACCGCCTCTAACTAAGCCGGGCTCTCGTTTTCTCTGTAACGGTATGGCGTTATTGAAAGCGCCTTGCCGCTCTGGCGGTCAATATCGATGATCGCCCCCTCTAAGACCCCCGGTCCCTTGGCGATCTCAAACTTGACGGGAATACCGGTGGTGAATTTCTTGAGAACCGGCTCAATCTCGCGCCCTATCACCGAATGCGCCGGTCCGGTCATACCGATATCGGTGATATACGCCGTGCCTTTAGGCAAAATCGCAGCATCACTGGTCTGCACATGCGTGTGCGTTCCTACTACCGCTGTCACGCGCCCGTCAAGATAATATCCCATCGCGATTTTCTCGGAGGTCGCCTCGGCATGAAAATCAACGATCACCGGCACGTTGCGGGGCAACGAAGCCAGCAAAGCGTCCATGGCGCGGAAAGGGCAATCGGCCGGGTTCATGAAAACCCGCCCCATCAGATTAACCGCCACAAAAGAACCGATCGCCGTCTGCACCATAACGTGCCCCTGCCCAGGTGTGCCGGGCGGAACATTGACCGGACGCAACAGCCTTTTCTCGCTGGATATGGTGTGCTCCAACTCCCTTTGCCCCCAGGCGTGGTCACCCAGAGTTATAACGTCAGCTCCGGCCTTGAACAGCTCGGCCGCCAAAGCTAGCGTGATGCCGTTGCCTGCCGCCGCGTTCTCGCCGTTCACGACCACCGCTTGCACAACGTTCTCATCGCGCAGACGCGAAACCAACTCTTTGAAAACACGTCTTCCCGTGCTGCCGACTATGTCTCCCACAACTAAGATTTTCATTTGCAAATCACCCGGACATCCTTCACTTGGCGTATTCGATGCAACGCGTTTCCCGCACCACGACCACCTTGATCTGCCCGGGGAACTGCATGTTGGCGCCGATCTGCTGACTAATCTCGCGCGCCATCACCATAGCGTCGTTATCGTTGATACGACCCGGATCGACTATGACGCGCACTTCGCGTCCGGCCTGCACAGCAAAAGTCTTTTTCACCCCCGGGAAGCTGTTGGCGATAGCCTCCAGGCGCTCCAGGCGATGCACATAAACGCCCAAGGTTTCAGCCCGCGCTCCGGGCCGGGAACTGGAAATGGCGTCTGCCGCCGAACACAGGATCCCATAAAGCCCTTCCGAAGGAACATCCCCGTGATGCGCTGCCACGCCGTTGACCACCACGGCCTCCTCGCCATTCTGCTTGAGAAACTCAGCACCTAAAAGAGCGTGTACTCCCTGCGCCTCTTGGTCGAGCGCCTTGCCGATGTCATGGAAGAACCCTACGCGACGAGCGATGGCCGTATCAAGACCTAAATCCGGTGCCATCATCCCCATCAGGTGCGCAACCTCAATCGAGTGACGCAAAACGTTCTGAGCGTAACTGGTGCGGAACTTCAGTCGCCCCACAAACTTCAGGACTTCGGAAGGCACACTAAGTACATGCGCCTCATATGCGGCAGATTCCCCGGCCTCGATGATTGTCTTTTCCATGTTTTCTTGCACTTTCTCGACAACCTCTTCAATGCGGGCAGGATGAATACGCCCGTCCGCCACGAGCTGTTCCAAAGCCTGCCTGGCGATTTCGCGGCGGATCGGATCGAATCCCGAAATGACAACAGCTTCCGGCGTGTCATCAATCAACATGTTCACACCCGTTACCGCCTCCAACGTGCGGATGTTGCGCCCTTCGCGACCGATGATGCGCCCTTTAATGTCATCACTCGGCAACGGCACAGTACAGGTCATCATCTCGCTGGCATGGCTAAGCGCGAACCTCTGCACCGCCGCCGCAACTATGTTGGCGGCCTCGCGGTCGGCCGTCTCTTTGGCTTCTTCCTGAACGCGGCGGATCAGACCCCCGGCCTCGCGCCTGATCTCCTGCTCGGCTCGCTGATGGATCTCACGCTTGGCCTCATCATGGGTCATACCCGCCAAACGCTGCAAGAACTGCGTGACCTCGGCACCCTTTTTATCCACCTCGGTCAGTTTTTGCCGTAGATCATCCGCATTGCGCTGGACCTCTTCCTGTTTCTGCGAAACCGACTGGTCTTTTTTTTCGAGCAGGATCGCCTTCTTGTCCATGTTCTCCTCGCGCACGGTCAGGCGTTCTTCTATGTTCTGCAATTCCTTGCGGCGCGCCTTAGTGTTCTTTTCGAACTCTTCACGCGCCTTGACCACCTCCGCGCGCGCCATGATATCAGCTTCCTTGAGCCGATTCTTGACCTCTTTATCCGCATCAACCAACTTGTACTGCGCCTGCTTTTCGACCGCGTCCGCCTGCCAACGGCCGATGAGCCCGCGCAAGGCATAGCCGCCCAACATGCCCGCCAAACCGAAAAGCAAGCCTACCGTGGCATCGCTCACGTCATACCATGTGAAATTTGTCATAAAGATCCTAACGCGTTTCCGCAGTATCAGCTTGTCACATCTGTGCCGCCTCCCCAAAAAAGACCATAAGCCCGACACAGGTCCTATAAGGTTTAAATATTACTCTTTTCCCGTGACTAATTCAATGACACCGCAAATTTAGCGGCGATTCTGAAAAAGCAAACCGAACAGCCGCAACATATTATGATAATTAACCGGTCCCTTAGTTGGCTATACGAGCCAAAACTTTACAACCAAAACTTTACGGGAACAGCTCCATCAGTGCGTCGGCAAAGAGGCTCATACCGAAAGTGTCAGGATGGTTTATATTGTTCATCAGCAAGGTCGAATACGGTATGCCGCGCCTCCACAACCTGCCCCAGCGCAGCGAGGCGTCGGCCAGCGCGATGCGGTTCTCCTCCGTGAACTTCCTCAGCGCCTTGACATACCCGCGCGGGTCATCGTCGATCCCTTTTTCAGATGAAAGACCCATCCAGTCCGGTCGCACATAGTGAGGAGTCAGGATAATCCACTCGGTGCCGATCTCCCGGAACTCATCCCTGATGCGTCCGTAACGCTGATACACCGCCGCCTCATTCAATCCCGCGTCGTTCACAAACTCCGATACGATCAGATCCGGATGGACATCCAGAACCTTTTCTTTGTAGTTGTGGACGCTGCCCGGCGGCTCGGTACGGTAGCTGTCGGTGTTGCGACCGCCCCAAGCCTCGGTGATCAGCTCGATCTTCGCTGCCGGGAATTGCTCGCGCAGACGCCGCGCGAACTGCTTCTGCCAGCGGTTCACGTCTGGCTCGGGCAGATAGCCGCCGGCGGTCACACTGTCGCCCCACGCCAAGATGCGCACCGTCCCGCCCGCCTTGATCTTGGTCATGGTCTTGGGGATTAACAGTTCGGCAATGCTCGGCGAGGGTTTTGGCGCTTCGGGATACATCGGCTCAAGTACGGTAAAAAGTTTCTTGTCCTCCAGCCGTGCCAGCCGCGGTGTGACCCAGATGTTGGCCAGACGTCGCTCGCCGGACGTCACCTCCGGCGCTTTAGGCAATGAAACATGCGGCAGCCCCTTGCGCAGTACGATCCGCCGGTCGGCGGTCAGCACCGCCGCGTCCAGCCGCATCTTATCGTATGCGTAACTGACCTCGACCGGCGTCTTTGGACCGATCGTGCCGCCTTCAAGCCGCCCCAGACACCCCCAGCTCAACTCCGCATCATAATCCTTGCCGCGCACGTAGTACTTCGATCCGGTAGCGTCACACACCTTCAGAGAGTCCGGATCGAGGGCGTCGCGCACGGAGCACTCTTGGGACCGCACCCCGGCCAGTTTATAACCGCGCGCATACGCCGCCCCCTTGGCATTGTATAAAGGCAGGCAGCCGATCTTCTCGGATTCCACCTTTACCGTCTCCGGTCCCTCCACATTCAAAATGGCCGAGACTCCACCAGCCTCAACCCTGACTCGCCAGTCCCCCTCCAGCGTCAGCTTCGCGGGCTCATCCGCCAACACCGCACACCCACAGACAATAAACACCAGTGAACTTTTCATTTTTCCCCTTTGGTGAACGTTTTACATTTATGCGCGACACTCTCGTTCGCGGAAATTTGTGACTGAAACAACTCAATTAATCGCTGTTCTCATGCTAGCGCGAAATTCTCCGACGCGAACTTCCAGTTGACTATTTTATCCAGCACCGACTTCACATAGTCCGCGCGGCGGTTCTGCCAATCCAGGTAGTAGGCGTGCTCCCACACGTCCACCGTCAGCAGGGGCGTCACGCCGATTTGCGTCAGCGGTGTCTCGGCGTTGGATGTATTGACCACTTTCAGGTTTTTCCCGTCCGCCACCAGCCACGTCCAGCCGCTGCCGAACTGTTTCACGGCCGCGTCGGCCAGCGCGACCTTGCAGGCGTCAACAGAACCGAAAGTCTTCTTCACAGCATCCGCCAAAGCCGATGACATTCCACCGCCCTTGCCCGCAGGCGCCAATGAGTGCCAGTAAAAGGTATGGTTCCATACCTGCGCCGCGTTATTGAAGACCGCCGCATGCCGTTCCTGACCGGCGCTAGCGCGCACGATATCATCGAGTGACTGTCCGGCGAAGGGCGAATCCGGCAACAGTTTCACCAGATTGTTGACATATCCCTGATGATGCTTGCCGTAATGAAAACCAATCGTATACGCCGAGATTACCGGCTCCAGCGCATCCTGAGCGAAAGGCAAAGTCGGCAGTGCTATTTCCGTCCCCTTAACCTTTGCGTAAATTTTGCGCGTGGTTGCGCAACCGCTCGCGAACACCGTGCCTGCGGCAACAGCTATGAACCCCCGCCGTGACATATCGCCGCCATTCTCTTGCGCTTTCATATCCATATCGCTCCTTTGCTGATTAGATTGATTTAATACTACCATCCCCCACCCTTCAATTCAATCCGCATGTGAGAACAATTTTACCCAAGTTTGCTTGGGCTCGCGGTTCAGGCTAGCCACCACCGTCTCGCCCTCTTGGTGCAGATATACGCCTTGGGTAGAGACGTATAGCGTGTTCAGCATTTTTTTCATTTTGTGTCCCCCTGCGTCGCACTTGCCGACTGTAGCGAGTCGTCCGACGCGGCGAAGGTCGGCGGAGTGCCACAGCGGCAACTCCGCGTTTCAATTCACGCGCCCGTGTAGGGCGCGACGAGCAACGCGCAGGACTACGCCTATATCGCCATGTTTCAATTCACGCGCCCGTGTAGGGCGCGACGTCGCCGGTGTCGTAGGTCAGGGAGCCGGTGGCGTTTCAATTCACGCGCCCGTGTAGGGCGCGACTGCCGCTCGGCGGGCGACTCCTGCCGCCGACAAGGTTTCAATTCACGCGCCCGTGTAGGGCGCGACGAGCAAGCTTTCGGACGGCGAGCTTAAGGCTTGTTTCAATTCACGCGCCCGTGTAGGGCGCGAC
>CAZKZI010000137.1:0-8609 GCA_964557205.1 uncultured Lentisphaeraceae bacterium
GCTAAACGATCAAAGTGCGCCCTGGCCCACACCCGCTTCGCTTTTAGGGGATGGCGGGGACCGGGTGGGTGGACAAAGTGCGCCCTGGCCCACACCCGCTTCGCTTTTAGGGGATGGCAGGGACCGGGTGGGTGGACAAAGTGCGCCCTGGCCCACAACCGCTTCGCTTTTAGGGGATGGCATGGACCGGGATTGAACCGTTAATGGGGTCAATCGCGTCAATAAAGTCAGGATATACAGTATGCGTTTTTCACGGTTGATGCTGGGGACGGTACAATTCGGTTTGGATTACGGCATTGCCAACACAGCGGGCAAGCCGTCGCTGGATACGGTCTGCGAAATATTAAGAGCAGCCTATGAGGGCGGAGTCACGGCGCTGGACACGGCGGCTGCCTACGGCACTAGCGAATCGGTATTGGGGGAAGCGTTGGAGCGGTTGGGGTTGCGCGGCGCCATGACGGTTGTGAGCAAGATACCTCCGATCAAAGCCGCTGCAGATGCCGAGGCGGAGCGGTTCATAGAGGAGACGTTGCGCGAATCGCTGCGGCGTCTGCGGCTGGAACGTCTGGAGGTGTGCTTGTTTCACCGGGAAGATGATTTGCGCTATCTGCCGCTGCTGGAGAAGATGGTCGTGAAAGGGCTGATCGGCGGTGCGGGCGTTTCGCTGGACAGCGACCGGTATTTTAGCGAGGCTGCGTCGGCGCGTTACATACAACTGCCCCAGAACGTTTTAGACCGCCGTTTCGAGCCGTTCTGGCCGGTCGTGCGTGAAAACCAGATCACGGTGTTCGCGCGTTCAGTTTACTTGCAGGGATTGCTGCTGATGCCGGAAGAGCGGATCAAGCCGGGGTTGGAGGCGGTTGTGCCTTGGCGGCGCAAGCTGGAGTCTTTGGCGCACGAGGCCGGATGCTCTATGGCGGGGCTTTGCATGCGTTATGTGCTTTCAAATCCGGATATCGCCAGTGTGCTGACCGGCGTGGACACGCCGGACCAGATGCGCGAGAATTTGCGTTTGGCCGAATCTGGTGCGCTGCCGGAAGAGCTGGCGGCAAACGTGCGCGCGTGTGTGCCGGTGCTGCCCGAAGCCCTGATTCGCCCGGCGTTATGGAACAAGGCGTGATTCAAAAAGACGCGTCTCGCCGGGTACCATGTCGAGCGTGAAGACCGGGCCGTCCGCGACTTTCTCCCCCGTGAAGAAGTCCGTCACCTGACCTGCAACTCCCGTGTCGAACGTCACCTTACCGCCCTGTTCATCCGCCATCACCGAGAGTCGTCCTTCCGTCGCCCAAATCGCTGCGTGTCCGTCCTTAACGTAACGGTGGACGCCCGCGAGATCCACGAGCGCGCGGACGAGTTCCGGCGGACACGCAGGGGTTCCGAGGAAAACCTCGTTCCCGCCAAACGCGTTTTTCCGCACGGCGATCGCGGGCGTACCGTCCTCGAACCGCGCCCACGTCTCCGCGTCGGAGGGCGACAGTCCGGTGAGCTGAACACGAATGACAGAAGACGTGACCGCGCCTTGGCCGGGCAGGCGCGTGACGGACGCGGAGCAGTCCCACCAGACATCGGGAACGCCGTGAGCGGAAAGCCCGAGATCGGACTCCTCTTTCCACGACGGCGTTTCCTCAATGACGTATTTGTCCAGCGCGGACACACCCGCAAGCGTGAAGTCCAGCGCGTCGAAGTCAAGCGTCTGCCCCGCGCCGATCAGGACGGTTCCGGCGCTCCAGCCCAGCGTGTCATAGGCAAACGTGTTGGAGAAAGGAATTTTACTGATTGTTTGATTTTCGATCACTGCATTTTCGAATCCAATTTACGTTGCATCTCTGAAACGTGAATATTGCCTAAAGCTATCACCTTGCCAGAGTGAATGGTTAAGACACGGGGAGACAAACGCAATTTACCGTTAACGTTTCTATAAATAAGTAAAGATTCATCCCCCACAATATTTCTCTTGTCAACAGGGATTCCAGCATTGATGAAATCTCCTTTCTTATAAGGAAAAACATGATTGCTTTCATCTCTCCACATTTCTGTCACGCGATGGATTAAGAGCCCGTTTGTCACCAAGTTATCACAGCGTACAATCACAACTGCATTGTTATTCAAGTCATCTAGCTCGGGTTGTCCACATCCGCTAAATCCTAATAAGAATATGCCAAGTGCTACAGGACAAAGCAGTTTGTTGCCTATTTTCATGATATCCTTCCTCTTGATTAGTTCATAAATAAGTGTTATACGGTGGCCCGTAGATGTGTGCGTCAAGTGTTTTGAAACGTATCCGGACTTCAATCAAAGAAAAACCGTCACCCTTTGAAAAATATACAGCATCAAACTCTGGATTCCCCTTCCTAATTTCTTTTAATTCGTAACACTCTGGGACTTCTTGAGTAAAAAGTTCATCACTATCAACTAATGTTAATTGAGCATCTGAGTATCGGCTGTAAATGTCATAGGCCGCTTTAGTATTTCTAATAATTTTCCATTTGATTTTTATCCAATCGAGAGGATTTCCAGAGATCACAGAAAATTTACCCTCTTCATATCTTACACGTATCCACGTTACGGTTTTCATTTCCACCAGACCATATAGATCGAAAATATTAAAGGTGTTGTTTCCACAAATAACATACAAATTTAATCCGCCCATTTCTTCAACCGGGTCACGACCGATCCATACGCCGTCTAGTGTATTCAGATGCCGGAAGATATAGTACTGAAGGCCGAGGGCTGAGTCGGCAATTTCGGACGAGAACGTCAGCGGGTTTATGGACACGGCGGGGCCGGAAGATTCTGCGACCGCGCCGAAGGGCGCGTAGTCGTACGCGGCGACGATGTTACCGGACTCGTCGAACAACTCCGTGACGTTTTTGACCTGATCAAAGCTGAAGGCGAACCAGCCGGACTGCGTTTGCAGCGCGAGCGGCCGGGTGGCGACCGGCTCGGAAGGATCCCAAGCGATGGCGTGAAGCACATTCGTTTCGCCCAGCAGATCTAAGGCGGCTAAGCGCAGATAACCCCGGTACAGGTGGCGCTCGTGGCGTGTGACCGCGCCGCCGCCAGTTTCTTTATATTCAAACCGCCGCCCCATGTAGTCGTATCCCATTTCGATTACGGCTGTTTCGTTTGAGAATATTACAGGACGGTTCTCGGCATTGTACGTGACATGCCAGATTCCAGTGGCGGCTTTCAACAAAGTCGGATTTCCGTCCGCGTCGAACTCGGGAACAAATTGGGAGGGGGGCACGGAGTTGGAAATGTGCGTGTACTGGTTCAGACTGTTCACCAAATAGACCGCAGAGAATCCGGGCTCATCCGTTGTCAGGCGGTTGCCGATTGGGTCGAAGTTGTAGGCGAAGCTGTTTGTGCCGAGAGCCGCATACACCAGTTCGCCTCGCGCGTTGTGCGAGAATACGTCAACGCGGTTGGTGTTTTCACCTAGTCGGTACTGGGTGCGTCCGATCAGGTTTTCCGACGCGTCGCGGATGAACGTGCGCCGCGCCAGAATATTTCCAGAGGAATTCGTGTGCGTAATCGAAGCGGAAAGATCACGATTGGGCTCGTAGACTGTCTGTCGCGTAACACCATTGGGCATGAAGAGGGATTGTTGCAGATCCGTGCCAGACCGATATTCGTACCGGAACGTTGACGGAACACCGTCAACCCTGACCTGTAAAATGCGACCGAAGGGGTCATAGGAATTGCACATTCCCGCAATATGTGAGGTGACGCCGTTCACTGTGTTTGAAAAACTATATCCCGTGTCACGACCGAAATCGTCGCGCGATTCCAGCAACTTAAAATCACGGCCCATCGCAAACAAGGTGTCGGAAATCGTCTGTCCGTCAAGAGCATGAGCGAACACGCGGGTGCCGCTCGCGTCCGAGACGGAAACCACGTTCCCAATACGGTCGTAGGCAAAAGTTACGTCCGGCGTGGAGTCGCTGTATTCTATGCCGATAAGCTGGCCGAGCGTATCATAGGAATAATCGGTCGTGACACCCCGCGCCCAGACGCGGCTGTCCAAACGGCCTGATGTCGTGTAGCCGTATGCGGTGCCCTTGCCGTCCGCGTAAACCTTGTTCGTCAGCAGGCCTGTCGCGCCGTCGTACAGCCATCGTGTCTCGTCTCCATCGCCGTTCTCATCCCGGAAGGTCTTCATCGAGACCCTGAGGTTGCGCGTGTCGTATCCGTACTCGACAGGATAAGTCGCGCCCCATGTCCGGATGACGTTGCCCAAACTGTCATATGCGGTGAAAACGGTGTTGGAGAGCGGAGAGGAAACGGCAACCTGCCGGCCCAGTTCGTCATAAGTATACGTGGTTCGATTGGTGGCCGCGTCTTCTATGCACGCCACCTGACCGAGTTCATTGTGAGAGATCAAGGTTGTGTTACCGCGGCCGTCGGTAGCGGATACCTGCCGCCCGAAGCCGTCGAATGTGTAGCTGTTGGTCACGGATGAAGAGGATACAGCGGAAACGGGATGCCCCGCCACGGATTTCCTCATGGCGGGCTGGGCCGACCCGGGCGTTTCCGTTACTATCCACACAGCCGCCAGCCCGGCGTCCACATAGGTTGACACGCGGGTGACGTTGCCGCGCCAGTCAACGCGCTCGATTTGCGCGGTGAGGATTGCTCCGTCAGGGATGCCCGACTGACCGGAGGCGACAGCCCCCAAACCGGTCATGCGCATGCGGGAGAGCGAGTTTGTCAGGCATTGCGCGGAATTGGTGATACTCCAGACGCAGGAGGCGGTTTCTCGCCACCAGTCGAAGCCAGACTGGGTGTAAGATGTCTCGCTGCGGCTGATGCGATCCTGGCCTGAGTAGTCGATCACGCCGTTATCGTTGACGTCAACAGCGGTGTCACGCAGGTTTCCGAGTCCGTCATATTCATAGAGCGTGTCGGGTGTCCCCGTGCTGGTAGAACGCACGACTCGCGTGGAGGAACCATCATAGAAGTTGGCGGCTGTGATCCAACCGCCGCCGAAAGCGGGGGTCAGGACGCTTTCAACACGTCCCAAGAAGTCGTAGAAAGTCACGCTGTTTGTGAAAACGGGATAGTCCGAGGACTCGGTTACGACAGTCTCCACGCGGCAGCCTTGGGCGTTGAAGGATTCCGAACGCGTTTCCCTCGTCCAATTCCCGTCCCAGAAGCGTTCGTTGATTGTCGCCCCGCCGAAATAGCGGGTGACGCGGTTGGTGACGCCTGCGGAGGCGGTCTCGGTGATGTCCGCGCCGCCTGCCTGCCATGCGCGGGTGACGGTCTGGACGCCGCGGGGGTCGGTAATAATTATGATCACAAACGCGTTTAACATAAAGTGTTCGTTCGTTTGCGTGAGTTTTTTAGCAGTAAAAAGGCAAGCATAAATATTCCCTAAAATCGAATCAGTATTAAACTGCCAATTGTGATGCCTAATCAAAACGTAAGCATTGTAAGTATAACAAGAAACCAAAAAACACCGCATACAACTAACGGAGGTGTCAGAGAGCACACTAGTCCATTCACTCCTCCGAGTTGTTTAGCTTCTGGATTCTTAGTCATCCAAACCACTGTGCCGAATTGACCAATTGCCGCTAATAAAAAAATGTATGCCGGACACCAACGGCGGTTTATGTCAAAACAAGAAGCAAGCACCGTCGAATATAGTACGGTCACACAGTAATGCGCTACAGCGAAAAGAACTTGCGAAATTGAAAGTGGCACCCATTTTTTTTTGCCCAACCAAATAACTTTCCAGACGAGAAAGAAAATCAAATACCCTGCACCCCAACCAACTGCCATAATTGGAACTATTGCCTTGAACGCCTTAATGTCTTTAGACAATCTCCAGCTTAGCCGCTGCTTTTGCTGTAATTGATGAGAGAGGCCATTCGCATATGACTCTGGCCCAGGCACAACTATTCCCGTTGGTGTCAGGTAAGAAACCGACGAGTCGTGGTCAATGATTTCCCCATTACCCGCGCGGCGTAAAATCTGCCTAGCGTTCATGTAGACGTTAACATAATTCAGGTACTTAGCTCTACCTTTGAAAATCGCACCGTTTTTCCTGATTAGGATCATGCCTCTTTCTCCGAATGGCATATCCCATGTTGTGTCAAAACGAAGTCTCCATTGGTGATTGGTTATGGTATCCGGCGAAGCCAAAGATGATGCGTCCACGTTCCGAGTCACCAAAACAGGCATCACCTCATCCCATTCATCTGACAAGCATTCGGCAATACTCCATGCGTTGCAAGCGGGTGTCAGTTTGTTGTTACCGCATTGAGACACACCAGATCCAGCAAGCAAAGTATAATCAAACCCTGTAACTTTAGGCATCCAAGCTGCTGTACCATAATTTTCCTCATCGAAAAGATGACGGAAATAGTCTGTGCTGTTTTTGAACGCTCCTCTGACGGGCCACGCAGACGAACCATGCCGGACTTCTCTCTCGCTGTTTGCACTTGTTATAGCGATATAAATATCTTTTCCTTTTGATCCAAGTACAGTCATGTGAGCCCCAGACAGAGCATTTACAAACGCTGGTATCAAAGCAAACGTTAATACCCCGACAACAACCACTACCACAACCAGTTCTAAAATTGTAAATCCATTGCGAACGTTCATTTTTTTAGTAGAACGCTTGATTGTCTGTGATTTTTTCATCTAGTATTCCCATCCTCCGCTTGGCCAAGGATCCAACCCGACTGAACCATTAGCTGATTGTAGAATTGCCCAGACATGCGCGGGTTCTCCTGTGAATAACGTTATTAACCCGTTTCTTTTCCCGTTTTCAAAATTCCAGCAGTTTGATTTTGATGTCACAGGAAACAACACCATTTCAGCCATTCCTCTCCAACCGTCGCAAACCAATCCCGGTCCGATATCCTCGGGATAATTGAGTCCGTTTCCTCCGGCCAGATCAATCATGACATTTCCTATAAACCCACCAACCGGTACCGTGCGAGCCCACCAAGCAGACTCCAGTGCCGCGATATATCTGGAAGCCATAATCTTTGCATCCGTCTTGCAGTCGGATGGATTGCAGCAGTCTCGCTTGCCTTCTAGTTGTGTCGCTTTTTCTGGGCATAGAGATGTTAACTGGCCTGTAAGTTTTATTCTTAGGGATTCGAAATGACTACGAATCATCGCCACGATCTCATCAAAGGTTGGGAAAAGCCCAAGTATGCCGAAGCCGAAACTTTCCTGTGCCTGCGATTGCAAGGTGATTTGGTTTGCTGTGTCGTATACATAGAAATAAGTGTTCGTGACACCCGAAGCATCCACATAATATATAGGATAAATTCCAATATACGCAGTGATCTCTGTCGTGCCAAGCAAGATGTTTTCACGTGTGACAGTCCTGATGTTCGTCGCGGGAAGCGCTGCCACCGTTATGACTTCGGTCTCGTCGTTCGTTCCTGTTACGCAGGTACGCTGCTGTATCGGTGGTTCGAGCCCGGTCAACTGGCGGACGACGGTATAGAGCGTATTGGTCATTCCGTTAGAAACTACAAGCCCAACGCAGGTACGGAACCAAATGTTGGATACCTGTTGGTAACTCACAGAAGCCATTGGTATGACTGTATTTGGTGGATCGTTAGCAACAAGATTGCCTAGGAAATCGTATTCAGTGATGATATTTGTGACAGCAACACTGTTCGTCACCACGGTTATGGTGTCTAAGCGACAACCGTTTGTCGTATAGGTTGTGGCATAAGTCGTAGTTGCGATACCGTTTGTTGTGATGGACGTGTAAACCGTGTTACCGCCATAGTATTGGGTGGCACTGTTGGTGACGCCGGGAGTCTGGGTGGTCGTGATGCGGGCAGATCCGGCCAGTGTGACATAAAAAACAGTCTGCGTCCCGAAAGGATCGGTTGTGACCATGTAGTCAGATGTGCCATAGGGATATTCTGTAGTCGTGGATATCCTTGCGTGGGCGGAAGAAGGCGAGCCGTTGCTCCATACGGATATAACGGTGTTGGTCACGCGCCCGGAAGCATCCGAATAACTCTCTGTGACAGGATAGCAACCGTCAAGGCCGGGCAGGTTCCCGAGGGAGGTCTCGGCTTCGGCGGACCAGAGCGGGAATCCGGGTATCTCCCAGGTTTCCGCGCGGGCGCCGTCGCGCCGGACCTCGGCGTCGAGGCGGCAGCAGCCCCAGATGTTGGAAAGGGCGGTGCCGTCGGAGAAGGCGGACGAAATGTGCCGCCCCAGGGAGTCGTACTCCCGCGTCTCCCATGACAGGATTTCATCCGTGACGGCGTGTCGGGTCTCTTTGAGCAGGACGCGGCCGAAGGCGGAGTCAGAGATCTCCGTCTCGGTCAAAGGCGCGGAGGACGCGGAGGAGATTGCGCGGAAACAAGCGCCGTCAGGGTCTTCGGTGAAGGAGCGGGTTCCGGGATCGTAGTCGCCGAAATCGTAGGCGTGGGAGTTGGTGACGCCGCCCGCCCCGGTTTCAAACAAGGGGTTGCCGCGCAGGAGCACGGGGACGGAGGCGTCGTCTTGCGCGACCGAGATTGTCACGGAGACGGCGTTGGCGGGATCGCCGATGGCGGAGGAGTTCGAGGCGGCGCGGACGGTGCGGACCGTGAGCGCGGGAACGCCGTTGGTCTCGAAGCGGG
>CAZKZI010000138.1:0-8600 GCA_964557205.1 uncultured Lentisphaeraceae bacterium
GGAGTTTTTACAACGGGCTATTTCTCTTGTTTCTGAACCAGAAAAAAAGTAATATATATGAATAAACCACTTTACGGAAAAAGGTATGTTAGAAGACACAGGCATCGAAGATCAATCGGTTTCAACAGACAATCAGGGCAACGATAATTACAATGCGGCGAACATCACGGTTTTGGAGGGCATGCAGGCTGTCCGCAAACGTCCGTCCATGTATATCGGCGACACCGGCGAACGCGGATACCACCGTCTGGTTTACGAGGTGGTCGACAACTCCATAGACGAGGCCCTGGCCGGCCACTGTTCGCACATCGAAGTCGTCATCAATCCTGACGGTTCGCTCTCGGTCACCGATAACGGTCGCGGCATACCTGTTGACATTCACCCTGTGGAGGGGCGTCCGGCTGTGGAGGTGGTGCTGACCACCCTGCACGCGGGCGGCAAGTTCGACGGCTCCAACTACAAGGTCTCCGGCGGTCTGCACGGCGTGGGTGTCTCCTGCGTGAACGCGCTCAGCGAATGGATGGAGGTCGAGATACGCCGCAACAACATGATTTACCGGCAGCGTTTCGAGCGCGGCATACCGGTGTCACAGTTGGAAGTGATCGGCGAGACCCACGGCACCGGCACCAAGGTTACATTCTATCCCGACCATACAATCTTCACCTGCCACGCCTTCAAATGGGACATTTTGGCAAACCGCCTGCGCGAGCTGGCTTTTCTGAATCGCGGCATCGCGATTCGTTTCAACGACATGGAGCATGAACCGGCGCGCGAAGAGTCGTTCCTGTTCAATGGCGGCATTGTGGAGTACATCCACTACCTGAACAAGAATAAGAGTCCGGTACATGACACAGTCATTTATTTTTCCGGCGTGCGCGACATGGTCGAATGTGAGATCGCCATGCAGTACACCGAAGCGTACAACGAGATAGAGTACAGCTACTGCAACAACATCAATACCATCGAAGGCGGCACCCACCTATCAGGTTTCCGCTCGGCTTTGACCCGCACGGTCAACAAGTACATCGCCGACAACAATCTGCAGAAGAGCAACGAAGACGCCCTCACCGGCGACGATATCCGCGAGGGTATCACCGTGGTTGTTTCGGTCAAGGTGCCGCAGCCCCAGTTTGAGGGACAGACCAAGACCAAGCTGGGCAACGGCGATGTCGAGGGCATTGTCGCTCAGATTGTCAACGACCAGTTGAGCACGTTTTTTGCCGAGAACCCGGCCGTGGCCCGAAAAGTTGTGGGGAAAGCCGTGCTCGCGGCCCGCGCCCGCATCGCGGCGCGCAAGGCGCGTGACCTGACACGCCGCAAAGGCGTGCTCGACGGCTTGGCTCTGCCGGGCAAACTGGCCGACTGCTCA
The DNA here is from genome assembly GCA_964557205.1 of uncultured Lentisphaeraceae bacterium. Taxonomy (GTDB): domain Bacteria; phylum Verrucomicrobiota; class Kiritimatiellia; order RFP12; family UBA1067; genus JAQVQN01. The sequence goes on from CAZKZI010000138.1 coordinate 1,370, forward strand.
GAGCGCGATCCGGCCAAGTGTGAACTGTACATCGTCGAGGGCGACTCCGCCGGCGGCTCGGCCAAGCAGGGACGCAACCGTGAGACACAAGCGGTGCTGCCGCTGCGCGGCAAAGTTCTTAACGTGGAAAAGGCGCGGATTGACAAGATTTTGAACAACACCGAGATACGCACCTTGATCACTGCCATAGGCGCAGGGTTCGGCGCCGACGAGTTTGATGTCGCCAAAGTTCGCTACCACAAGATTATCATCATGACCGACGCGGATGTCGACGGCGCGCATATACGCACACTGTTGTTGACCTTTTTCTACCGTCAGATGCCGAAGCTGATTGAGAGCGGCCATATCTATCTGGCTCAGCCGCCGCTCTACAAGATCACGCGCAAACAGCGCGAAGAGTATATAGAGAGTGATGACCAGCTCACCAGCAAACTGTTGTTTCTGGGCGCGGACGACATGACCGTGCGCACAGAGGACGGCAGAACGCTGCAGGGCGAGGAGTTGCGCAACCTGCTGGAGCTGCTGGCGCAGATTGAAGAGACTGCCGGCGCCATCAAACGGCGCGGACTGGAGCTTCGGGTCTTGTTGGGCAAGCGCAAAGCCGAGACTGGCGAATTCCCTCGTTTCGTCACGATCACGGGGGCAGGCGAAGACGCCAAATTCAGTTTTTCTTACAATGACTCCGACCTCGCGCGGGCACGAGCCGAGGCCGAGCAGGAGTTGGGCATTTCAATCGACCTGGCTGAAACCCAGGTACAGGCTTACCATCATGCACAACAGTTGGCGTTCCGCTGGCTGGAACTCTACCGTTCCGGCATACTGAAAAAACAGGTGGACACTTTAACCGGCATGGGCTTCACCTCTGAGCACTATCACGGCAACGGGCAACCGGTAGCCTTCGTGGTGGAAGATGAGGACGATGAACCGGTCAACTCCCTGCCTGAACTTTTGAACATGGTGCGCGAACGCGGCCGCAAAGGCCTCTCGATCCAGCGCTATAAAGGTCTCGGCGAAATGAATCCCGACCAGCTTTACGGGACCACCATGGATCCTATGCAACGGCGACTGCTGAGCGTCAAACTTGAAGACGCGGTCAAGGCCGACGCGATCTTCACGGTGCTGATGGGCGACGAGGTCGAGCCGCGCCGCAAGTTCATCGAGGACAACGCCCTCAACGTCCGCAATCTGGATATTTGATGCGGGCGAGCCTGCCGCGCGGCTGCGCTACGAAAAAGTCGGATCAGTCCGACAGGTCCGACTTGTCTGACCCCGGAAGCCGCGCACTACCTTTTTAAAAACCCCAGTAGTAACTCAGTCAGTTGATTTATTGTCCGGCTTCGTCGGCTACAGTTTTTTCCGCCTTTTTGTGCGAACGCCGCGTTTTGGTTGCTTCTTCCTCAACCGTAGGCGCCAAAGGCTCGGGTTCGCCCATGGAAAGTTCCTTCAGACCGATCTCTTTCAGTCGCATGGAAACGATCTTGGAAATGCCTTTCGCCTGTTGCGTAACCCCGTAGACAATGTCTGACCCCGCGATCGTATGCTGATTGTGGGTGATGATCAGAAACTGCGAGTGTTTCAAAAATTCTTTTAGAGTCTGGATGAAACGTCCGATGTTGCTGTCATCCAACGCCGCGTCAAGTTCATCAAGCATGCAGAAAGGCGCAGGCTTGATCATGAAGATCGCGAAAAGCAGGCTTACAGCGGTCATGGTCCGTTCGCCGCCAGACAGCAAAGTGACCGACTGCGGGCGTTTGCCGGGCGGGCGGGCGATGATGTCGATTCCGCACTCGAGCGGATCCTCGCTGTTCTCCAGCAAAACCAGTTTTGCCTGTCCGCCGTTGAAAAGTTTGGTGAACATCGTCTCGAAATTGGCGTTGGCCTGTTCGAACGTGCTCTGGAAAAGCTCCCCCGACTTTTTGTTGACCATTGCTATCAGGTCGAGGATCTGCTCCTTAGACTTCAGAAGGTCGTCCTCTTGGGTCTTAAGGAAAGCGTAGCGCTCTTCCAGCTCTTTGTACTCTTCGATCGCCACCAGATTGACTGGTCCCAGTTCTTGAATCTCCGCATTCAGCCGGGCCACTTTCTGTTCGATCTCCGTGATCGGCGGCTGCACGCCGTCTTCCCAAGCTGGATCGGCGCAGGCAACCAGCTCTTCCGGCGACAGAGCATATTCATTGTAAACGTGGTCAAAGCGTGCCTGCCGCCGCATGCGTGATTCGGCCAGATCGATCTCGGCCTTGCCCTTTTCATCGCGAGCGCTGTCCAACATGCGCCGATGCTCAGCCAGTTTGGCGTCGTTCTTGGCAAGTTCCCGCTGATGCACATCACGCTCGCGCCGGGTGGCCTCGATGTGCTCATGCAACTCCGCCGCCTCGACGCGCATAGGCTCAAGCCTGCTCTGCAGATTCTCGATCTCTGCCGTCAGGCGGGCAATGCTTTCATCGTATGACATCACGCCGCGGCTGCGCCCCTGAAGTGTGCGTTCAAGTTCTCCGATGCGGACAAGCACCGCCTCGCGCTGGGCATCGGCGTGTTCGATTTGTTGCGTCACGCTGGAAAACTGGATACGGCGCTCGGTCAATTCATGGCTAAGTTCATTGAACACACCTTCGAGTTCCTGCAGGACCGCCGAGTTCTCGGCAATCTGTTCCAGCAACTGGTTCCGCTTGTGGTTTAGCTCTTGCAGCTCCGAGGCCAGCGCGTCACGGGAATCGTCGTCTCCGGATGTCTGCGCCGACAACACGTTCAGATCCTCAGCGACTCTGACCCTTCTGGCAGAGACACGCTCGACATCGCGTTTTACCGACTGGTATTCACCTTCGGCCTGCGCCGCCTGGCGGCGGCTGTTGTCCAGCGCCTGTCGTGTCTGGTTAATGCTGAGCGCCAACTCGCTGACGCGCGCATTAAGCTGCTCCAAGCGCTGGCTGTTGGCGGCGATCCTTTTATCTAAATCCGCCAGTTGTTCAGTAGTATCCGCCACCAGCATGTGTCGCGCCAAAGGACTGGAGACTTGGCTGTCCGGCATCCATATTTCCGCGCAACCGTTGGCATGGATCATCGCGCCTTCGCGAGTCACCACGCTGCAGCCAGCGGGCAGCTCCGCCGACACTTCCGCCAGCGTCTCAGCCAGAAAGACTGATCCCAGCAAGCGCTGCGCCGACGTTTCAAAATCATTGGTTACACGCACATGATCCAGCAGCCGTGTCAGCCCCGGCGGCGGCGTGGCCGCCTCCTCTGCCGCAGCCATGTCGGCGGGCACCAGACGCGCGGCGGCCTGCTGGCCTTGAGCCAGCAACAGACCCAGAGCCTGCCGCATCACCGCGGAGTCGCGCACGACCACCGCGTCCAGCCAGGAGCGCAAAGCCGCCTCGAGTGCGATGCGCAGATCAGATGGCGCGTTAAACTTGTCCGCAAGCGGACCCAGCACAGCCTGCGCGCCGATACCCAAAGGATCCGCCGGGTCAAGTAACTGTTTAGCTCCGTCCGCGAAGTCATCGCCAGACTCGCTCTTATCGCACAAAAGGTCGATCTGCGCACGCTTTGCCGCCGCCTCCGAACGCATCCGCGAGGTCACGTCCTGCAACGTGCGCGCCTCTGACGCGGCCGAATCCCGCTCTTCCTCCAAAGTATTCAGACGCTCCTGCAACTGTTCCGCTTCATCGCTCTGACTGTCAAGGCGCGCCTTGACCTCTTCGCACGTCTTTTCCAAGGCGGCCAGATGCTCATCGACCTGCGCCTGTTCGGAAACCAGACGTTCTCGCTTAAGCAGCGCCTCGCGCTGGCGCTTTTCCATCGCGGCCAATGTTTGCTGTATCTGGGCAACGCGCCGCTCGCACTCGACCGATTGCCGACGGTCGTCCTGCAGGGTGTTGCGGATCTGGTCGATCTTGCGTTTATGCTCGTCAAACCTAGCCTGCGCCTCCGCCATCTTGCCGCGCTCGGTTTCGGCCGCCTGTTTCATCAACAGCCGCTTTTGATCCAAAGAATCCAATTGCAGGCGGATCTGCTCTATCTGCGCTTGGGTTTCGGAAATCTCACGGTTATCGCGTTCAGCCCATGACTTGTATTCGGCAATCCGCTGCTCGTTGACCTTGATGACCTCCTGAGCCCGCAGGTAGCGATTGTCGGCCTGGGCGGCTTGCTCGGCCAGCGCGGCCACACGCTGTTCGGTCTCGTGTATCAGCTCATGTATGCGCGCTGATTCCGCCTCTGACTCCGCAACCGCCTGCTGATGTGAAATCATACGGTCGTTAAGTTCATGCAGGGAGATATCCAGTTCGCGGATGCGGACATCCAGTACCGTCAAACTCTGCCGGGTCAGGAATACATCCAAACCGCGCAATTCTTCACGCAAGCCTTTGTATTTGCGCGCCTTGCCTGCCTGTCTTTGCAACGAGCCGATCTGACGCTTGACCTCCCGGATCACGTCAGTCAGGCGCAGCAGGTTGGTCTCGGTCTGCTCGATCTTGCGCAAAGCCTCTTTGCGGTCGGCCTTAAATTTGGTGATGCCGGCGGCTTCCTCGAAAATCGTGCGGCGGTCTTCCGGCTTGGCAGAGAGAATCACATCGATCTGCCCCTGCGCCATCACCGAGTAAGAGGTGGTTCCGATGCCGGTGCCCATGAACAGGCGCTGTACATCCTTGAGGCGGCAGAGGTTCTTGTTGATGAAGTACTGTCCGTCACCGGAACGGAAGACCCGGCGGCTGATGGTGATTTCGTCGAACTCGGAATCCAGAACCCCTTCGCATTCGGCAAAGGTGATCGAAACTTCCGCCATACCCAGAGGTTTGCGGGAATCCGTGCCGCTGAAAATCACATCCGGCATCTTGGTACAGCGCAAAGCTGTCGGACGCTGTTCACCCAAGACCCAGCGGATCGCGTCGGAAACATTACTTTTACCGCATCCGTTCGGCCCCACGATCGCTATCATGCCGGGTTCGAACTGTAGCCGGGTTTTGTCGGCGAAACTCTTAAACCCGTTAATTTCAATCTGTTTTAGATACACGAAAACCTCAAAAAGCGTCATGTCACAAACGGGCCTGACCCGTTCTCAAACACCGATTTTTTTAACATATCCTGCGTTTTATTGAAAGCCCAAACGCTTGCCTGCGTAATTCGTTTGCGTCACATTGTTTTCGCTTCCATTTCCCGGAGGGAGGCGTTATAATATTTTTAATACTTTTCGGTATAAGTTTCTAGGAGTAAAAAAATGATTAGTATAACCACTCCCGCCGGGGGCATGATTCTTTTCACACTCGGTGGTCTTGCCGGTGCAGTGTTCGCTTTGCCGTTCAAACAGGTCAAAGGCTGGGCTTATGAGAGTTACTGGATCTTTTACGCCATTTTCGGTCTGGTGCTTTTCCCTTGGTATTTGGCGTGGCTGACGGTTCCTAACATGATTGAGCTGTTGAGGGAGGCGCCGACTGCGGTGCTGGCGCGCTGTTGCTTTTTTGGAGCGTTGTGGGGATTGGGGGGATTGACCTGGGGCTTGATGATCCGTTATCTGGGCATCGGTCTCGGTTTGGCGATCGGGTGTGGCCTTTGCTCGGCAACCGGCACCCTGATACCGCCGATCATGACGGGCGAAGCTTACGAGCTGGTCAAGAATTTTGGCGCGTTTGTAGTCTTGTTTGGTGTGGTGCTTTCGCTGGTGGGCATTGTTTTTGTAGGCATGGCAGGCAAGGCCAAGGAGGACGAGCTTTCCTATGAGCAGAAGCGCATGGCTGTGGCCGAGTTTGATTTCAACAAGGGCATGCTGGTCGCGGTGTTTTCCGGCATAGCCAGTGCGGGCATGAACTTCGGATTACAGAGCGGCAAGGCATTGCAGAGCGCGGCGATAATTGGGGGCACGCACGACAGGTGGCAGGGAATACCAGTGCTGGTTGTTGTGCTTTTCGGCGGGTTTGTGGTCAATTTTATATGGTGCCTGTATCAGAACGTCAAAAACAACACAATGGGCGATTACGTCAACAAGCGGACACCGATCTTAGCCAACATCATTTTCGCGGGAATGGCTGGCATTATTTGGGCGATGCAGTTTGTCTGCCAGAAGGTCGGCGAGCCCGCAATGGGGCGTTACGGGTATATCGGGTTTGCGATCGTGATGGGGTCGGCAATCTTCTTCAGTTCGCTGGTAGGAATATTGCTGGGCGAGTGGAAGGGCGTCGGTCGGCGCACGAAAGTACTGCTCGGACTCGGGATATTTACTTTGATAGTGTCGTTCGGAGTGATCTCTTACGGTAATAAGATCAGGCCCAGCAGCGAACATCCTACTGCCGAGCTGAAGCGCTACGTCGAAAAAGAGTTGCAGGCCGTCAAAGAAGATATGAACATAATTGATTGAGGCACTTGCAAAACATTCGGCTTGTGCCAGCATTTCAGATGTTCAGCCATTCCGGCAGTTCAGACAAATCCGAAAGAACCGGCGCCGCGCTTTCCAAAAGGCGTTTGCGGGACTGATGGCCTTGGTCTATGAGCAGGCATCCGACATTCAGGTGTTGCGCGACCTCATGGTCGTGCAGGGAGTCGCCGATCAGGATTATCTCGGCCAACGGCAGTTCGATGGCCTTCAAAAGCGCCCGCCCGATTTCCAACTTCGAGTGCCCGTAAAGGTTGTCTACGCCGTAAACGTGGTCGAAAAAGTGTGACAACTTGTACTCCGAAAGCTTTTTCTCCAATATGGATTGCTCTGAGGCTGAGAGCACAGACTGGGTTATGCCGGAGTCGCTCAGTTGATTAAGAGTGGCGTAGGTTTGCGAGTGCAGCCGAATTGTCGTGTCGGCGAGAAAATGGCGGTGAAACTCATCGGCCATGGCATCCCAGTTCTCCGTGTCAAGCCGGAAGCCGACCTTCTGGTAGAAGTTCCGGACAGGAAAACCAAAGGTGTCTCGGTAGCATGTCAGGTCTATGGTCGGCAGGCCGCGGGCCAGCAGCATTGCGTTGACGGCGTTCATGCCCGCAAGCGTGTCGTCCAGCAACGTCCCGTTCCAATCCCAGATAATGTGCTTGATGCGCATGAATTACAAAATAATGCAGCCGTGGCGGTTAGGGAAGCCGTTTTTTTCGCAGCCGTCACTTGTTGTTTATTGTTTTGGAGTTCGCCCCCGTCGATCCCCTGGTCGCTTGGGCTAAGGCACTCTTCGCGCGTCCGGCGTATGCGGACGATATCGGCGTGGTTGTCACGCTATGCTTTGGTCCATTAGCATCCCATAGGATGCAGGAGTTTAGGTGT
>CAZKZI010000139.1:0-2966 GCA_964557205.1 uncultured Lentisphaeraceae bacterium
CGGAACCGGGGCGGCATCGCGGGCGACGCGGGCATGCTGCGGGTCTGGGTCAGCCGCGCGTCCCTGGTTGTACCGGGCGAGGCCGGCAGCGCCGAACAGGCGGTGGGGCGGCTGGCGGTGGGCGAGAGCCGGACGCTGACGTTCGCGGGGCTCACCGCGCCGGCGGCGGCGGGAACGCACCAGTTCCGTGCCTGCGTGGACGCCGACAACGTCACGCCCGAGTACAGTTGGGGCGACAACCAGTTGACGGCCACGTACATGGCGGACTCCGGCGCACCGGTTGATCCGGCGTCATGGAGCAAGGCGGACTTCGCCGTCGAGACGATCCAGCTCTCCTCGACGACGCTGGCGACGGGCGCCGCGTTCGGCGCGACGGTCACGGTGCGGAACCGGGGCGATAAGGCGGGCGACGCGGGCCTGCTGCGGGTCTGGGTCAGCCGCGTGTCCCTGGTTACACCGGGCGAGGCCGGCAGCGCCGAACAGGCGGTGGGCTGGCTGGCGCCGGGCGAGAGCCGGACGCTGGCGTTCGCGGGGCTCACCGCGCCGGCGGCGGCGGGAACGCACCCGTTCCGCGCCTGCGTGGACGCCGACAACGTCACGCCCGAGTACAGCTGGGGCGACAACCAGTTGCCCGCGACCTATACGACGGTCGCGGCCGGGGCGTCCGATCCCGGCGCGAACGCCTGGGACCGCGCCGATTTCGCGGTGACGCACCAGGAGTTCATCGGTCCGTCACCGACGGTGGCGGGCGAAGCGTTCGCGGTGCGGGTGACGGTCGAGAACCGTGGCCAGATCGCGGGCGACGCCGGTAACCTGGGCGTGTTCGTGTCGCATGCCTGCCCGGTGGTGGTGGGTGAGACGGGCGAAGCGCAGATGTCCGTCGGCGTACTCCAGCCGGGCGAGAGCCGGACGCTGGAAATCGGCGGGCTGGTGGCGGCTGCGGAACGCGGCGTGAACCTCCTGCGGTCGTACGTCGACATTGGCGGCATCACGACGGAGTGGAGCGAAGGCGACAACCAGTTGACGCTGATGTACCAGATCAGCCCGGTGTTCCTGCACGTGCAGCCGGTGGCGGGATCGAACGCGATGGCGTTGTCCTGGAACAGCTTCTGGGGTGACCGGTACATCGTGTACCGCACCGGAAGTCTGTCGGAGCCGTTCGTGCCGCTGGCGACGGGCCTCGAGGCGACGCCGCCGACGAACGGGTACATCGACGAGAACCCGCCGCCAGGCGGGGCGTTCTACAAGATTGGCGTGCAACCCTACTACTAGCATCCCGTCGTCGGATTTGGCCTGCGGCGGCTTCGGATGGCTTCCGCCCACACGCTCACCGCACGGAAACCCGCATGCTCAAGCAAAAAGCAGGGTAGACGCTGCCGCCGTCTTGCCGGTCGCAGGGAACCTTTCATGTCGGCCGGCGCCTCGCTTACGCGAACGGGTTCTCGCCGGGATAGCGCACGTTCTCAGGCAACGGCGTGTTGATGTCTTCGACACCCAGCAGCTTGGCCGCCTCGAACAGGATCTTGCCTGCCTTGGCGAAGCCGAAGCCGCCGTGGTGTGGGAAGCGTTTGCCGATCAGCACATGCCGGTAGAACCGCGCAAAGTCGCGGATGCCCACGATGCTGATGCCGCCGAACGAATGCGGATTCACGTCGAGGAAATTGCCCTCGGCAATGTAACTGACCAGTTCGCTGTCGGAGTTGCCCTGCAGGCGGAACAGGGTGGTCGGCCCGGGCTTGAGCTGTCCTTCCAATGTGCCCCGCGTGATGTCCGGTTCCTTGCCGCCTTCCATCAGCCGGTTCATGATGAGCTGGTATTTCATCGTGCAGTTCTTCATGCAGGAGCTGCACGTGTTGCCGCAGTGGAAACCCATAAAGAGGTCTTTAGCGGGAACGCCTTTGAGGTTCTTGCCTTTGATGATGTCGGCAGGCACCGAGTTGTTGATGTCCAGCAGCGTCGCGGGCAGGCCGGTCGCGCACTGCAGCATGTACTCGGAGATCGCGCCGTAAAGATCCACCTCGCAGGCGACCGGAATGCCGCGGCCGGCGAGACGGCTGTTGACATAACACGGGACGAACCCGAACTCGCTTTCAAACGCGGGCCAGCACTTGTTCGCAAAAACGCCATAGGACGACGCGCCGAGGTTGTCCTCGTAAAACTTCATCAGCGCCAGCTCGTACTGCGCGAGACGAGGCAACAGATCCGGCCACGGACAGCACCCCTTGAGTTCCTTGGCCATGTCCGCCGCAATCGCCTTGATCGCGGCTTTTTCCTTGGCGGCCTTCTTGAATTCGACCAACAGATCCAGTTCGGAGTTCTCCATCACGGTTGCGCCGAGATCGAAGATCGGCTGAATCGGCGCGTTACAGGCCATGAAGTCCTGCGGCCGCGGCCCGAAGCCGAAGACCTTGAGGTTGGCCACGCCGACCACCACCCGCGCAATGGAGGCAAACTCGCCGGTCTTCTGAGCGAGATCTTTCGGCAGCCCCACCGGATACTGTGGAATATACACGTCAAGTCGGCGCAGCCCGATGTTGTACGAGCAGTTGAGCAGCCCGCACTGCGCGTCGCCGCGGTCGCTCGCCAACACAGCCTTGCTCTCCTCCGCCGCCGCACAGGCCATACACGGCCCGGGGAACTCCTGAATGAAGAGCGCGGCCGGCCCTTCAGGGCCGAAGTTGCCCACATACACCACCGCAGCATTGCACCCTTGTTCGAGCAGGTCATCGCACGCCGCGAGGGCCTGTTTCTCGTTCTCGACAATCACCGGGCACGCCACGGCGTTCACCTTCTGCTTCTTCAGTTCCGCCATCAGTGCGGCCAAACGTCTTTGCGTCAGCGAGGCGGGAAAACAATCCCGCGACACGCCGACGACGCCGATCTTGATTTCAGGTACGTTTTGTAGACTCATCGCTCTCTCTCCTTTGAATCGTTTGAATGTCCAATGTCGAACAAGGAATGCCCAA
>CAZKZI010000139.1:3066-8376 GCA_964557205.1 uncultured Lentisphaeraceae bacterium
TGTCCATCGGACTTGACCCTGCGTTTGAATGTCCAATGTCGAACAAGGAATGCCCAATGTCCATCGGACTTGACCCTGCGTTTGAATGTCCAATGTCGAACAAGGAATGCCCGATACCCATTGAAAAACTACTTTCCATGAGCATCGTTTTCCCTTGCCGTCTGAACGCTTGAAAACAGGATTGAAATCAATTCGTCCGTCTCTTTGAGCAGAGAAACGACCTTCTCGCTAGACTGAATCATTTCCGCCTTAATGATGACCTTCAGCCACACTTCCGTCTCGCGAAGCTCTTTGAGCGCGATCTTAAGCTTGTGAATAAAGTCCGCGCGTGATTCGGCGCTTTGCGCCTCGCCATAGTTCGATGCCGGGGACGTCCCGCTCCTCAGGATCTGAAATCCGACATGCTGCCCCGCCTTGGACTCCGGGAGCGCTTCAGACAATCTGATGATCCTGACCGCGAAGTCAATCAAACGGTCTTGTAGGTCAAATCTCCTCCCTTCCATAATTGGCCCCCGTTGGCTATTGGACATTCCTTGTTGGCTATTGATCATTTCCTTAGACCACTGGCTTTTCTCTGCCCATAGTAGGCGTCCGGGCCGTGCTTGCGGCCGTAGTGCTTGTCGAGAAGGTAAGCGGGAAGCGGAACGACGTCTGGACATAGCGCGAACGTGGCCGCCGCCATCTGTGCGACCGCCTCGAGCGCCACCGCGTTCTCCACGGCCTTGTGCGGGTCCGGCCCCCACGTGAAGGGCCCGTGTCCCGCGGCCAGTACGCCCGGTACGGCATCGGGGTCGAGGTCGCGAAAACGCTCAACGATCAGACCGCCGATGTTGTGCTCATAACGTTCCAACACCTCCTCCTCGGTCGGCAGCCGCGCGACCGGCACCGCGCCGTGAAAATGGTCGGCGTGCGTCGTGCCGAGGCAGGGGATCTCGCGTCCCGCCTGCGCGAACGCCGTCGCGTACGTGCTATGTGTGTGGACCACGCCGCCGATATTAGGGAACGCCTGATACAGCCGCACATGCGTCGGGGTGTCTGACGACGGCGCGCAGTCGCCCTCGACCACCTTTCCCTCCAGATCGGTCACCACCATCGTCTCCGGCGCAAGCCGGTCGTAGGCAACACCGCTGGGCTTAATCACCAAGAGGCCCCGTGCGCGGTCGATTCCGCTCACATTCCCCCACGTCAGCGTGACCAGCCCCTGTCGGACCAGCTCCAGGTTCGCTGTGCAGACACTCTCTCGCAGTTGTTCAAACATGTTGCATCCTCGATTGAATCGACTCAATCGAATCATTCGATTCAATCGAGCCTTCTGACCCGAAACTACCTCTGTTTCTCCCGTATCGCGATCAGATCCTTCATAACGTTTGACATATTCCCGCTCCACGCGGCGGTGCCGAAGCCGTCATGAAGCTGGCGGTACAGCGCGAAAATCTCCGCATAAACCGCAACATTCTCTGGGATCGGTTGGAAAACCCGCTCGCGGATGCGGCAGATCTTCTGTTGCGCCGCCTTGATGTCCGCGAACGCGCCCGCCGCCACCGCACCGAACAGTGCCGCACCCAGCGCGCAGGTCTGATTCGAGGCCGAAACGGTCATCGGCATGTCGAGGATGTCCGCGTAAACCTGCATCAGGAAAGGGCTCTTCACCGCAAGTCCGCCGCAGGCAATCACCTCTTCCACCGGTACGCCATACTCGCGCACGCGGTCGATAATCATCCGCGCGCCGAAAGCCGTAGCCTCCACCAACGCGCGGTAAATTTCAGACGCTGTGGAATGGAGCGTCTGGCCGAGGAGCAAACCGGACAGGCGGACATCGGTCAGCACACAGCGGTTACCGTTGTTCCAGTCGAGCGCCAGCAGTCCGCTCTCGCCCGGCTTGAGTTTCGCCGCCGCCGTGTTCAGCGCGGCGAATTTGGCGTCCGCCGAAGCGCCGAACGACTCGGGTACCAGATTGTTCACGAACCAGAGGAAAATGTCGCCCACCGCCGACTGCCCGGCCTCGATCCCGTAGTACCCGGCGATCACCGAGCCGTCCACGATCCCGCACACGCCCGAAATGTCCTGTAGCGGCCGATCGTTTTGGGCGACCATCAGATCGCAGGTGCTTGTGCCCAGGATCTTGGCCAGCTTGCCGCTGGCGCAGCCTGCTCCCACCGCGCCCATGTGCGCGTCGAACGCGCCGACGGCCACCGCGATACCCTCGCGCAATCCCAGCGTCTTGGCCCACGCCCGACAAAGACCGCCCGCCTTGACGTCCGCGGTGTAGGCCGTCTCGTACAGGCGGTCGCGCAACGTGGGAAGCGCGGGATCCAAAGCGCCAAGAAACGCCTTGTCCGGCAAGCCGCCCCACGGCTTCGCATACATCGCCTTGTGGCCGGCCGCACACACGCCGCGCTTGAGCGTCAGCGGATCTTCGTTTCCGGCAAGCAACGCCGGGATCCAGTCGCACAGCTCTACAAAACTGAAGGCGGCTTCGAACACGCGAGGGGCGACCCGCTTGCAGTGCAGCACCTTCGACCAGAACCACTCGGACGAGTAGGTGCCGCCGCACTTGGCCAGATACTCGGGGCGCATCTTACGGGCCAACGCGGTGATTTCCGCCGCTTCGGCGTGACCGGTATGATCCTTCCACAGCCAAGCCTGCGCATTCGGATCGTCTTTAAACTCCGCCAGAAACGCCAGCGGCACACCCGCGCGATCCACAGGCATCGGCGTGGAGCCGGTGGTGTCGACGCCGATACCGGCCACATCCTCCGGTGAGAAAGCGGGATCGGCGGCCCGGGCCTTAGAGAGGCCTTGTATGATGATCTCCTCCAGCCCCTCGCGGTAATCCGCCGGACTCTGCCGGGCCACATTCGGATCACGCGGATCAACGATCACGCCCATCTGCCCAGACGGGTAGTTGTACACGTGCGACGCCACCTCCGCGCCGGTTTCAAGATTCACGATCAACGACCGGCACGAGTTGGTGCCGTAATCCAAACCGATTGCATACTTAGCCATAGCTTGCCTCTTGAAGAATCTCTCACAGAGGCACAGAGCACGCAGAGCTTTCAAGCTCTTCTCTGTGTCCTCTGTTCCTCTGTGAGAAACATTTTATTGCTCTACCGGGTTTTGCTCTTCACAATCGTAAAGAAATGCGGAATCGCGTGCCCCGGCCGGTCCGCCCGAACCGTTACCGTCAGCGGCGGTTGAGCGTAAGCGCCGAGCACCAGCATCACACAACTGAAAAACACAATCTTCATTGCATATCCTTTCAGTGAATACCCAAGGTCTCCTTACTTCATCATTGGACATTCCTTGTTCGATGTTGAATATTCCTCACCGCAGCCACGTCCAGAAATACGCGTACGCCGAGATCACCAGTCCCACCACCACGCAGGAGGCGATCACATCCACCTTGTTCCAGCTTTCGCGGTTCTCGCGCTTATAGTCCGCATCCAGCGTGCTGAAGCATACACCGTTGATGGACATTGGATCAGGCGCGGGAGCAGTCAGTGAAGAGACCACCACGATCACAATACTGACGGCCAACAGGATGCCCGAGAAGTAGAAATCCTGAAAATTGGCGATCTTGTACATGAGCGTTTCCGGCGCGCCCGTCCGGTACAGCGCGTTGACCGTCAGCTTGGCCATGCCGATCAGAAAGCCGAGTGCCAAGCCCCAAACCGAGCCGCGCGTGTTGCACCGCTTCCAGCACAGGCCAAGCAGAAAGACCGCCACGATCGGCGGCGCGAGAAAGCTCTGTACCGATTGGATATACTGATAAAGCCCGCCGCCGGAAACCGCCTTCATGATCGGCACCCAGATCAACCCCAACGCCGTCATCACACAGGTGGTGAGCCGTCCGATATGCACCAGCCAGCGTTCCGAAACCCCCACGTGCAGTTTCTTGTAGACATCCACGGTGAACAGGGTCGCCACCGAGTTGAACAGGCTGGCCAGCGAACTCATCAGCGCCGCCACCAGGCCCGCCACCACCAGGCCGCGGAACCCGGTCGGCAGCAATGACGTCACCAGCGTCGGGAACACCTTGTCACTGTCGATACCGCCCATTTTATCGAGCGGAATAGCGATCATACCATGCTGGTGCAGCGCGTAACCGAGCATGCCGGGAACCAGAAAAATGAAAACCGGCGACAGCTTCAGGAACCCGCCCCACAGCGCGCCGCGCCGCGCCTGCGTCATGTTGCGGGCGGCGAGCGTGCGCTGGATGATGAACTGATCCGTACACCAATACCAGACGCCGGTCGTGATCGAAGCCACGACCACGCCCAGCCACGGCAAGGTCGGATGCGACAGCGGATGCCAGAGCGAAAAGGCTTGAACAACCTCGGGAGACTGCTTGAGCGTTGACTGCAGCACGCCCCAGCCGTCCAATGCGCCTCCATTCGGAAGGGTTGACCCCAACCGGCTGAGCGCGAAAAAGGTTACCGAGAGCGAGCCCGCCAGAATGATGCCGGTCTGCACCAAGTCGGTATAGACAACGGCCAGCAGTCCGCCGAAAGAGGCGTATATGCCGGCCAGCGTCACCGTCGTGAACGCGCCGATCCAGAACGAACTGATCACGGTGTGGCCAATCGTCAGCGAAAGCTCGGGCAGCATCACTTCGAAGAACAGCGCACCGGCGAAGACCGTCACAGAGATCTTCGTCAGCACATAGGCCGCCAACGACACCAGCGAAAGGATCCAGCGCGTCCGCGCACCAAAGCGACGCTCGAGAAACTCCGGCATGGTTTGCACGCCGGACTTGTAATAGAACGGCAGGAAAACCCACGCCATCAGCACAAGTACCCAGGCGTGAAATTCCCAGTGCGCCATGCTGAGCCCGGCCCGAGCCCCCTGCCCCGCCAGACCGATCACATGCTCTGAGCCGATATTGGCCGCAAAGATCGACGCGCCGATCGCCAACCACCCGACACTCCGTCCGCCAAGGAAGAAATCCTCCGACGTGTCCTGTTTTCGCCGCGTGGCAATGACCACGCCGGCCAAGAGCGAAAAATACCCAATGACAACCACCCAATCCAACGGTGCCATAATCGACATATTCTGCCCTTTTTTTCACTAGCATCCCATAGGATTTGCCAGAAACATTCCAGCACCTACGATTGGCATATATTATGCGGGGGGGGGCAAAATAGTCAATCACGAAATTAACTATTTTTGAAACACTAAAATAGTGCTGGCTTTGGGGACGGTCGCGGCTGTAGCCTACAGCCGCAAATGAACAAACACAACCATTATCAAGCGCGGTGTAGCGGTGCGAGCAAAAGAGGAATAGTTAGTGCGAGCAAAAGAGGAATAGTT
>CAZKZI010000140.1:0-6161 GCA_964557205.1 uncultured Lentisphaeraceae bacterium
TGCCGACGGGCATCTCGCTGGCGCCTGCCGCCTTGGCGCGCAAGAATCAGGCGCTCATCGTTTTCGGCTGGTCGCGTCCGCTTAAAGACGGGCGCTACCGCATTGAATGCGACTGCAGTTTTCCTTTCGACCCGGCAACTGGCGACGCGGAGCGCACGCAGCAGATCGTCGATGCCTTTGAACATGTCATCCGCCGCCATCCCTCGCTCTGGTGTCTCAACTACCGCCGCTGGCGCTACATCGCGCCCGGCACGGATCCCGCGCTCTATCCCTTCTACGCCCGTCCGGCTCGTACGCCGCGGAACGCGACCCGCCCTGCCAAGGACCAGTGACCGGCAACCGGACGCTCCGGGGTGTGGACCGATGCGCACGAGCGGGACGCTCCGGCATACGGGACGATGCGCACGAGCTCGTTTTCTCGCAAAGCGAGATGGCGCCGGGATACCGGCTAAACGATCAAAGTGCGCCCTGCCCGTATGCTCTTCGCTTTTCGGGGGGCTGGCATGGACCGGGTGGGTGGATAAAGTGCGCCCTGGCCCACACCCGCTTCGCTTTTCGGGGGGCTGGCATGGACCGGGTGGGTGGATAAAGTGCGCCCTGGCCCACACCCGCTTCGCTTTTCGGGGGTGGCGACACGGAGTTAGGAATTAGGCGGCCAATGGTTGTCAGGCGCAACGCACACTTAACCGCTTCGCTTTAGGGGACTGCTTCTGGAACGAGGCAAAATGTCTGTCCCTTAGTACGCTGTTGAACGGGTTTGACCCGTTGAACCGTGAAGAAAGAACATGATGAAACAACAGCGGACTTTTCGGCTAGTCATCGCCCCTTCCTAGCTCGGTTGCAATCTATCCACTCATGTGGTATTCTTGCGAATGCCATGAGGGAGAATAATCTACAGTCGATTACGATCACGCAAGCGATCAGCTTGCTATTGGCCGGGCCGTTAACAAACCGGGATGCGATCCACTTGGCGGATCCGTCCGTGGATGTCGGCAAGATGCCCGACGGTTTTGAGAGCCACGATGCCTGGGAACTGTTCTGTCCCTTGTGCGGCGATTTACAGGTCGGCATCGCGGGCCACCATCCGGCCACCATCCCCAACCTGCACCTGTGGCTCGTGCCGCCCGGGTGCCTGCACTTTCCCGCAGACTTGCTGCCCCAAGCACCGGAATTATCGCTGTTTGTGCTGAACCTGCCCGGCGAGGAAGACCCCCATGGCGGATCACACCACTATGGCCGATTGCGCGTGGACGAAGCCCGCGAGTGGATGTTGTCGACGGAGCTGGCGGCATGGAAAGCCTGTATGGGGGTCGACCCTGCGACCGCGATGGGGCGGGTCGCCCAGGCGCTGAGAGCAGGGCCCTGGGGCCGTGAGCGAGCCTTGGGCATGCTCCGGGTCCTGTTTGCGTCCTACGCCGAGGTGACGGCACACCCGCGGCGCGATTCACTGTCTCTGGATGAGCAGCGGGTGGCCGAAGCGCAGCTATACCTGCAATCGCGCTACTTTGAGCCCACGCTTTCGGTCAAAACCGTGGCGGCCGCACTGGGGCTGTCGCCTTCGCATCTTGGGTCTCTCTATCGCAAGACGACCGGCCACACGCTGCATCTGACGCTCATTGATCTGCGCCTGCGCCGAGCCACCGATCTGCTGGTGGGCTCGACGTTATCGATCAAGGAAATCGCCGCGAAGACCGGTTGGAGCAACCAGTTCTATTTTTCCGCCGCTTACAGCCGCCGGCTTGGCCGTCCGCCGTCCGCCGTCCGCGCCTCGGACGAACCCGCTGCAGCGGTCACACGTTCCCGCTGCCGCTGATGCGGCCAGAAGCGGCATGGAGCGGAAACGCTATTGCCCGAAAGGCCTTTCTCACGGGATCTGCCGAGGACCGGATTTATTATTTTCGTATGGCTTTCCTGTAATATCGCATGCCTTAACAGTTTGCAGCACCTGCGAAAGCGTTCATAATATAACTCCGATGAAGCCCAAAAATGAGGGGGAATACGAATAATGGTCACGGCCAAGCTCTTTCTGACGGGAGTCGCGCTCTTTGCCAGCTTGCCTCTATCGGCGGAAACCGCGACCGCCGCGCCGACACAGGTGCTGACGCTGACAACGAATGGGAAGACCATGACCTGCATTTCCTTAGCAGAATCGGCCAGTCTGCCAGAGAAAACCGCCGCGAATGAATTGGCCGCCTACCTGAAGCAGGTGACGGGTGCGGAGTTTGCTATCGTTAAACCCGAGGATGTCGATGGGCGTCCGGTGATTGCCGTCGGACCTGCCGCCGCCAGGGCATTGGTCCCGGATCTTGATCTCGTTAAATCAGGAGAGAAGGGACTGGGCGAGGACGGCATCATACAGAAGACGATTCAAGCGGATGCGGCCGATCATGGTCTCTCTCTTATTCTGACTGGTGCTGAAGGCTCCAGGCGCGGCACGCTCTACGCTGTGTACGAGTTCCTGGAGCGTGAAGTCGGCGTTCGCTGGTGGACGCACACGGAGGAGTTTGTGCCTGAGAAACCGACACTCACGATCCGTCCCCTGGATGTCCGCTACAAGCCGCCTTTCTTTTTTCGCGAAGTGTACAGTTGGGGCATGATACACATTGGAACCACATGGGGGCACAACGACTCGGATGCCTCTGTACAGGACTGGGCCAAGGCCAGGTTCGCTGCTCGCTTGCGCAACAACGGCCCCGGTACGGTCCTGCCCGCCAGCCTGGGCGGCTGTCTCGTGCCTATGGGCAGGGGGCACACCTTTTACCCGTTCCTGCCGCCTGAAAAGTATTTCAAGGATCACCCGGAATGGTACAGCGAGCGCGGCGGCAAACGAGTTGGAGAAAATGCCCAGCTCTGTATGACCAATGACAAGATGCTGGCAGAGCTGGCGAAGAATATCCTGGTGAAAATCAGGGAGAACCCGCATCTGGGTATGGTGCATGTGAGTCAGAACGACAACCAGGCCGTCTGCCAGTGTGCCAAATGTAAGGCACTGTACGACGCGGAGGGCTCGACCGCCGCCTCCACGCTCTACGGGGTAAACAAGGTGGCCGAGGCTATAGAGAAGGAGTTTCCTGATTTCCATATCGTGACCTTTGCCTATCAATACACCCGCAAACCACCCAGAACATTGCGTCCCCGTTCGAATGTGCTGGTTCAGTTCTGCGTGATCGAACGCAGCTCGATGCAACCCATCGACAGCGAGGAAAACCGCCTGTTGATGAACGACCTTGAGGGATGGGCGGCCGTTGCCCCCAAACTTCTGATGTGGGACTACACCATGAACATGACCGGTCCCATGACCCCTCATCCGAACTGGCCGGTTTTCGGTCCGGATTTTCGCACCTACCGGGACCACCATGCAGTCGGCGTCTTTTGCGAGGGTGCATCGGTCGGGTTCTCTGATCTCATAGCGATGAAGGTTTACCTTATGGCTCATCTTCTATGGGATCCGGCGAGAGACGAGAAGGAAATCATGGATGAATTCCTCAACGGCTACTACGGCAAGGCCGGTCCGATATTACGTGATGTCATGGATGTTATTGCCAAGCTAGGTGGTAAGGTCCGCCTGCACTCCTATGAAGTTGGTCAGCACGCAAGTTGGCTCAATCTGGAGGCAATGAACCGCGCCACGGAGCTGTTCCAAATGGCTGAAGCGGCGATAACGGATGACCCTGTAGAACTTGCGCGTGTTAGACATGCGCGAATCTCGATCGACCACCAGTGGCTTCAAGGCTACGCGGGTTACAAGGAGCAGGAGAAACAAAAGAAGATTAAATTTCTTGGACCGCAGGATCCGGTAAAGGCCGTCGCTGAGTTTTGTAAAAATATTCGTGCAGAGATCGCGGCCTCGCCCAAGGACTATGGGATGTGCCACATGCCACGAATTGTTCAATATGCATTCTTGCACAAGACTTTCGATGAATATCTCAATGAACTCGCGCTGCGTGTGTCGACACGAAAAGCCGGATCGCTGCCACCCTGCTTCAGGGAGATTCCGGCATCGAAGATCATCAATATGGATGAGACGTCAGTCAATGTCTTAGGGGGTACAGGGGCTAAAGTTGTCATTGATGCCAAGTCCACGAGTGGTTTGGCCATGAAGGTGCCCAATGCAGCAAGACCCAGCTGGGGAGTGCAGGCGACCACCGGTCGATTGGAGGCTGGTGGCGGTTTTGGTCGCTATCACGTCTATGCCGTTGTTCGTTGTGATCTTAAAAGCGATAAAGGCGCAGCCTTCTCTGGTGGTGTCTGGGACAATCGAAACCGAAAGGGAGTGGGATGGTTCAGCTTTCCTATCGCCAAAGCTGCGTCGTCTTTGAGCGCAAATGAGGCCGGTTCGAAGTCGCAGCTCTCATTGGCCGGCATAACCAAGGGTCAACCGGTTACGGACGGCGAGTATCATCTCTATGACTTCGGTGTTTATGATTTCGCGCACGCCGATATGCTGGTCTGGCTCGGCACCACGAGCGGAGACATATACGTCGAACGGTTTGTGTTCGTGCAGGAGGACTTATCAGGAGAGCGTCCCGGGCCGTTTAGGCTTGAGGCTCTCGTTGATTTCGTCGATGATGCCATCACGGCGCCGGTGGCTCTGACCCCCGGACATATTGACAGCCTGATGGCGCGCCTGGCGGCGCTGGGTGTGCACCGGGTGAGCTGGGCGTACTACGGCGACGGTCATGGAGGATGGCTGATGCCAGCCGCCTACACCGAAGACTATCAGGGCGGCTGGCCCCGTTGCGCGGACACCTATCTCAACCTAGGCAATCCGTTGCGCGTGGCGGTCGAGGCCGGACACCGGCACGGTCTGGAAGTCTATGCCTATTTCAAACCGTATGAAACCGGGGCGGGGCTGCTGTTTCCAGAGGGTTCACCAGAAGCCGGGGAAATGGGTCTGCTGCCGCATCTCGGCGGGCAATTGGCCTGGATGGAGCCGTTCGTGCGGGACAACCCCGAGTTACGAATCCGTCGGCGCGGGGATGTTCCCCCGGAGGCGCTTACGGCCGCCATCCGCACAATCCGCCTGATCAAGCAGGATGCCCTGCCAACCCGCATCACGCGCGAGCACCTACAGATCTGGACCTCACCTGACAATTGGCAATACCAGCAGGCGTCGGTTGATTTCACACTCTCCCAGAGTGTCGAGCCAGCACCGCATGAGGTGCGGGACCACGAGGGCAATGTGCTGACACTTCAAGGCGAGGAGGTTCGCGTCCTGACGCTCGCCGGGCTTGATCTCACGAATAAGTATGTGCTGGTTACTACTGATTTCACCGAAGGCGCTGCCGATTTCAGCAATGCCGGCACCGCCATCCTGACGGCCCATGACGCCGAAGGGCGTGAAATTCCCGGCGTGTTCGCGACCGGCGGCACCGTGTGGGCGGCCAGTCTGGTGAATTTCCGGGAGGGAGGGCTGACCTTCGACTACGGCTGGGGTGCCAAACTGGTGACCCTTGATGCGCCCAACGTCTCCGGCAAGAGCGGCTTCATCGCCTTTACCCGGGGGAGGAACGCCTATCTGCCGGGCTCTCTCTGTGAAAGCGAGCCCCGCGTGCAGGAATTCTGGCTGGCCTGCCTAGAGGAAATGATTGCCGCCGGCGTGGACGGCGTGGATTTTCGAGAGGAGAGCCACAGTACGCACACCGACACTCCTGAAGACTATGGCTTCAACGAGGTCGTGCTCCAACAATGCGGTGACCTGCAAGGGGTTGAACTTATCGCCAAGATTCGCGAAGTTCGCGGTCAGGCGTATACGGAATTTCTGCGGACGTGCAAAACGCGCCTCGCGGCGAGCGGCCGTCGGATGCGCTACAATTTGCAACTCGATTTCTTTCGTCCTGATCCGCCGGCAGCCCGGCTTCTGGCCTACCCTGCCAATATCAATTTCGAGTGGCAGCGCTGGCTTGATGAAGGTTTGATGGATGAGGCCATTCTCCGCTTTTACGAATTCCCGTTCTCGGCAATTTTCGATGATCCGGTGGCCGAGGCGATGATCGGGCGTTGTCAACAGCGAGGGATCCCGGTTGTCGTTAACCGTTATGTTGGTTCCGCTGGCGACCAACTTCCTCAGGAAATCGCCCGCGTCCTGGCCGACACCCGGTTCAGCGGCTTTATTCTATACGAAACCGCCAACTTCATCGAATTCAACGCAGCGGGTGGTT
>CAZKZI010000140.1:6261-8369 GCA_964557205.1 uncultured Lentisphaeraceae bacterium
GGCTTTATTCTATACGAAACCGCCAACTTCATCGAATTCAACGCAGCGGGTGGTTGCTCCCTGAAGCTGCCGGTCGTGGAAGATGCCGTCAATCAACTGCGTGCGAATGTAGCACGGACCGACTTGATCAGTATCGATTTCAACCGTTCAGACGTGTTCGACACAAACCGCACGGCATCGGGAACGGTGACAGATTGCAATGGACATACCAGCCTGCCCGGTCAGGTGGGGTTGTGGAATCAACTGTTGGTGGGCCAAGTGGGCGGGGGCACCGGGCAACCGGCAATTACCAATCAATACACGATCGCCTCATTGAAGGACGGCAGCGGGGCTGTGACCAGCGTCTCCTTCACCTTCAATACGAA
The DNA here is from genome assembly GCA_964557205.1 of uncultured Lentisphaeraceae bacterium. GTDB lineage: Bacteria > Verrucomicrobiota > Kiritimatiellia > RFP12 > UBA1067 > JAQVQN01. Next base: position 6,627 of record CAZKZI010000140.1, read on the forward strand.
CCACGTCCTGCACTATGCTTATCTCGACACCACCGCTGTTCCGAACAAACTGCATCGCGATATGGTGGGGACGGATTCCGGACAGGGGCCCGTGGGTTGGCAGCTTAGCGGTCTGGAAACCGGCATGGTTTACAGGCTGAGAATGTTCGGGCAGGAGAATGGTTTAGCCGGTGCGGAGAAGGCGGTTAATTTGGCCAGGTTCACCGCTACGGGATTCAGGTCTGACAATGCATTCTGTATCACGAATCGCAACTATGCTGACCTGTGGGTGAAATCCACCGCCGCCGGTGTGATTTCGGGCACAGTGGCAAATATGGATGGCAAGCCCGGTTTCTGGTCCGGCATGCAGATCGAATGGAACGTCGAACCACCGGCATCGGTTGTCAGTATCGACTTCAAAAATGCGAATCCGGCCTGGCAAGGACCGCCTGCCTCGGGGACGGTGGTGGATGCGAATGCCAATGAAAGCTTGCCGGGTCAAGTGGGCCGGTGGAATGTGCTCTTGATGGGGCTCACTAACGGTGCCCCTTACCATACGATATCCACGACGCACACAATCGAGGGGTTGCAGGATGGCGAAGGGAACGCGACGACAGCATCCTTTACGTTCAACACCCGCAACATCCCGTTCGTCATATTCACCGGCGGCCATGCCGAGCCTCGGTCGACCGCGTTACATCGCGACGCGTGTTACCCTTCGCCAATCTCCAATCCGGCGCACTGGAGGCTCGCCGGTCTGCAGACCAGTACGGCGTACACACTGAAGTTCTTCGGCCTCCAAGACACAACCGGCCAGCGTCTCTTCGCCAATTTCTCTGCCACCGGGACGAATACCGCCGTCGGTGAGACCAGCTTCGGCACGAACTTTGTGGATTTGGTGGTGACGTCTACCGTGAACGGACAGATCACGGGGACAGTGACGAATCAAGTCGACCAGGATGCCGGGACCTGGTCCGGGATACAGATTCAAGGAACCGTGCCGTTCTTGCTGGCTCGCGATTTGATCAGCATTGACTTCGGACATTCAAACCCGGTCTGGCAACAAGGCGCGGCAACAGGGACCATCACGGATGTCAACGGCCATATCAGCTTCGGTCAGGCGCGCGCGTGGAATGAACTGTTGTTCGGGCTAACCAATGGCAACTACTATCATGTCAGCTCAACGCAGCCGAGCATCTCCGGATTGCTGGATGGCGAGGGAAACGCGACAACCGTGGCGTTTCAGTTCAATACGGGAACCCCCGTTAGTTACTATACGTATGGTGGTACTACCGGTACCACGGCATTGCATAACGACATGTGCTATCTCATCTCGGGGCAGGGCCCGGCGGCCTGGCAGATCAGCGGATTGGAGCCCTATAGGTACTTCACCCTGCGTATGTTCGGGCAACAAGCCCCCAGTCCGCAAAACTTCGCGACGTTCACGGCTTCAGGGTTGGGCACTGACATCGGCTCGACCAGTTCGGCAAAGAACTATGTTGACTTAACGGTGGCTTCCACGGCGGCTGGCACCATCACTGGGGCGCTCGTATTTAATCCGGATGGAGCTGGTGCCTCCTGGTCCGGCATGCAGATACTGAAGGGCGTCCAATGGGATCCGACGGGTACCGTTATCAAGCTACTGATGCGTGCGCGTAGATTATCTGAAAAAAACATGTTGGGTTCTGCGTGATGAATAAATACTCTTGAAAACACTAGCATCCCATAGGGGGTCAAAAACAGGCACACCTCCCCCTTTCCCCC
>CAZKZI010000141.1:0-8289 GCA_964557205.1 uncultured Lentisphaeraceae bacterium
ACGCGCCGGCGGTTTATTGAGGTTTTAAAACTTGCTGAAACATCTTTTTTAAGATATTTTAAGCCTGTTTTTTAATTATTCGTTTCTGAAATTGGCATTTTAGCCGGATCGGCTTTAAAGTTCCGGATGGCTTTTTGCGGCGTAAGGCGTTGTTTGCGGCTCATGCCAATTCGATGATCAACGCAGAAACAATAAACCGGGAGTGGATTATGTGGAATAGTAAGATGAATGATCTGGCTTTGCGTTGTGGTACGGACGGGGCAACAGCTTGGACTGATTGGCATTGGCAGATTCGCCATGCGGTGCGCAGCATAAAAACATTCGAGCGGGTTTTAGACATTAAACTCACCGATGAGGAAAAGATAGAGCTGGAAAAGACGCTGGAGACTTTCCCGCTTTGTGTAACCCCCTATTATTTGTCATTGATTGATCGTGAAGATTTTCGAAACGATCCGGTTTTCAAACAATCGTTTCCGTCTGTTCATGAACTGGATATTTCAAAAGACGACATCAGTGATCCATTGGGCGAGGACACGGACAGCCCGGCACCGGGCATTACCCATCGTTATCCGGACAGAGTTTTGTTTCACGTCAGCAATCTTTGCTCGATGTACTGTCGCCATTGCACACGCAAAAGGAAAGTCGGTGATAAAGACTTTGTGCCTGATCGCGCATCCTTGAGTCAAGGCATTGAATATATACGCCAAACACCGCAGGTGCGCGATGTCTTGCTTTCCGGCGGGGATCCCCTGATGCTTTCCGATGAATACATAGAGTGGATTATTAAAGAGTTGCGCACAATTCCACATGTGGAAATTATTCGTATTGGCACGCGTATGCCGGTGGTTTTGCCGTATCGCATTACGGATGAATTGACGGCGATGTTGAAGAAATACCATCCGATATGGGTGAACACGCATTTCAATCATCCGCGTGAACTGTCGGCATCCGCCACTCGGGCTTTAGCGCGTTTGGCAGACGCAGGTATACCGCTGGGAAATCAGACAGTGCTGCTGGCGGGTGTGAATGACTGCCCGCGCATCATGAGAAAGCTGTCACACAAGTTGGTCCAGAACCGTGTCAGACCTTACTATTTGTATCAATGCGATCTGTCTGAGGGGCTTTCGCACTTTCGTACGCCGGTAAGCAAAGGGCTGGAAATCATGGAGTGTCTGATCGGGCATACAAGCGGGTTGGCTGTGCCGACGTATGTGATTGACGCTCCCGGGGGTGGCGGCAAAATACCGGTTATGCCGCAGTATGTAATCTCGTGGGCGACTCACAAGGTGGTGCTCAGAAACTTTGAGGGTGTAATCACTTCGTACAAAGAGCCTGACAGTTATGAGCCGATAACGTGTGACCGTGACTGTAAAAATTGCCAGTTGACGTTAAAGTTGGATGGCGCGGTTGAGCGTGAGTTAATCGGTGTTGAAAAATTGCTTGCGGATTCTGATGACGCGATTACGCTTGTGCCTGTCGATAATGTTCGTTATCAAAGACGTGATCAAACGGAAGATAACGGGGAGAGTGAATAGTTAAGAGAGAAAGAGTGGCCGGGGATTTTTAACGCAGAGGAAGAGAAGAAAGTGAAGAGTTAAAGATAAAAATGGCTGATGATATGTTACAGATCGGTCAGGCCGTGGCGCAGCATGGCACCAGCAACGATCGTGTTTATGTTATGAGAATGGGAGACGAGTTGCCGGAACGCGTTTTTCCCGAAATCGAGCAACTGGCGCGTCAAAAAAATTACGGTAAAATCTTTGCTAAAGTTCCGGCCTCGGCCGCCGGGTGGTTGCTGGATAGAGGGTATGTAGAAGAAGCGCGCATACCCGGTTATTTCATGCGCCAAGAAGACGCTTGTTTGATGAGTCGGTTTTTGAAGCCTGATCGCGCCGTCTCAAATAAACTGCCGGAGTTGCCGCGGTTACGTTCCAACGCCCCCGGATCTGTTGCGGCAATGAGTAAAACGACAGTTATCAGGCCGGCTCATCCCGACGATGTCAATGCCATGGCGGCATTGTTCAGCCGGGTGTTCCCCTCCTATCCGTTTCCGATTCACCAGCCCGAATACCTGCTGAACACGATGCGGGATAATGTGCGTTATTTTCTGATAGAGGACAACGGTCAGTTGGTGGCTTTATCATCAGGCGAGATTGACAAGCAGGCAAAGGCGGTGGAAATGACCGATTTTGCCACGCTGCCTTCCTATAGAGCAAAAGGTCTGGCAGGCCAGTTGTTAAGTGTTATGGAAAAACAGTTGTCTGCAGACGGATTGCTTACCGCGTATACCATCGCCCGTGCGGTTTCTGCAGGCATCAACCGGCTGTTTTTCAGTGCCGGATATACCTTTGGCGGAACCCTGGTGAACAACACCCAGATCAGCGGCGGCATCGAAAGTATGAGGGTGTGGCATAAGCCGTTCATTAAAACACTAGACCCTGTCCGAAAAGGGTTCTGAGAGGGGGGGCAGGGTTCAGGGGGCAGACAAGTCAGACGAGTCAGACCTGTCGGACTGGTCCGACTTTTGTGCTTGCCGCCTGACCGCATATAACGCCGAGCTTGCCACAAACAGAACCAGCATACTTTTGAAGCGTGACGGTGTGGGTTTGGATGGGTTAAAGTAATATAATAGCATTAGGGCTACTGTCTGGTTGTGGGACAATTGCATTTAAGCGACTCTAATTTTTTTGGCGTTTCTTATACCGGTAGTCATAACTTATTCTGGCACAATAAGTTAAATAATAAAGCAGGGCATTTTGTTCATTTGGCACACGCTCTGCATATATTTAAGGCGTGAAAAGAGCATATTCAATTTGGGGAACACGGATCGCGCCAGTCTTTGACACGGCTCGAGACATTCTGATTGTCGAGGTGCGCGGTCGTGAGATCAGCGGCGAGACTCTGCATAAGATGGTCGGCAGAAGCGCGTTTGAGGATATCGCGTGGCTGGTGTCACAAGGTGTTGAACAGTTGGTGTGCGGCGCGGTCTCGCGACCCTTGCAGGCGATGATAAACGCGGCGGGCATACAGACGGAAGCGTTTGTGGCCGGAGAGGTGCGGCAAGTCATACAGGCTTCGCTAGACGGTACTTTGCGCGGGTCGGCATTCGCTATGCCGGGTTGTTGCGGTCGACGGCGCAGGCGTCGCGGTTGCGTCGGCGGACGTGAGAGGCGTGGACCGTACAGGATAGATTGAGTGATTTTGGCGGGGCGCGCTTGCGGGAAAGCCCCGGGAAAAGTAATCGGCCACCAAGCCGCTCTTGCATGTTTTTTAAGTAACGCATTGGAGAAGACAGAAAATGAACAAGGCAATGAACAAGCGGGTTTGCAGCCGGGCGTTTCTGCTTATGGCGGGGTTGGCGGTGCTGTGTGTATGGGCAGCTTTTTCACAAGCCGGGCAACATGCTAACTATCATGCTGTTGTGATACAAGGAGCCGGATATTTACCGGGCGGAGAAAAACCTAAGGGCACGGACGCCATTACGCATGCGACGACACAGGCTCCCAACACCTATTCGCTGACGCGGGTGCTTTCCGAAAAACTTGCCGGCAAGATAACAGTAAGCGTGGTTCAATGGACGGAATGTAAAAAAAATCTAGACGTGCTTAAGGCATCTCCCGACGGCAAGCGGCCGCAGGCGGATTTGGTAATTTTCGCCGGACCCTCGCACTACAGCAAACAGCCGGAGCAATTGGCCGCGATTTATCCGAAGCTCAAGGAGGCGGTTCTTCACAACCCCCGGTTGATCGCGTCGGCACTGGTGCCCGCGTGGTATCCCAAGGACAAGGGGAAAAAGACTCTGCAGGTTGCGGAAAAGGCTTTTGCAGAGGCGCGGGTCAGAAGTGTGCCGGGTGTCTCGTTGCTTACCCCGCGGAAAGATAAGCCGGGGGCGACGGATGAGGAGGTAGATAAGGCCTTGTCGGAATTTGTGGTGCGTGTGTCTGCCGCTTTAGAGGAGGCCCGCCAAACCGGCGTGTCCCCGGTGCGCGGGCCATGACAGAAAGATGTCGGTGGGAACGTTGAAGGCGTGTGGCCGTGATTTACAGTGTAACAGTGGCGATTCTCGCAAGAGATCGCCGGAAACAAACAAAACAAGAAAAGGAGGCACAATATGCCTGGTGGAAACGGAACAGGACCCCTTGGAGCGGGGCCGATGACAGGACGCGCAGCCGGATACTGCGCGGGATATGGTGTGCCGGGGTATGCTAACTCGGCGGGCGGACGCTTCGGCGGCGGCTTCGGTCGTGGACGTGGCGGTATGGGCGGCGGAGGTTTCGGCCGCGGTTTCAGAAACATGTTTTTCGCAACAGGCCAGCCGGGCTGGGCGCGTTTCAACGGTGCGGCTACGGCTGGTGTCGTGGATGAAAAACAAGCATTGTCCGGTCAAGCCGAAGCGCTCCGCGCGCAACTTGACAGTATCCAGCAGCGGCTGGAGCAGTTAGAGAACAACGGCGGGGAAGGTTAACTGGCAAAAACTTAATCGTTAATCTTCGCGGATATTGATGTGCCGAAACGGCACACTCAATAAAGCGCATGTTCGCTCACATTCGCGGAGATTTGCGGTTAAGAATCTGTTTGATTGGTAAAGGGCTGACAACTATGAAAATTGCATTTTCAACATCAGGTAGCGATCTCAACGCGCCGCTGGACACGCGGTTCGGACGCGCCGCGAAGTTTCTGGTATACGATACCGAGACTAAGAACTTCACTATGATCGATAACACGCAGAATCTTAACGCCGCGCAGGGTGCTGGCATACAGTCGGCTCAGAACGTAGCGACCTCTGGCGCTCAGGCGCTGGTCTCGGGACATTGCGGCCCCAAGGCTTTCCGCGTCTTGTTGGCGGCAGGCATCAAGGCGTATACTTCAAATGTGGCGACAGTGTCAGAGGCCCTGGCGCAATATCAAGCTGGCTCTTTGACAGAATTGAAGTCGGCTGACGTGGAAGGACACTGGGCGTAACCAGCATGAACACTTGTCTTGATTGCCTACCTTGCATATTCCGACAGACACTGGACGCGGTCCGTCGTGTATCGGACGACACCGCTTTTCATGAGCAAGTCGTGCGGCAGGTGGCGGAGTGGATCCGCGTCGCCGATCTCAGCGAATCTCCGCCTGTAATGGCACAACGCCTGCATCGCTATCTGCGCAACCTGACAGGGATAGACGATCCGTATGCCGAAGCCAAGGCGCATGACAATGTTTTGGCGTTGAGCCTTCTCCCTGAACTGCGTAAATGTTTGGCTACATCGGATGACCCGTTTACGTTGGCAGTGCGTTTGGCCATTGCCGGCAACTTGATCGATCTCGGACCTAAGAGCGATCTCACTGCCGACGAGGTGATAACATCTATCCGGCATGTGGAGCAAGAGCGCTTTTCGGGGGATGTCGCGGCTCTGCGGCGACGTGCGGACAACGCGCGGACCATTTTATATTTGGCGGACAATGCCGGAGAGATTGTACTCGACAGGCTGTTGATTGAGGCATTGGGTTCTGAACGTGTCACCGTGGCGGTGCGCGGCGCGCCGGTAATAAACGATGCCACGCTGGCGGATGCCCAGACGGCGGGACTGCATGAAATGGTAGAGGTGATCTCAAATGGGTCTGATGTGCCGGGTACGCTGTTGGCCGAGTGCAGTCCGGAGTTCCGCAAATACTTCGACCAGGCAGATTTGGTCATCTCCAAAGGTCAGGGTAATTTCGAGACGCTGAGTGAAGCTTCGCGAGACATCTGTTTTTTGTTTAAAGTAAAGTGCCCGGTGATTGCCGAGCGCGTGGATCTGGCGCTTGGCACACAGGCTTTGGTGTGGCTGCAGGGCGAGACAACCGGTAAGGAGACGCAATGATTATCGCGGTGGCATCTGGAAAAGGCGGAACCGGCAAGACGACTGTTTCGGCTAATCTGGCGCGCGTTCAGGGCGATGTAACGCTGTTGGACTGCGATGTGGAGGAGCCGAACGTCCATCTCTTTCTCAAAGGCGAGATCGAGGGGAAGCCTGAGGAGATCTCAATTCTCGTGCCGGAGGTGGACGAAGCGCTTTGCGACGGCTGCGGTGAGTGCTCCCGCTTTTGCGAGTACAAGGCACTGGCTGTACTGGCCAAGCGCGTGTTGATCTTCCCTGAATTATGTCACGGTTGCGGCGGTTGCACGCGGGTCTGCCCGCAAGGCGCGATCCATGAGGTGCCCAAGCGTGTGGGTGTGGTGGAGACCATGCGTGTCAACGGTGTGACACTGGTACAGGGGCGGCTCGACGTGGGCGTGGTCATGGCGCCGCCTCTGATACACGCGGTTAAAACCAAGATTCCCAAGAAGGGCGACGCTATTCTCGACGCGCCGCCCGGAACCTCGTGCCCGGTGGTCGCCACGTTGCGCGAGACCGACTATGTGGTGCTGGTGACCGAGCCGACGCCTTTCGGTCTGAATGACCTGAAACTGGCTGTGGCGGTCGTGGAAGAACTGGACATCCCGTTCGGTGTGGTGATCAACCGTGCCGACAGCGGTGACGATCGCGTGATCGTATATTGCCGTGAGGCCGACATCCCTGTCCTGGCGGAAATCCCGGACGACCGCCGTATTGCGGAAGCCTACTCGCGGGGTGAGCTTATGGTGGACGCGCTACCGGAATACCATGCGATATTCAAGACCCTTTTCGACACGATCAGAGAGTGCTATGAAGTTGCGAAGCAGTCGCGGAGGCAAAGATGAACGACCGCGCTTATCACCATCTGTACGGCCCCGTTCCGTCGCGCCGCCTTGGGCGGTCGCTGGGTATAGACCTTGTGCCGTTCAAAGTCTGCAATTACGACTGTGTTTATTGTCAGTTGGGACGGACGACGGAAAAAACAATGGTGCGCAAAGCTTATATTTCGTCCGATAAAGTGCTTGCCGAGCTTGAGCGCAAGCTTAAGGAACCGGATCGGCCGGACTATATCACGCTTGCGGGCTCCGGCGAGCCTACGTTGAACGCCGAGATCGGCCTGGCCGTCGAGGGAATCAAAAGCATGACCGATATCCCGGTGGCGGTGTTGACAAACGGTTCCCTATTGTGGCAGGACGAGGTTATGGCGGCTCTGAATGCGGCGGACGTGGTGATCCCCTCGCTGGATGCAGGTGACGAATTTTTGTTCAGATATGTTAATCGGCCCTGCAATGATTTGTCATTCGACAGGATGGTGACTGGGCTTGGCAAGTTCGTGCAAACTTTCAAAGGAGAGGTGTGGCTGGAGGTGATGCTGTTGGCCGGTGTCACCGGCCTACCCGGAGAGGTAAAAAAAATTGCCGAATGTGTCAGGGCGTGCGGGATCTCGGCTGTACAGTTGAACACCGTCGTCCGTCCTCCCGCCGAGGATTTTGCCTGTCCGCTTGCAAAAGAGCAGATGTGTGAGTTAGCCGGTTATTTTGCGGGCGGGGTTGAAAGCATTGGCGATTATGCACCGGCCATGGAAACATGCGCGGCTGTCAATGTGGAGACGGACGGCGCGATAATTGCGCTGTTGAACCGGCGGCCATGTACCGTCCAGGGGATTGCTGCGGGGCTGTCGCTGTTGCCGAACGAAGTGCTGAAACGTCTCCAGCCGCTCGCAGCGCAGGGCAAGGTGCAGGCGGTCAGGAAAAACAACGCCCTTTTTTATGAAGCGGTGCGGTAGAAAGAAAGTCGGACTGTATGGAAACAGTGATTCAAGAGTTAGTGGTGATCAGCGGTAAGGGCGGCACGGGCAAGACCAGCGTGGCCGCATCTTTTGCCGCGCTGGCGGCGGGCCGGATGGTGCTGGCGGACTGCGACGTGGACGCGGCCGACCTGCATCTGGTAATGACGCCTAAAGTTATCGCTAGCCACGAGTTCAAGAGTGGCCGCGAGGCCGTGATACAAAAAGAGGGCTGCACCGGCTGCGGAATCTGCGCGGAGCTATGCCGTTTTGATGCGCCGCGTTATGTCAAACGTCCTTTCGGCAAAGAGATCTACGAGATCGACCCTGTCGCGTGCGAAGGCTGCGGGGTGTGCGTAAGGTTCTGTCCTGCTAAAACGATCGCGTTCCCGGAGCGGCTCTGTGGTGAATGGATGCTATCGGAGACACGTTGCGGGCCGATGGTTCACGCTTGCCTGCATGCGGCGGCCGAAAATTCCGGCAAACTGGTGGCGACGGTCAGGCAAGAGGCGCGCCGTGTCGCGGAAGCCAAGGGATTGCCTCTAATTATCACTGACGGTCCGCCGGGTATCGGCTGTCCGGTGATCGCATCGGTTACCGGCGCCTCTAAAGTGTTGGCGGTTACCGAGCCGACGGTCTCGG
>CAZKZI010000142.1:0-8135 GCA_964557205.1 uncultured Lentisphaeraceae bacterium
AACTGGCTTTTCGCATGTTAATGGGGCATTTGTGATTCCAAAAGAAAAAACCGTGCAGATAACGCCGAAGGGTAGCCGAAGGCAACTGTATCCCCAGGGAAGCAGAGAGAAGGCCGGAGGCGAAAACGCGGGACGAGGGTGCAACACAACCCGACGTCCTCCAGTTATCAAAGCGCATCACGCAGATCCGACGGTTACGCGTGGAAGCGGCAGGGAACACCCCGGGAGATCCGCCCGACGCCCCGCGAGGGGAAGGCGAGCCGCAAGGGGCGTCCCTATCCCGATCGGCAGAGGATGGCGCTCACTTCTTGCCTGACTGACCTCTCTGAGTGTCAATCCCTCCCCCGCAATAGGTACTGAACACCTCATCGATTCCTGGCTCGATCATATCATGGCCGTTGCACACCATCAGCGTGTCTCCTCCGGCGGCGAGGATCGTCTTAAGTTCTCTTCCGAGCGTCGCGGCGTCTTTGACCCAGAGACTCCCCGGCTTCCGGTTGAGTCCGACAAACGGGACGCCGCATACGCCCTTGAAGTGCTTGTTCTGCTCCATCACAGTGATTCTGGTGTATTGAGCTATCTTCTCCACATCCCACGGGAAATACCAAGCAACAGTCTGACCACAGAAATCGGCCTTCAGTCTGTTCCCGTAGAGCGCGTCCGGCAGAAAGACGGGGTATACGTGAATAACCACCTTGAAATCGGGATGTTGGCTCTTCACGTAGTCAATCATATCGTTGCAGTAGGTGACCAGACGGTCCCGATTGAATTCGTTTCTGTTTTCCTCGGTATCCGACAGGCCCTTTTCCGCCAGATGCGCCTTGTACGCGGTAAGGCACTTCTCACAGTAACACCCATTGAAGTTGGAGTAACCGACATAGTCAAAGAAGATGCCCTGCACACCGTCCACGCGCGAGCAGATGGCATCGATGGCCTTCTTGGAGAGAGCATGGTCCACATCACTGCTGAAACACCGGATGCGCGCGCTGCTGATCGTGTCGAGCGCGGTGACGGGTTCGCCTCCATACCGGTGTTGCATCTCCAGCCTGCGCTTGTCGATCTCGGCTTTCCGCTCGGCCGGGTTCATATCCTTGAGATCAAGACCGTTAATGTAGACAAAGTGCTTCTCCTCTTCGGGACTCATCACCTGCCCATGCGGCCCGCGGGGGGTGAATGTGCCGCAGTAAGGGGTCATGCCGTATTCCTGGGCCAGGGCGAGCTCTTCTGTGGTGAAAACCCGTATATCCGTGACACCGATCTCGCTGAATCTTCTCGCCGTCTCCTCGTCGCTTAGCCTGCCCCAGCAGAAGACACGCTTGAAATGCGCTTGCGGTTCAGTTGCCGTTGTCTGAGCGCAGGCGGTGGTCGCAACAACCAGTGTCATGAGCAAGTATGGAATGACGCGCTTGAGCATTCTGTTCCTCCGTTGCCCAACAATGATCTGTGGTTTATTCATTTTTATATCGGCCGAACAGCTGTATTGACCTGCTCTTTGCTCAATTGAGCCTTGCCACTGGAAAGCTCTGGTTGTGCATACACATGCAGAACCAGGAAAAGTGCAAGGATGTATGGAGTATGTCTTGGAGTCATTTTTATCATGGTTGTCATATGTTGATTCTCTTCTTGCGACGAACGAATAGCGTTTTATCCCTCGTGCGTCAAGTGTATGACGGTTGCGGTTTGCGGACAAGCGTATTCTTGCCGCATGAGGGATAAAATGTGTTGAATGGAGCCGTCTTATCTTTTCGGCTACGCCTCGCACTGCTCCCTAAAAAACCTCTGCGTCTCTGCGCCTCTGCGTTAAAACTTTTCCGCGCACTGCCCCCACTCTTCCCTCTTTCTTTATGTTCTTTGTGGCTAATTTTCCCGCCGGTCTCTGCTCACTCCTTGGCCTTCAGGTACGGGGCAAGCACCTGCTCATCGATCACCTCGGCGCCGCTTTCCGCCTGCACTTTAGCCAGATCAATGCCATGTTCCTGCGCCAGACGCCGGACGCGCGGCGTGGCGCGTATACGGGGCGCGCGTTCTTTGGCGGGCGCAGCGACAACCGAGCCTGCGCCACGGTATTTGGCGGTTAGCTGATCATTGGCCACGGCGGCATCCGGGTCGCTCTCACCTTCCGCCCCGATCAAACCGATTATGTATCCGGTCGGCACGATACTTTTTTTCGCGGCCAAAACCTCCAGCAAAATTCCCGAGGCAGGTGCCTCAAGCTCATAAAGCGCCTTGTCAGTGGTCAACTCGGCCACAATTTCACCGGAGGCCACGGCGTCACCGACCTGCATGCGCCATCTGGTGAGCGTGACCTCAATGATGTTGGCATCCAATTGCGGTATGGTTATACGTGTCATAATTAAAACTCCACAGCCTCGAAGCCGGACAAGTTCGGTTTGCTGTTCACGCTGCCGGGCGGCACCGGGATCATCCAAGTGTCCGTCAGATTGCCGCGGCGATCGCTGATCCGGAAGCGGAACCAGTTGGGGTCTTCAGCAGGCAGCGGGAGATTGGCTGGTCTGATTCCGGTCACAGCGCTTTCACCACCGGGCCAGACCAGACCTTTGATAGAGCTGAGATCGTATGCCCTGATCGGTATAAGATGATCAGATTCCCATGGAGCGAGGATCGCGATGGATCGCAATTGCACGTTTCCATTCCGCGCTTTGCCAGTGAAGAAAAACGACAGGTAAGTGAGATCCGGCGTGTCTTTGCCCTCTTCCGTCTCATGACGCAAGAAATCACGCACATTGATGATGATGTCGTGCCAGACACCCGTGCTGCAACTCGCATCGCCGGTGACGTAGGCCAGATGATCAGTGGAACTGAGATTCAAAGTGTGGGCGTCTTTTATGCCGCGCGGTCGGCGCGGGCCGGTATTGAACGCTATATTGAATGGACGTTTGCCGTCAGGAATATTAAAAGTCCGGAATGAAATAGCCAGCCACGGGAACTTGTCCGGATCCCAAACCGGCGACAAAGCTCTGCGTATCATGGGTGCCCCATCAGCGCCCGGCACCACATCCAGCACGTTGCCTCCGTCTGTCATCACCGTGGAGGCTTTAACATTGCGGGATTCACTGAAAAACGGTTTCAGTTGTGTGACAGAAGGTTCAAGAAAAAGGATGTTCGGCGTAATCTTGAACGGCATCACCGTGGGCGGGCGCGTGTCGGAATTGATGTCGACGGAAAGGTCGATTCTGTAAGGCGGCACGGCATTGCCGGCCGCGTCGGTTATGCCGGACACCGTAATAGGTAGAACATCGCCGTGTTTGGCCGACAGCAACTGCTTTCGCAAAAGCCAAACCCAGTCCAGCTCAAAGGTTATCGTTCCATGACCTATGGCGCTGAACCCGTTATCTGAAGCCAGGTCAAGCGGCTCACCCAAACAGGTAAAGCGCAGCGTGTTGAGCACCGGCGGTGAGACCGGGTCAGACATGGTCAGCGTCACACAGCTTCCGTTATAATTGTCGACCGCTTTGACAGCATGACTAACCTTGGGCGGAGTTCGATCCAGCATGAACGGTATATCCGCAGGCTGCGACCACAGGGAGCGGTTGTCGCGAGCCTTGACCAACAGATGATGTATCCCGTCTGTAACATGTGAGAGATCGGGCTCCATGACCACGCCGTTTTTAGCGGGCATCCATTTAAGAGACTGCTGTTCCGCCGGTTCACGGTTGTCAAAAGCATCCGACCCCTGCATGATGGCATATACAACCTCTGCCACGCCGTCTGGATCGGCATAGTCGGCCTTGAACGCGAACGGCCGGTTAGGCCCAGTTGCCGGGCCGCAGGCGACATCATCGAAACAGAGCACGCTGTGAAGCCCAGTCTGATCACGGTCTGAGCGCGACGCGACGCGCACATGCGCGACCCGCAAAGAGACGCGCTGCGCCAAAGGCAGTTTACCGCTACTGTCAGATGGTATGCCGGTCCAGACACGCCACTTGCCGTCCATCGCCGCCGTCTTGCCGCCTGTGAAACGCACATGCGTGCCAGAAACCTCGGAGAACGCGAAAGTGCCGCCTGAACCGTGCTCCAGAGAGACGATTGCCATCGGATCGCCCTTGTAACGGAATTGCAACAAGGGCGTGGCAGTCATATCGAAATCCCGCACCAAGATACCAGCAAGGCGGCGTCCGTACACACCGGCGTTCTCGAACTTCAGTATGCCGCCGCGGACAGGGTCGGTATAGTCGATCGAAGCGACCGCCTTTGACTGGAAAGACTTGGGGTCACCCGGCCGCGCCTCGAAAGTCTGGATGCCGCCCTGCGGCATTTCGAGTCCCAGCAGGACAGGCGGATGGTTAAGCTCTTCGTCGGTTCGCATCGGAACCACCTGCCTGAAAAACCGTCCGTCAGAAAGTTTGAGCGCCAGCGTCATGCGTCTCGGCTGCAGCGTCTCAAAGGGCACAAGCACCCTTATGCTGTTACCTTCCACCGTAAAAGGCGCAGGCTGGGCGTCGGCATACACCTCTTGGGGTGGCAGCATCGGCGACGGCCACGAATGCACAGGCGTGATCATAATCGATCCCGGAATGGCTGAATCCGCCACTGCACGCAGACCGAAATTGGCCAACTCCGGCACAGCCCATTCGATAACAGGCTTGCGCGGGTCAAGCGATTCAGCCACTTCCACCATCTGCAACTCGCCGGGGGGCAGGCCGTTCACGACTTCTGCCAGCGCGGTGACCTCCGCCCGCTTTTCGGGTGCTCCGGTCAAAGCCGGCACGCCGCGGTGGATCTCGCGGAAGCCGCGTATGGCATACCACGCGTGCGGCGGATTGCCAAGCAGCCCTTGCTGAACATCGCTAGGCTGAAGATTGCCGAACCCCTCGATCCGCACTGCCTGGTTGGCGCGTATGATCTCGGCGGGCACCCATATCTCCACCGGCGTCCAAACCGTGTCCTGCCCGTCGGCGGTAGGCGGAACCTCTTCCATCATACCGACAATCTTACGCTCGCCGCGCTTCTCGTCCGTTCCGGACAACACGTAGGTCCAGCCCTGTAGCGTTGTGAAACCGCCCTTGCCGTCATCTTTAACGGTGGAGAACTCGAAATTCACCAGTGCCTGCGGATGCCGCGCGATATCAAAACGCCAGCCCAGCAGCTTGTCGGGCTTAGCAGGCGGCAGGTCGCAACGCACCAGAAAAGTTCCGCCGCCCAAAAGCGAAGTTACGTGCATTTCCGGTCGGTTGGTGCCCAGATTCCGGAAACGGACATTAGGGTGGCTGACCGTATCGAAGGCATGCCAGTAAGCAGGTGACAGCGGTTGCGCGACACGTCCATTGACTCGTAAACCGTAGTCAACTGCCAGCTCAGCCGGTTTGCCGGAAGTGCTTCCGGCCGGCACCGCCTTAAAGACGAACGGACGGGGCTTGATTGATTCCGCCGAAATTTTGATGCGAGCCACCATCATCGAGTTCCGATAGGTCCATATGCCCAAAGAACCCTCCTGTAGTGGTTCAGGGTCAACCACATCGAAAACTTCCTCGTTGTCATAAATATACTGGATGCGATTACCTACGCGCCGCAGGTGCATGCCGTACCAGGCGCCGTGAATGTCGCGACCGGCAGCCACTAGCGGCTGATATCCTTGCCGCGACAATCCTGCCCGAGAACGCGGCACAAGATATTTGGTGGAGATATCCATGATCTCACCGTTTCGCAACAGCCGAGAATATAGTTGTGAATGATCCGGATCCCATCCGGTTGCGATGGCGGTGTAGCCGTCGCAGGCAGAGTTGGACCGGCTCATGACCGTAAGGTTTAAATCTCCGGGACGCGCATACCAACCCATCCGCATGCCGGCATAAAACTCAATACAGAAGTCACCGCTGAAAACATATTTAGACCACAGGGCCGCCAGCGAGTCGGCACTCTCTCCGTTCATGTGCGACCATGTCGGTTCGCAATAAAAACGGTTTATCACCTCCCAGCACCCGCCGTTGATCGTCCAGTTGAAGAGCGACTCTGTGAAAAGTGTGTCAAAAACATTATCACGCTTTACCAGGGTCCGGCTGAGGTTCCCGATGGTCATGCCCGCGATACGCATCTTGCGACCCGAGAGCGGCTCCGACAAATGGGCCTTTGCCAGCAGCGTGTCGTCGCCTCCCAGCCAAACAACGAGTCCGTCAACCCCAAGCGTGAACAGCCTGACCTTTTCCTTATCTATCGCGATTTCGGGAACATCGGAAGCGGGCACAGTAAAAGCAGCGTTCGTTCCCGAATCCGGGGTGAACACACTGATGACATCCTCGCTGACACTGACACGGCATGTTCCGTTGGAAGCTACCTCCGGCACGCACAGATGCAACTCCATGCCGTTTACGACAGGCAGCCGCACCTTGACAGGTCCGGTTATATCGCCTTTGAACCATGTCATCCCATCCTTGAAAGTCACCCACTGCCCTTCGGGCGAAGCCCAGTGCCGCATGTAAGGATCGTTAACATAAAGCGGGTTTTTTTCAAATCGCTCGCTGAGAACAAGATCCCGTGACTGCACATCCGGTGCCGTGAAGAACATATCGCCCGGCGCCGCCGCGAACACGCCCTGCAGGCCGCCGGCCTGCACCGACGATGGCCGGTCAAAGCAAACCATCCTGCCTTCGACATAGCACCTCAGCTCGTGCTGTCGCAGCGAGTCTATGGCCAGCGTCACCCGATTGCTGCTGAAAGCCGCTGTGCAGGTGTCGAGCAACGTCGTGTTGGTCGGGGTAATGTATTCGAGCAGGTAGTTACGGAAGCCTCCTAGCTGCTGACATGTAAACCTGTAATGATTGTTGTCGGAATCACTGGAAGCCGTGGTCAAGCCGCATAGGAAGTCGTCGGACGTGGCGACAAACAGTGTTTCCTGCCGTAAAGCTCCGTCAGTGGGCGATCCGTACTCCCATAAGTTGGTCGAGCCTTCAACTGGCGGGAAATATACCCATGTAATGCCCTGCCGCATCAGCGAGGCCATGCCCGGCGTCTGACGCCGCGTCGCGAACGCCACATCTTCAGGCGCGTCGAAAAGACGGTCTTTGTGACTTTCAGCCAGCACATCGTCGAAACGGGTGGTATCCCCCTCGGGCATGTTGGAAAAAAGACCGAAGCGTCCGCCCGGGGGCAAAAGCATTTTTCGGCGTATCACCTCGATATTGTCAGCGCGACATATGATACGATCGTCATAAAGTTGCACTTCCAGCAAAAGCCACTGACCGGCAGGCAGCTCTGTCTCAACCGTATTCAGAAATTCGACGGGCGCGTTGTCATGACACGGCTGGCGCCACAAGTCAAGATTCAAGCGGCCAGTGGCAGGGTCCGTGCGTGTGGTGAACGCGAAATAACCTCCGTATTCTCCGGCCATGAAAACCAGACCGTTGGTCCCGCTGTTGTGCTGCACCGCCGCCCGCAAGACGTAACGGCTGTAGAAAGGTTCTCCGGCCAGAACTACAGCGTTGGTACCACCGCCCTCCAAGATATAAAAGTTCGGGCTCTTCTCTGGCCTGGGCTGACGTGCAAGATGGTAACCGCCGGAAGAGCCGCTGACCGATCCAGTTACGGAATGCAGTTTCCAGATGCCGGACATTATTTCCCAAGTCGGAGGGAACTCCGAACCGGCCGGCACTAGAAAATTATCCTCAAACTTAAAACTGCCTAGCCGTTGCGTGTAATCGTCCTTTTCTTCCTCGCCCGGAGCATTGCCGGCAGCATGTAGAAGCTCCATACCGCCAGACCACAATTCCGGCATCCTAAGCACCGGTTGCTCGTCGATATAGGCCACCAAAACGTCTGCGGATCGCTTGATAACAAACCAGAGGAGACCGCCATTAACCGGAGGACAAGGAAATGCCGAGGCGCGCTTTTTCAACTCGTCAGAAAAAAAATCATCAGGAAAGAACCGACAGCGCGTGCCGGATCCGTTGACGCTGATATCCATGCCGTTGCCGTTTTCAGGATCACGCAGCCTGATCCGTATCTCCCCCTTCTTGTCGGCCAGCAGATTCATGGCAGCCAACGATTCACGATCAGGCGCATCCAGCCGCCTCAACCATTCCACGCTATCCGCAAGCGATCCCCCAACCACGAAAAAGAAATACGTCCCCAAAAAAAACGAAACTATTTTTATCACGCCTTTTATTGTAACATTTTACCCG
>CAZKZI010000143.1:0-7840 GCA_964557205.1 uncultured Lentisphaeraceae bacterium
AAAGTGCGCCCTGGCCCACACCCGCTTCGCTTTTAGGGGATGGCAGGGACCGGGGATTTTCAGAAAGGTAGTGCGTGGCTGGCCCCTGAATCCTCGGGGCATTTCAACTATTGTGAAACACACCCCAAAATGATTGGCATTGAGTAATAAACGTAACTTTAATAACATTGATACAACTTGTGGTAAATTCTGTTTTAAGGGCTACCTTTTGGTGACAGCACCATCCAAAGATGATGTCAGCGGCAACGTGAAATGCTGGTTCGTCCGTAATGAGCACGGCAGGCGCTTCGGTCCTGCAGCTTTCGCTACTTTGCAAGAATGGGCGCGTGACGGTCGCATAGGGCCGCTTAACGAGATTTCGTGCGACGGGATCAACTGGCGTTTGGCATGTTCCGTGCCTGAGATGGAGATGGATTGGGTGGCGGCTCTGTCTCCCGGCAGTTTCTATGGTCCGATACACGGCGGTGCTTTACGGGAACTGATGGCGGATGGTTCGGTCAATGCTGCTGCGGCTCTGTTCCGGCGGACGCCACTAGATTCGGTTGAGGTACAGGCAGCGGCAGAAGAACTGGCGGGGCTGCGCGAGTTGACGAGTCAGTTGCGTGAACTGGGCGCGGAGCAGGAACAGCGGATCCGGCAGGTGCGCGAACGGCTGGAGCAGCGCGCGGCCGAGATCGGCACTTTGCGTCGGCAGTTGTCGGAGACAACCGAAAAAGCGCGGCTTGAGATCGCAGAGATCAAAGAACAGGCGCATCTGCAAGTGGAGAAAAGCGAAACTGCGGCTGGAGAAGCCAGAAGGCTTTTGCGGGAGCAGACGGAGCAGGCGCAAGAGCAACGACGTCTGGATGCGGCCCGGGCAGCGGCACTCGAGGACGAGTTGAGTCAGTTGCGTCGGGAGTTGGCATCGGTTGGCGCAAGGGCGGATAAGTTGCAGGCGGAGGTCGAGGTCCAGTCCCGTTTGCGGTCGGAAGAGCGAAGCGGATTTGAAAAACACGAGATGGCGGCTCTTGAGGACGCAAGGTGTGCAAAGGAGCGGCTGGCGGAAATGAACGACCGGATCACGGAGCTTGAGCAAGATCTGACTGTTGCGCGTGAGGCCGGCATGAGTGTTGACGACGGAATGCCCGGCGGTGAGGCGTCGGGCGCGGCGGGGTTTGGCGCCAGAGGGCGCACCGTGGAGTATATTGATGCTGAGCCGCTGGATGTTGCCGAAGTTTCGCCGCGTGTGAAAAAGCATGAAAGATTTGTAGAGGAAGCGGATGTATTGCCGCCGGAAACAGGGGCAACTGAGAAGTCGCGCAACCGTGGTTCAGCTACAGAGACCGCGTCGGGTGCCAAGACGGCGACAGGGCTTTCCATGTCTGCGCTTGAGGCGCAGGCTCGCCGGGAGCTGGAGATGTTGGGCGCGGGGGCAAAAATGTTTTTTTCTAAGAATAAGAAATAGTATTTTCAAGAAGAACTTTTGACGGGCGGTCATTAAAATGCGAACGGGTATGGAAAATTATGTCTGAAAATCAAGAAGACAACCGGCAGTGGTTTCTGCGGATCAACGGAGAAACGGTCTTCGGCCCGGTTTCGACACAAGGACTTGTCTTGTGGGCGGAGCAAGGCCGGATTCTGCCTGGCCACGAGGTTTCTATAGACCGGAAGAAGTGGGAACCGGCGGTCGGCGTAGGTTTTCTGGGTATGCGTTGGTTTGTGGACGACACCGAGGGTGAGTTGCGTGGGCCACTGAACCGTCTGGCAGCCGAGGCGTTGCTCAAAAGCGGCAAGGTGCCGGAAGGGTCACGGATTGTGGAGTCCGGCGACGAGGATTTGTCGGCGGAGCAGTCCGCGGCGAAGGATGATAAGCCCCATCAGCGTGAGGCGGTCATGCCGGAAGACATTCTGCGGCGCCGCATCAGGGAACTGGAGTCGATGGTAAATGACCAGAGGGCGCGTCTGACTAAATTGTCGGATGCGGACGCGATCGAGGTGATTCAGCAGGAGCGCGATGTTCTGGCCGCTTTGCTTAAAGAGGCGGAAGAGCAGCGGGACAGCATCAAACGCGCTGCGGAGAAGGACGCGCGTGCGAACGAGCGCAAACAGGATTCTCTGCGCCTGCAGATCAAAAAGCTGGAACAACAGTGCGAGGAAGCCAACAATCGCTTGATTCTGCTGGACGAGGCCGCCGAGCGTCGGGATAAAGAGACTATCGAGGAAGCCGCCAAGATGGCGGTTGTGGTACGGCAAGAGGCGGTTGATGAGGCGCAGCGCGAGAAAGAGATGCGGGAAGATGCGTTGCGGCGTGAGACCGAAGCTTTGAGATCCAAACTGTCCGAGTCCGAGAAAGCGTTGGGAGAGGCGTTCAATGCCTTTGAACGCCGCTTGGAGTCGATGACCGATGAAGCGGATGCTTTAAAGAAGCGGATGGCCGAGCTGGAGGAAGAACTGAAATCCGTTAAGCTGACGCTGGCTGATAAGTCAGGCGTTGTAAAACGTCTGGAAGGGGAATTGAAGGCAGAGCGTGATCTGTCAAAGCGGCTGGACGCTGCTTTGGAGGCGGCCAAAGCAGGACGGAAGGCTGCAGAGGAGCGTCTTTCCGTCAGCGAAGCGTCCTACGCGGAGTTGCTCAATGACGCGAACGCGCGCGATACTGAATACTGTGAAAAGATAGCGCTGCTCGAAAAAGACTCCGCCCAATCTCCGGAAGAGCGTGCTCGTTTTTATGCCGACCAGGCGGCGGTATATGAATTGATTAAGTCTGAAGTCAGCGAATTGTCTGAAATCATGGAGTCGGAGCGGTCGCACATCGAACGGCTTAAAGAGTTGAGTTTTCAACGTCAGCAAAAACTTATGGATCGCCGCCAGGAACTGCTTAAACATGTCGGTGGAAGTCTTAATGAGATGGCGCGTCGTACCGGCCGCGAGCAGCCTTCGGATTCACAGTTAGCGCGCCTTCGGGCGGAGCTTGAGAATTTGCGCGTCACTTATCAACGTGAAATTAAGTTTGCCGAGGCCAAGGAGCGTGATTACAAGGAGAAGATCGAGCTTCTTGAAAAAGACTCAAATCGGCTCAAGTCGCAGACGGCCGTGCTTGAGAAGAACGCGCAGGAATTTAATGAAGCGCAGGAGTTGTTGCAGAGGCGCGAGGCAGACCTGTCGGAGGAACGCAGGGCGCGTGAGGCTGAGCGAGAGCAGTTCCGGTCAAACCAGCGGGCGTTGTTGACACGTATCGATAATCTGGAAAAGCAATACCGGGTGGCTTCGCCGAAAGAGATTCAGTCCACAGAGGCGCGTTCAGTGAAACTCGCGTCGTGGATGCGCCTTAAGAAGTAACAGGCACTTGTGTGTTTAGCGCGATTTCACGAGTCTAGCAGCCAGTTTGATGGCACCGTAAAGGCTGGCGGGGGAGGCCTTGCCTTGCCACGCCAGATCAAATGCGGTGCCATGGTCAGGCGAGGTGCGGATAATGGGCAGTCCCAGAGTAACATTGACTCCAGTGTCGAAAGCCCTCATCTTGAAGGGGATTAGCCCCTGATCGTGATACATCGCCACGTAGGCGTCAAACGGAGCCGGTTTATCGGAGCACAGCCATGTGAAGGCCGTGTCAGGCACAAGCGGCCCCTCGGCGTTAATGCCTGCAATTTGCGCGGCGCGAATCGCTGGCATTATGGCTTCCTGCTCTTCGGATCCGAAAAGTCCGTTCTCGCCGGCGTGAGGATTCAGCGCGAGCACTCCGATGCGTGGGCGGCGGCCGCGTAAACGCTCGCAGGTCTCTTCGGTTAGGCTTATCACACGCGCGAGTGCGGCGGCGTCAAGCAGTGCGGGTACCTTTGCGATAGGTGTGTGTATTGTGGCCAGACTGACAAAAAGCTCCGGAGAGTAAAAAGCCATGCAGGGGGCTTCGGGGCTGCCGGTCAGGCTGGCGAGCATTTCAGTGTGGCCGGGGAAAGGGATGCCCGCATCATGTAGCGCCTCCTTGTTGATCGGAGCGGTAACCAAAGCGTCGGCTAGGCCGGCGCGTATATCGCGCACGGCCATGCTGATCCAGGCGAAGGCGAGCGCGCCGCAGGCCGGATTGACCATACCCGGTCGCAAGCTCGCGGATTCCTCAAATGTGGTGTCTATCAGGATCGGGCCAGTGGCGGGCAAATGTTCAGACGGCCACTTCGTGCCAGGTATTACGGTTAAGTCCGGCGGCAGCCTTAAGCCGGACGATTCGGCCACCCGCCGCATCAGCGCCAGATTGCCGTACACCAGCAGCCGGCACAATGACGCCACATCAGGGTTCGACATGGCCCTGAGCGCAAGCTCAGGGCCTATGCCGGCAGCATCCCCTGAAGTTAAAGCCATGTGTGGCAGGTGCTTTGGCATGTGGCCATTTCCCTTGTGCCGTTTCAGGAGGCCGGTGTGGTCACGGGACCAGCTTTACGCTGTTGAGCGTGCCGTGCTCGTTTTGCACCCAGTCCGCGCATTCAGGATCAGCGCACCAGGTGCCGTCGATCACGTATTTGTACTGGTATGAGCCTGGGGCGAGCGAGATGGTGGTTGCGTATATTCCGTCTCCGTTTCTGTCAGACATCTCCTTGGATGTCGGATCCCAGTTGTTGAAGCTACCGGCAAGGAATACCCGGCTGCCCGTTTCGGCCCGCACACTGAAGTTGACACGGACTGTTTTAACGGTAAGCTTCTTAACGGCCTTTTTTACTGCAGTTTTGGCGGTTTTGATCTTGAGCGATGATTTTACGGGAGCCGCCGGTTTATTGATTTTGGATTTAGATTGGATTTTCATTTTCTGCACCTCTTTACTTGTTGTCATATGACAGCGGCGTATTATTGCCGTTCACCGTATGTCGGTCAAGGGCAATTTCGCGGCAGCGCATAATCGACAACGTAACGGGATCGACTAAGCAGTTGGAGTCAGGAGTCAGGAGTCAGAATGTGAAAAAGACGTTTCTCACGAAATGGTTATGATTCTGAATTGACGCTTCGACGACTCCCTTAGTTGATGCTTGCACTTCACATTTTAGCACCAATAACCAATCAGTATTCACACGGCGAAACCGGAAGAGCTTGAAAGGGGTGCGATTTTTCCCTGTTGAAGTCTGACGACCGGTTTTTTAGAGAAAAGCGCGATTTCCTCTTGCATGCGCGTGAGCGTATCCAAGCTGCGAAAGATGACGCTGGCCTTCGGCGAGGCGTGCGTCGCTGCGCAAGGAGACGCCCGCGCCTCGGACCACCTCCACGCATGCTGCCTCGCTAGAAAAAATCGCCCGCCTTGGGTTTTCGGGGTTGACTCTACCCTCCCCTCCCGCATAATAGGTGCCAGTCATGAGAACCGGTGTGTTGCCAACTAACTCTACGGGATGGTAGTGGGGATAATAGTGAAACGGAAAGGGAATTTTCTATGAACGGGTTTTCCGAAGCCTTGAAGTTTTCAGCGTTTATGCTGTTGGTTTGCCTTAGCGGAGCGACATTCGCGACCGATTACTATGTTAACGCCGATGACACCAAGGCCAGCGACTCCTATGATGGCAAGGCTGCGGTGTGGGAAAGCGGTACGCGCGGACCGAAGCTTACGCTCGCCGGAGTGATGGCGGTCGCGACGACATCCGGCGACATCGTGCATGCCGCGCGCGGACACTACAACAGCGGCACGATGGCGATAACCGATAACAAAACCCTGAACCGCGTCGCTATTCCCGAAGGCGTCACGCTCGTCGCCACCGAAGGCAAGGACGTCACGTTCATCGAGGGCGAGGCCGCGCCTGAGGAAACCCGCATCGGTAGCTACAGCAACGGTGTCAATGCGGTTCGCTGCGTCTACATGAAGATCAACTCGAAACTGCGCGACTTCACGCTCTGCGGCGGACACGTGTATGCCGCGGCAGACAACGACGGCAGCTCCGAACAGGGCGCCGCCGTCTACTGCGCCGACAACTGGGCGGGATTGCAGCGGCTCACCCAGGTCATCACCGACTGCATGATTTCCAACAACGTCGGCTGTACCTATGCCGTGACTTATTGCGGAACGTTCTACCGCTGCAAGTTCTTCTATAACCGCACGACCAACTATGGTGGCGTTTCCTCGGGCGCCTACTACAACTGCATCGTGGACCACAGCATCGGCGGAAACTATGCCATGTATAGGCCATGTCCGTTCGTGAACGGCATGATCGGTTCCAACTGTACGAGTTATTGCGCCAGCGGTTCCGACGGCGATGCGAACCGCCGATTTTACAACAGTATCATCCTGGGCAAGTATTGGAAGATCACCGCGCACAACTGCCTGCTGGCCGGCGACAACATAGGCCTCACCATCATGACGAACGGCACGCGCACGGTGACCGTGGCCCAGCTCGATCTCGACGCCGATTACCGTCCGTCGACGAACAGCATCGCGATCGATGCCGGCACAAACGGATTCTACACCGCCGAATACGATGTCGACGCCAACTACTGGGCGACCGAGGGACTGACCGATCTCGACAAAAATCCGCGTTTTATGAACGGATTGATCGACATCGGCGCCTACGAACTCGACCGCCGTGGCGATTTCGCGAAGGATCTTGCGTTCACGAACGTGGCTGTGACCGCCGCGAGCTCCAACGTGACGGAAACCGTTGATAACAAGGTCTCACTCGGGCCGCAAGCGGAACTGGAC
This sequence comes from uncultured Lentisphaeraceae bacterium, assembly GCA_964557205.1. Lineage (GTDB taxonomy): Bacteria > Verrucomicrobiota > Kiritimatiellia > RFP12 > UBA1067 > JAQVQN01. The sequence continues at coordinate 6,647 of CAZKZI010000143.1, forward strand.
GTCACCTGGACTTCCCCGACCGGCGGAGAGACCGAATACAGCTTCCAAACGCTCGTTTCCGGTACCGGTACGCTCAAGTGCTACGTGAACGGTTCGGAGACGCCGTCGGTGGAAGTGACCGCTGCCGCGGGCAAGACAAACCTCCTCCTCGTTGTAAGCGGGGCAAGCGTCAGATTCTTCTTCCGTTACGAGGGCGACGACGGCCAGGCGATTCTCTGCGACTTCAGCAACCAGAACTACGTCAGGATCGACCAGGGCGAAGGCGGTCTGTCCCTTTCCGGGGTAAGCTTCGGCGAGACCGCAGTGGCGGACGGTGCCACGCTGACTTTCACGATCACCCGGACGTTCGACACCGCGCACTGTTGCACCGGCTTTACGGTGACGACGCTCAGCGGTTGCGCCTTTTTTTCCTTCGACGACTATCCGGATGGATGGACGTATACGGTATCGAGCCGCGACAACAGCGCGCACATCGTTCCCATCTACGCCGAGCACCAGGACTTCTACGTCGACGCCGAGGACGGCGACGACAACAACTGCGGCTTCCTTCCGACGCTGGCGGTAAAGACGCTCGAGGGCGTTTTCTCAAAGTCCGGTCTCATCGCCGGCGACACGGTGTACCTGAAACCGGGAACCTACGACACGGGGACGATGCGAGACGGCAGTGAAAATACACTTAACCGCGCCATTGTAAAGCGCGGCGTCAATCTCGTCGGACTTGGAACCGCGGAGAACGTGATCATCATGGGCGGCGAGGCTCCGGTGGAAAACCAGGTCGAGAACGCCTACGGGTGCGGCGAGGACGCGGTGCGCTGCCTCCGTCTGCTCGGGACGAACGTTGTCAGGAACGTGACGCTCTGTGGCGGCAGAATTTACGTCGCGTCCATCGAGCATACTACCGCCAATGTCGATTCGTGCGGCAAGTACGCCGCCGCGAAATGCTCCGGCGAGTCCAACTACCTCATCGGCTGCACCATCACCAACTGCGTCGGGTTCACGATGGCAGTGTTTGGTGACGCCGACCAAAAGGGCAACGCGTCGCTCATCCGCTGTCGTGTCTGCGGGAACCGGGCGATGTGGTACGCCTTGATGCAAGACGTGAACCTCTACAACTGTGCGATCGACGGGAACTCGGGCGCGTACTCCGCGCACAACTGCTTCGACATCTTGAACTGCACGATCATGGACACGTCC
>CAZKZI010000144.1:0-7783 GCA_964557205.1 uncultured Lentisphaeraceae bacterium
CATACGCCGCGACGAGGAAAACAAAATACAATGGTTGCCAAGACGCTGACCGGATATACTGCCACAATATTGCCTTTTTATGACAATACCCACAAGCATGAGAAAAAAGAATGATGAGATTTGACCCCTTGCAACTTGCCGACTGGCAGATAGCCGAACAGGCGGAACCGCTGCTGCGTCCCGTCACTGATATCGCTTCCGACCTGGGTCTGCTGCCCGAAGAACTCATACCTTACGGCAGGCTGGTCGCAAAAATCGACGCCCAGGCGGTCCACGCGCGCCTCGGCGAACCGGCCAAGCGGGCCAAGTATGTGAATGTAACCGCCATCACGCCGACCCCCTTGGGCGAAGGCAAGACCACCACCACCCTGGGTCTGGTGCAAGGCCTGGGAAAACTCGGCAAGCGCGCCGTCGGCACCGTCCGCCAGCCCAGCGGCGGACCGACCTTCAACATAAAGGGCTCCGCCGCAGGCGGCGGCCTCGCCCAGGTAGTTCCGCTGACGCCGCTCTCGCTCGGCCTGACCGGCGACATCGACGCCATCACTAACGCCAACAACCTGGCCATGGTGGCGCTGACCTCCCGCATGCAGCACGAACGCAACTATGACGATAACCGGCTGGCTCAAAGCCGTCTTACCAGACTGGACATAGATCCAGAACGTGTGCAGATGCGCTGGGCCATGGACTTCTGCGCCCAAACCCTGCGCAATATAGAGATCGGCCGCGGCGGCCACATGGACGGCTACCAGATGGCCTCGAGCTTCTACATCACCGTCGCCTCTGAAGTGATGGCCATACTGGCGATGGCCACCGATCTCGCCGACCTCCGCCGCAGGCTCGGCAAGATCATCGTGGCCTACTCCCGCTCGGGCCGCCCGGTGACGGCCGCCGACCTCGAGGTCGACGGCGCCATGGCCGCGTGGCTGACACGCGCCGTCAACCCCACCCTGATGCAGACGCTGGAAGGCCAACCCATGCTGGTTCATGCCGGCCCCTTCGCAAATATCGCCATCGGCCAAAGCTCTGTGATCGCCGACCGCCTCGCCTCCAAACTGTGCGACTACCTCGTGACCGAAAGCGGCTTCGCATCCGACATAGGCTACGAAAAGTTTTGGAACATCAAATGCCGCTGTTCCGGCCTGAAACCCGATGCCGTGGTGCTTGTAGCCACAGTGCGCGCCCTCAAGCTGCACGGCGGCGGCCCAGCCGTCATCGCGGGCCGTAAGCTCGATCCGATCTACACCTCTGAGAACCTCATGCTTTTGGAAAAAGGCTGCGCGAACCTGCTGGCGCATATCGACATCATCAAACGCTCCGGTGTGCGCCCGGTGGTCTGTCTAAACAGCTTCCACACCGACACCCCGTCCGAACACGCGCTGGCGCGGCGTATAGCAGAATCGGCCGGCGCACGTTTCGCCGTCTCGAACCACTGGCTGCAAGGCGGCGAAGGCGCTTTAGAGCTGGCCGCGGCCGTGGCTGAAGCCTGTGAGGATTCCAGCCACTTCAACTTCCTCTCCGACCTTACCTTGCCTATCTCTACCCGCGTCGAAGCTATCGTGCGCGAGGTGTACGGCGGTGACGGCGTGACCTATACCGAGGCCGCCAGGCAGAAACTCACCGCACTTGAAGCCGACCCGGCCACAGCCGCCCTGCCGGTATGCATGGCCAAAACCCAATACAGCCTGTCGCATGATCCGAAACTGCTGGGATGCCCAAAGGGCTGGCTCTTGCCTGTGCGTGACCTGCTGATCTACCAGGGCGCCGGACTGGTGGTGCCGGTCGCCGGCGACATCAAGCTGATGCCCGGCACGGCCTCCGACGCAGCCTACCGCAGAATCGACGTCGACACCGCCACTGGCAAGGTCAAAGGACTTTTTTAAGCGTGAACTTTAGTGCCTTAACAACCAAATCTGACATTCGACGACAGATGCGTGAAAAGCGCCATGCTGTCGAAAAGCATACCCGCACCGCAACCGGCAAGGCCGTCTGCGGAAAAATTGTCGGCAACCCTGTCAACCTGCTGACCCGGGCATGGCGCGTATGCCTGTATCTCAGCGCGAAGAATGAGGTCCCCACCCGCTATATCGCCCGCGCCGTCTGGGAGGCCGGACGGGAAGTTTGCGTGCCGGCCTGGAGCGCAAATGAAAAAGCCTACAAACTTTATGCGATCGCACCCCGCACCAAACTCGCCACCGGACACCGCGGCATAAAAGAGCCGACCGTGCGCATACCGGTCTTCCCCTGGGATGTGGACGCCTTCATCATGCCAGGGCTGGCCTTTGATGTTTTCGGCGGACGCCTGGGCTACGGCAAGGGTTATTACGACAAGATCCTGTCGAAAGTGTCAAAAAAAGTGCTCAAGCTCGCGCTGTGCTATGATTGGCAGCTTCTGGACACCCCTCTGCCGCAGGAAGACCACGATATCAAGGTCGACTGGATCATCACAGATCTGCGCGCGGTCAAATGTTCCAGCTCGGCCGAAGTTAAGCGTACGGACTCTCCTTCTTGACCAGCGTCAAGATGCGCATGGTCTCGATGGCCGTGTCCAGCGTTATCGGGAAAGGCTTGTTCTCGCGGATCGTGTTGTATACATGTTCCCAGATCAACGTCATGCCTGATTCCGCCTTGGGCGCTACCGGTATCTTGTTCTCGACCCAACGCAAATTTTCAGGCGTGCCGTAACTGCCCAAAGGCGGAGTCCGCACACTCGAGCGCCGCCGCGCGAGTTTCTGCTTGGGATCAAGCCTGCGAACCAGCCCCTCAGCCGCCCCCGGGTAAAGCGTGAAATCACCCTTGGTGCCGGAAACGATAAACTGAGGAACCGGACTGATGCGGCCGCCGGATATCTCAAGATCGATCGTCAGCCCCGCCAGATTTCGCAAGATTATTCGAACATAGTCCTCGGCATCGCCTACAGCAGCCACCCGCTTGAAGTCAGACCACACCTTGACCGGCGGCGTGCGCATAAGCTCCATCGCCTGATCAAGAAAAGCCGTGCCCCACATCAGGGTGGCCCCGCCTCCACAGCGCTTGACGGCCTGCCAATCGTCACGCCGATCATAAACCCCGCGTCGCATCTTGATGTCGTACACTTCGCCCAAAACTCCGGCTTCGATCACTTCTTTCACCTGCAAGAAGGACGGCTCATAACGGTAGTTGTGACGCACCATCAGGCGGTTTCCCGCCTTGATGGCACAGGCTCGCAACACCATCGCCTCATCGTAATCACAGCAGAAAGGCTGCTCAATATTCACCCACTTGCGGTATTTAAGCGCCTGCATAACATGCTTGGCATGCTCGTCGGAACGGGTGGCTATGTCAACCATTTCCACATCCGGGTCATCCAGCAAATCATCATACCGACGGTATGTTCGGCAATCGGGCAGCCGATCCAGCGCAATGTCACGGCGTTCCTTGATAGGATCACACACCGCCATGACTTTAAAAAGCTCCGGCATCTGCATCATCTCCGTCAAATGCGTCTCAAGGCCGGCTCGTCCCAGCCCGGCGATACCGACCCTGATCGGGGGTCGCGTTGTCCGAATCATAACCGCTTCTCCTCTGTTCTATACACGTCAGTCCTTCTTCCTCATTCATAACTCTAAACGCATTCGCGTCACGATTTCCCGAAAACCGGACACGCCGCTTATTCATACAAACTGTTTAACCAAATTAACACTCTCGAACACCTTGGTCAATAAGAGAATTATAACGAGTGCGATTCAACAAAGTTACATCGCCCCCTCTCCAAACGATTACGTCCGATGTTTGTCACCAACGCCTTTTTTTGGTTTAATATATTCTTTTTAACCGGCACCTTTAACTTACCTGACATTTATAGAGACTTTATGGACAAGCATTACGATCCCCAGACCATCGAAAACAAGTGGTATCAATGGTGGGAACAGAACGGCCATTTTCACGCCGACGCCTCAAGCGGCGGCGAACCCTACAGCGTCGTGATCCCGCCGCCGAACGTGACCGGCATCCTGCACATGGGGCACGCTCTAAACAACACCATCCAGGATGTTCTGGTGCGCTGGCGCCGCATGCAGGGCCGCAATACGGTCTGGATACCGGGCACAGACCACGCCGGCATAGCTACACAGAACGTCGTCGAAAAGGCCCTGCACAAAGATGGCATACATCGCCGCGACATCGGACGCGAGAAGTTTCTGGAGCGCGTCTGGGAGTGGCGCGGCGAATACGGCGGCACCATCGTGCGACAGCTCCGTAAACTGGGAGCGAGCTGCGACTGGCAGCGCGAACGCTTCACCATGGACGCGGGACTGAGCGAGGCCGTGGCCGAGGTCTTCTGCCGCCTATACGACGAAGGCCTGATCTACCGCGGCAACTATATCGTCAACTGGTGCCCGCGCTGCCACACAGCCCTCTCGGACGAGGAAAGCGAACACCACGACACCGCCGGCCATCTCTGGCACATCCGTTACCCGGCCGCAGGTGGCGGCGAGGTGGTGCTGGCCACCACCCGCCCCGAAACCATGCTGGGCGATACCGCCGTGGCGGTCAACCCGGCGGATGAGCGCTATAAGGCGTTGGTCGGGAAGAAGGTGATCCTGCCCTTGCTGAACCGCGAGATTCCCGTGGTGGCCGATGATTATGTCGACCGCGAGTTCGGCACCGGCGTGGTCAAGATCACCCCGGCGCACGATCCCAACGATTTCTGGGTGGGACAGCGACACAATTTGCCGGTCATCAATGTCATGAACGGCGACGGCACCATGAATGAACAGGCGGGCAAATACGCCGGTCTCGACCGTTTCGAGTGTCGCAAGCAGGTGCTGGCGGATCTGGAGGCCGGCGGCTTTCTGGTCAAGGTCGATCCGCATCAGCACGCCGTGGGCCACTGCTACCGCTGCGACACAGTGATCGAACCACGCCTCTCCAAGCAGTGGTTCGTGCGCATGAAGCCGCTTGCCGCGCCCGCCATAGAAGCCGTGCGCTCCGGCAAGGTCTGCTTCACGCCGCAGCGTTGGGAAAAAACCTACTTCGAGTGGATGGAGAACATCCGCGACTGGTGCATCTCGCGCCAGATCTGGTGGGGCCACCGCATTCCGGTCTACACCTGTAACGCCTGCACCCACGAATGGGCCGCCAAATCCACTCCTGAAAAATGCCCCGGGTGCGGCAAGTCCGATTTCTCACAGGACGAGGATGTGCTCGATACCTGGTTCTCGTCATGGCTCTGGCCATTCAGCACCTTCGGCTGGCCCAAGGACAATCCCGATCTGAAGTTTTACTACCCCACGCACGACCTCGCCACCGCGCCGGAGATCATCTTCTTCTGGGTGGCGCGCATGATCATGGCCGGCTGCAAGTTCATGGGGGACGTGCCCTTCCGCAACGTCTATATCCACGGCACGGTGCGTGACGACAAAGGCCGCAAGATGAGCAAGAGCCTGGGCAACTCCATCGACCCGCTTGATATCATCGAGAAATACAGTGCCGACTCGTTGCGTTTCAGCCTGATGTTGATCACCTCCACCGGCATGGACGTTTACGTAAACATGGAGAAATTCGAAATCGGCCGCAACTTCGCCACCAAGGTTTGGAACGCCGCGCGCTTCATGAAGATGCACATGGAAAAGACCGAAGGCATTGACTGGCGCTCACTGGCGCACGGCATACCCGCGCTGAATACCGCGATGCTGCGTGACGATGATCGCCACCTGCTGGCCCGCTGCGATACCGTCATCAACACCGTCACCGAACACCTGGAGCAATTCCGCCTGCAGGACAGCGCGCTGGCGATCTACGACTTCATCTGGACCGACTTCTGCGACTGGCACTTGGAATACGCCAAGCAGGATCTCTACGGTACGGATACGGCACGCCGCACTCAAGTGCTGGTGCTGATGACCGACATCTTCGCCAAGGCCTTAAAGCTGCTGCACCCCTACATGCCCTTCCTCACTGAAGAGCTTTGGCACCAGATGGGTTATGGCACTGCCGATGAAACCATCATGCGCGCACCGTGGCCCCGACCTTTCGGCGCGGCTGAAACCGCGACATGGGGGCTTAGCCCAGAAGTCACGGCCTATGTCGACGCCAAGCGCGAAATGGTCACGGCCGGACGCGCCTTGCGTTCCGACTACAACATCGCCCCTTCACTCTTCGTCAAGTATGTGATCCAGACCGTGGACGCGGTCGCCGCCGAACGCCTGAGCGCCGATATCGACACGCTCAAGCAGCAGTTGCGTTCGGAAGAGCTTGAGATCGTCACTGGCGCTGACAGCGGCAACCAGGCCATGCCCGGCACGCTCTGCAAGCTCGGCACCATCTGTCTGCCGCTGGCAGGACTGGTCGATATGCAGGCCGAAGCCAAGCGCGTCAAGGCCGAGCTTGACAAGGCGAGCGGGTTCCTCAAGAGCGTCGAGGCCAAACTGGCCAACGAGGGGTTTGTTTCCAAAGCGCCTGCCGCAGTGATCGAACAGCAAAAAGAGAAACAGAAAGAGCTGACCGCGACCGTCGCCCGCCTGCAGGCGCTCTACGCCACCTTCAGTTCCGCCGACAATCCTATACAGTAAAGGGCGCCCCCGCCTGTCCTGCGTTGCCTCCGCTTTGAGTTTCTCGCGGAAACCCCGGCGTTAAAGAAAACATGTAAATTTTTTCTTTAACGCTTTCTTTTCACCAAGATGCTATCTTGTTAATGAATTCCCGCAAGGGCAGCTCATCCACCTTGATTGTAAACGTGACAAAAAGGAAAATGCAATGAAAGCAACTGTAATCCGCCGGAGCGCACTATGGGTTTTGGCAGGGTTTATTCCCTTCGTCTGCCTCGCCGCAGACAATGTGTTCACAGGCACCGGGCTGTGGAGCAATACCGCCCTCTGGAGCCTCTCGCACATTCCGACAACAAACGAATTCGTTTGGATCAACGGGACTGCCTCGTTGGATAGTTCCCAGACGAATGCTGGCTTGAATATTCAGGGTACTCTTGATATTACAGGCGCATCCACCGCCTATCTCTCAAGCGGCGAAGTCCTGGTCGGATGCTTCGGCACCAATGGCGTCATGACCCAGACCGGTGGAAGTTTTAACACAACCAGCAATTTTTATATCGGTGAAGGCAGAACCGGCAGCGCAACCTTTACCGATACAGATGTCACCCTGGGCAAATGTGTCATTGGCCATGGAGCGGACGGCGTTGGCAGCTATATCCAGCAGGGAGGCTCGGTCTGTTTTCAGGGCTCTCACGCCGTACTTGCGAGCGGTTCAGCCACTACCAAAGGAACAATGAGCATCACGGACACAGCCATGAGCTGCGTTCCTGCTTTTGTGGTGGGTTATGATGACGGAAAATTTTACGCCACCAACTCCACGATTAACTGTAACAGCAGCTTCGCAGTCGCAGGTCAGATAGGATCAAAGGGAACTGCCGAACTGATCGGCAGCGCGATTCTGGACTGCGCCAATGTAAGTTTGGCTGGCGCAACAAACTCGGTGGCGACACTATACGCCTATCAGAGTTCGCTGACTTCCCTCTATGTCCGGGTCGGTAATTCCGGCCGGTCAACCGCCGTACTGACACTAGACAACAGTTTGACAAAAACGGCAAGGGAGTTTAGCGCGGGGTATGCGGGGGACGGCACGGTCAGCAATATATCAAGTCTCATTGAAACGCCGGAAATTTATGTGGGGCAATCAGCGGGTTCCTCCGGAAACCTGTTCGTGCAGGATGGGGAACTGACCGCTCCAACTTTAATTAATGTCGGTCACCAGGCCGGTTCGTACGGACAACTGACTTTGAGCGCGAGCGACG
>CAZKZI010000145.1:0-7762 GCA_964557205.1 uncultured Lentisphaeraceae bacterium
CACTTGTCGGTTTGAGGCGCAGCTTCGCTAGTAGTAAGGGAGCGATAGATGAAACGCGTCATGTATCAGATGATTACACTGACAACGATTTTCGCACTCGGCGTAACGACAGCCTGGTCAAAGTCTGACACGAATGCGACGAAAAAGGTTCAAAAAGATCAAGGGGTGAATATCAAGCCCGCTCCGGTCGCTTGGGACGATACGACCCGGAAGGGGTGGCCGCAGGAGTTCAAGCTGGTCAAGATCCCTTCGAGCGCAGACGGTAAACAACAGCCGGCCTATTTTCTGCCCGCGCCGCAGGGGGCGGACAAAGTGCCGGTGATGGTCAGCTTGCACACATGGTCGGCGGGGTTTGAGCAAAGGGATCCATTGGCGAGTTTGGCGAAAAAGGCTGGTTGGATATATATCCATCCGCATTTCCGCGGGCCGAATAGAACGACAGATGCCTGTCTTAGCCCGAAGGCGCTTGCCGACATCGACGATGCGATCAGTTACGCTTTGAGTCACGGCCATGCGGACACTCGCCGGGTCTTTGTGGTAGGAGCATCGGGAGGGGGGCACGCAACGCTGGGTACTTATCTCAGGTCTCGACACGACATCCTTCTCTTTCTCGCGTGGGTGCCGATCAGCGATCTGGCGGCCTGGCACGGCGAGTCACTGGCGCGGGGCAACAAAAATTATGCCGCGAATATCGTGAAATGCACATCGGACGGCGCGGAGCTGGATGTGGCGGAAGCGCGCCACCGTTCGCCGTTGTACATGGAAGGCCCGGTGCGTGAGCGGCGTAGGCTGGAGATTTTCGCGGGCATAAATGACGGACATAAAGGCAGTGTGCCGGTATCGCAGTCGTTACGTTTCTTCAACCGATTGGCAGGGCAATACGGGCAACCGGAAAAACTGGCTAGCGAGGAGGAGATCGCGAGACTGATGTCGCGCAGTGTCAAGGCTGATCCGGCGCTGGGTAAGGTCGGCGACCGCGCGGTGTTTTTCAAGCGGACGGTTCCGGGGGTGGAGGTCACGATCTTTGACGGCAAACACGAGATGGTGGTGGAAGCGTGCTTCAAGCGGATGCTGGAAGAAGTCGCGCGAGAGGGGGAACGATGATACGAGGAAACGGTGATCCGAAACAGGCGTGGCTGCGCTTGCTGCTATGCGGGCTTGTAATGGCGTTCGTCCGAGAGGCGGGCGCCAAAACAAAAGCATGGAACCCGAAAGAGTTCGGGGCCAAGGCGGACGGTGTGACGCTGGACACAAAAGCGATTCAGGCGGCAATCGACGCCTGCTCCGAGGCGGGCGGTGGGTGACAGGTTTTCTGCCTTACCAGGGCGCAATCGTGAAAGCCGATGTCGCAGCGTTGGGCTTAAAAGGTAAATATTTCCGGCACATGTTTTTTGAGGGTGAACGGCAACCCCTGGCTCGATATCCCGACTATGATTCCGACACCCCGCACGGCGGTGGTTTCGCTTATGTTGACGGCCCGATTGTCCGCATGTATCGCAACCTGACCAATGAAACCCGCAGGGTCGTGCAATGCAAACCAAAAGATTTCCGAAATTGGGCTAACCCTGAGAGTGGAGAGATTTTAATTTATCCGCGTTATAACTGGCGCAGTTGCCGTGTGCCGATCTTGTTCTTGCAGTGCCTCTGGCGCGAGTATATTTGCGATGTGGCAGTTCAGGAGCTGGACGGAACCGCTTCGGTCTGCGATATGCCTTTGCGGGTCTGACGCCGATACGCGGAGAGCGTCATGTCGAAATGGTTTCGAAAAACGGTGCCGAGGTGGCTGGTGCTGGTAAACCCGCACGTGTCGGCGATTGTTTCGATCGTCATCGTTGTCTCGCGTAGCAGCGTCTGGACACGTTCCAGCCGCATGCGTACAATTTCAGCATAAACGGTACGGCCCATCACAGATTTAAAGCGCGTCTCCAATGAGCGGCGGGAGATATGCAAATGATGCAGAATATCGTTCACCGTCACCTTGATACCGGCGTTGATACGGATGAATTCGATCGCACGGGCAACCATGTAATCGGGGATATGGACTGTTTCGGTCGAATGCCGCGTCTCCAAGTGCGAGAATCCATATGTGATGATCTTCTGACGGTTTCGGCCTCGCTGGTTGCCACGCATCATTCCATCAAGGATCCGGGCAGCCTCGAATCCTGCACGTTCGGAACTCATCTGGATGCTCGAGAGTTGCGGATGGGTGGTTTCGCAGAGCATCTCATCGTTGTCGACCCCAAGAACGGCGGCCGCCTGCGGTACGGCCACACCCGCCTTCATGCAGGAATCGAGCACCTGTCGCGCTCGCACATCGTTGGCGACCAAAATCGAGACGGGTTTTGGCAAAGAGGCTACCCAAGCGCATAGAATTGCTTGTTCACGTGAGAAGTCCTTACGGGCAGATCGTGAAAGCTGCGGATAGAGGGCGCAGGGGAATCCGCTTTCCTCCAGGCATTTGCAGAATGCGATTCTGCGTTCTTCAGACCATGATGCGTTATTCACCTGACCAACGAACGCAAAGTTGCTGGATTTCATCTCCAGAAAATATTCAGCTGCGCGTTTTCCGATCAGTTGGTTATCGCATACGACACGACTCAATCGGGAGAGCGGATTCATCTTTTCAAGAACGTCATCAGGCGGATTGGTGATGATTGTCGGCACGCTGGCAGCCAGCATACGTGCAGCGTGGTGCCGCTCACTCAGTTCGACAATCATGCCCGTACATCCCCATGCAGCCGGATGCAGCAATTTCTGTTCGCCTTCACGTCCTTCGATGATGTGGACAGCCCAAGGGCCGTGCAAATGAACAAACTGCAAGATACCACGCAACAGCTCACGGCAGGTTTTCACAGATGTGGGCAGAATCAAAGCTACCTGTGGCAATTTTGTTCGCACTTGGTTCATAATGTTTTTACAATATCAGATATACGGGACGTAAACAAATTCTTTTGCGTTATTCTGATATTTATTTTGCGCAAATATGACTTACGTAAAAAAATATAGGGCGTATATTATGTGTTATCAATGTGTGTTTCGCAGAGGAAGCGATTCGCTCCGTTTGTCGGGAAAGAGGGGATGATGATAAAATGCAGGCAGTTTTTCGATGCAAAGGGGGTAACGGCAAGTTTAACGATACAGGAACACCAGCGCGACGCACTGGGATACAAATTAATGAAAGAGAAAAAGGTGAAACATATCCAACGGCTATTAACCATCGCAATACTCGGTTCATGGACAGGCGCACTGGCCATGGGCGAACGGGATGTCGTCAAACCGATCATTGTTGACAAGCTGATTTCGGCAAGGCTCACTCATCAGGAGATGGCAGGGGGTGAACTCGACCGCCGCATCATGGACCTGATCCACAAGAACTACATGGTTGTCGACCTGGACCGGGACTGGCTGGACAAGTTCAAGAACCGAACCGATCGCGGGGAGACACGCAACGTGTACTACGGCATCGGCAAGGTTCTGGATGCCGGCAGCCTGTTCGCCCAGTACACCGGCGATCCGGACGTTGCCGAACGCGCGCAATACATCATGGATCAGTTGCGGAGTTCGCGCGATCCGGACGGATATCTGGGCTTCTGGAATGTCGAGCCGAACAACTACCAGAACATAGTCAACTGGATTCTCCACGAGCAGGAATACATCAACCTGGCGTTGGTGCGAAACTACCGGACGACGGGGAACCCACAAGCGTTGGCGGACGCAAGAGTCATGGCAGACTACATCATGCGGATGTTCCCCGCCAACGAGAAGGGGGAACACATCATCTCCGGTCCGTCCATTGCGGGAATCACGGAGGGGTTCGTCGAACTCTATCGTGTGACTGGAGAGGACAAGTACCTCGACTTCGCCAAGCGCCTGCAGTATTCGCCGCACTGGTACTACCTGAAGCCGTATGATGCCTGGGAGAAGAACATCTCGCATGCCCGTTACCATGTCTACGTGATGCTGTCGCACATGTACCCCGACACGGAGCTGTATCGGCTGATCGGCGGCGAAGATTACGTCAAGAAGAGCCTGTGGATGAAGCAGGAATTGCTCGAACAGGGGCGTGGCGGGCTGCTGGTTACCGGTTCAACGTCGCAGGGAGAGCACTTCACGTACAACCAGGATGGCTCGGGGATGGTCGAAGAATCCTGCGTCACGGCTTATCTGCTCCGCTGGGTTGACAGCCTCATGCGGCTGGAAGGCGATATGCGCTACGGGGACATCATTGAACGCGCGATCTACAACGCTCTGCTCGGGGCACAGGCACCGAACGGCCGCCGTATCTGCTACTTCACTCCGTTCACGGGAAAGCGGCATTTCCAGACGCGCGACACCTTCTGCTGCAACGGAAACTTCCGACGTGCGATCGCCGAACTGCCGCAGAAGGTGTACTACCGCACCCCAGACGGCGGCATTGCGCTGAACCTGTTCACCCATTCTGACAAGACATTCGATGTTAACGGCAAGACCGTTGAGATCAAACAGGAGACCACCTATCCGAATTCCGGCGAGGTCAAACTGACGTTCACCTGCTCGGCACCGGTCGAATTCGCGTTTCTGTTCCGCACCCCGCGCTGGGCGGATAAAATTGAGTGTGCCGTGGGCAATGTGCCGTGCGCACTGAACAAATCCGAACTCGGCTGCGCCACAGTCAAACGGCTCTGGAACTCCGGCGATACGCTCATCATTTCCATGCCGATGGAGTGGCGTTTCGTTCGCGGCCGGATGATTCAGGACGGCCGGGTCGCTCTTTTGCGTGGCCCGGTTCTGTTCACGGTCAGCGACACGCTGAATGCGGATGTGCTCAAGAAGTGTCCGAACCCCCGTGATCTGGTTCTCGATCCTGCCAGCATCGGGAACCCGGTTCTTGACGATCGAATTCGTCCCGACGGACAGAAGGTCATCGTCAAGGCATGGACAAAGCACGAGCGTACAGGCGACCAGGTCGATGTCGTTCTAACGGAGTTTGTCGATCCCGATGGCATCGGAGTGTATTTTAAGGTCCCGAATCTCAAGGATACGCGGCCGGTTCGTATCATGGACGACGAATTGCTCTCGGAGCCCCGCAAGTCGGCTAATGGAGAGATTACGTTCGCGTGGTACGGTCCTAAGAGCGATAGCACTTGGAAGGAAATGTTCATTGTTGAGGGTGAGCTGGTTGCCGATCTGGCTGCCGATTACCAGAATCCCCAGGGAAAACTGGATGTGCCGGCGGCGTTCCCTGATAAATCGAAATCCGGTTCGTGGTCCCTCTTCAACTGCCGGAACGGCGGTCTGTTGTCCACCGCGAAAGGGGCTGACAAGAGGCAGCTGAATTCCAGCTTCAAAGTTGACGGCTGTCCACTGGGATACGCGTACGGTCTGCAAGGAGGTGCCGCGCTGGGCTTTTTCGCCGACTACGTACCTGCAAAGAGCATGGAGAAAGACTGGGAACAGCATTTTTCGAAGGACATGTTCGACCGGGTTATTCCGGCGAAAGAGCAAAAGCAGTATCTGCTGACACACCCGATCGCCGATGTCGCCAACTATAACGTGATTCGCTGGTCGCCGGGCCCGCAGCTTTCAGAAAAAGGCATTGTAATCTCGGGGAAGATGCTGACCAATCGCGGCGGCAATGGTGTTTCATTAAAAGCCGTTAACTGGAAGGATGACCAGACCCCGGTGGTTCTCAACGTTCTCTATCCAGAATTGGAGGAAACGACAAGCAAGACCCGCAACTCGGAGTTCGTCGTTCATGTGAACCCCGGCGATTTGGGAAGAAACATTGATATAGCGATCGGCAACAACGAGAATTATTCGTGTGATGCGACGGCGCTGCGCCTCCGCATTTATGCAACCGACAAGCGTGTTGAAACGACCGGTGAGGATGTTACCCAAAAAGTTCAGGCCGCTTTCAAGGGCAAGTTCAGGACAGAGCTGGGCAAGTATGCAGACCTTTTCGGCGACCTCGCCTCGGGTCAGGAAAAAACGCTCAAAATTAGAGTGAAGGATTTGTGCGGTAACAGCAAGTATATCGAACTGCCCGAAGACGCTCCTATCGAGCTCCCTTAGCTTTCAGAGACGGCGTGTACGGTAGCTGGACACCCTTGGCTATCGATGAGAAACAGGAAGGAAATTGAAATGAGATTGATGGACCGTATTGTGTCAACCCGACCGGAGTCTGGTGAACTGGCGGTGTTCTATCTGGCCCAGGCGGGATTCTACTTCAAGACAGCCGCAGGCAAAACCGTTTGCATCGACCCGTACTTAGGCGACTGTTGCGAAAGTCTGTTCAACTTTAAGCGGATGGTGCCTGCACCGATGGCAATGGACGAATTGAAAACAGAGATCCTTGTTGCCACCCATTCCCATAACGACCATCTTGATCCCGACCTGATCGACTGTGTGAAAAGGTATCCTGAGACCTGTTTTATTGGCTCTCCGGATTGCCGCTCGGTTTACCGAAGTGCAGGAATCGACGATGAACGCGTCACCATTTTGGCCGCAGGCGAAAGCGCGGCCCTGAACGGCGTTGAGTTCCGTGCGGTTTATGCCGATCATGGCGAACTGGCCCCTGATGCCGTCGGCTTCCTGATAAATCTGGACGGGATCAGGGTCTACGATACCGGCGATACCGCTTTCTGTCCGGAGCGGCTCATCGCGTCGCTGGGGACGGTCAAGGTCGACATCATGATTACGCCGATCAACTCGGCTTACGGCAACCTCGGCCATGAAAACGCCGTTAGCTTGGCTGCGCTGATTCAGCCGCGCGTGCTGATCGGCAGCCATTTCGGCATGTTCATCGAACACGGCGGCGACCCGGGCGCTTTTCTGGCCTACGCGCAACAGTCCTTGCCGGAGACGGTCACCGCCATCGTGATGGCGCCGGGCGAAAAGATGATTTACTCCCAGAAACGGGGCATCATAGAAATGGAAACTCAAAAGCAGGGCTAACGCCAGAGAGCGTTTTTTAGGACACAACGGAGTTGATTTAATGAATGTAAATTTGCACGGCAAGGTAGCGATGGTGACTGGCGCGGCGCGCGGGATCGGCAAGGCCATTGCCGATATGCTGGCCGCGAACGGCGCGCGGGTGGCTTATACGGACATCAACGAAGACGGTGCCAAGCAGGCGGCGGCGGCCAGTC
The DNA here is from genome assembly GCA_964557205.1 of uncultured Lentisphaeraceae bacterium. GTDB lineage: Bacteria > Verrucomicrobiota > Kiritimatiellia > RFP12 > UBA1067 > JAQVQN01. The sequence continues at coordinate 7,128 of CAZKZI010000145.1, forward strand.
CCGGCTGCGTGACCCGGCGGCTGGACGTGACGAGCCAGACTGACATCGATGCGGTGGTTCGGTGGATGTGCGAAACGCTTGGTGGTATCGACATTCTCATCAACAATGCCGGCGTGAACACGGCCAAAAATCGCGTCACGCTCGAACAGTTTCCACAGGAAGAATGGGACTGGATCCTGAACACCGACCTGACCGGCTGCTACCGGGTGACCAAAGCCGTAGTCCCGGTTATGTTCGCGCGGGGGTCTGGCCGGATTGTCAATGTCGCATCGGTCTTCGGTCTGGTTCCGGCGCGGCTGCAGTGCGCTTTCGTGGCGGCCAAAGCCGGCGTGGTGAACCTGACCAAAGCCATGGCTTTGGAGTTCGCCGAGCGGGGGGTTCTGGTCAACGCCATCGCGCCTGGCTCGATCCCGACCGACGGCGGGGTGCAAGATCAGCTGTTTGCGGGTAAGGATCCGATCATGAAGGGGCGTCTGGAGGGCATGCTGTCCCATATCCCCCTTCACCGTTTCGGGAAATGCGAGGATATCGCCAATGCGACGCTGTTTCTCGTGGCGCCGGAAAACGACTATGTCACCGGTTCGGTTCTGACCGTGGACGGCGGCTGGACAGCGGGATATTCGAGGGATTTCTAA
>CAZKZI010000146.1:0-7745 GCA_964557205.1 uncultured Lentisphaeraceae bacterium
ATTGATGTCAGCGTACAAACAGACAAAGAGTTGATTCTTTTCGAGATTAAATCTGACCTTGCGCCTCGTACGGTCATTCGCCATGCACTGGGGCAGATTCTTGAATATGCCTACCACCCCATTCGAAAACACGCCCTGCCAGTGCAACTTGTTATTGTTGGTCGAAAACCGCTTTCACCGCTGGACGTGAATTACCTCGAACTTCTGAGAAAACAATTCAAACTCCCTCTCACATACCGTGTAGTGGGGCTTTAAGTGCCTGAGGGGCCGTATTTCGACATTGGACATTGACAGCAAACCGTAAGAGGACTGAAGATCGTGAATAAGACAACTCCGTTGAAAGAAGCCTTGCGGACCCGTTGCATTCCCGAGTTGATAGCGCCAACTGAAAGGTGATTTTTGGGAGGACAGACAATGACCAACGAACCCGACCATAAGCCGCCGCAAATCATCATCTGCGAAACGGACGACAAAGTCGCTAGAGTCAGCGTCCGCCTTGAGGATGAAACCGTCTGGCTGACCAACCTGCAACTGGCGCAACTCTTCCAAGTGTCGAAATCCACTGTCAGCGAGCACATTAAAAACATCTTTGACAGCGGGGAATTATCGCCAGAGGCAACTGTTCGGAATTTCCGAACAGTTGCCACCAATGACAAAACCTATGATATGTTGTTTTACAACCTCGACATGATTATTTCCCTCGGCTACCGCATCAATTCCAAGGTCGCCACCCAGTTCCGCCAGTGGGCCACCGTCCGCTTGCGGGAATATATCATCAAGGGGTTCACCATGGACGACGCCCGCCTGAAGGAACTCGGCGGCGGCGGTTACTGGAAGGAACTCCTGGAGCGCATCCGCGACATCCGCGCCAGCGAGAAGGTCTTTTACCGCCAAGTCCTGGACATTTACGCCACCAGCATGGACTACGACCCAGGCTTTTCGGGGACAGACCTGAATGGCACGAAGTTAAGGCGTAAACCACTGTTTTAGCGCGACTTGCGAGTGATGACTCCGGTTGTCTGAAGTGTCACGAGTTATTCAGATATCGCGCACATCTTTTTGAGAATACCTTCCACCTTTCTGTGGGCTGCAATGGCTTTAGCCATATGCTGATGCTGGTACTGATCTCTGGATAAGGCGATGGTAACGGTTTTGTTTGCCATTTCCTTTTTCTCTGCAAAGCGTGCGTTTTTTTGCACTTCCCCGTCCTCTCCCAGCCGGGAGAGGGTGGTTGACAGTGGATGCCAAAAGCCGTATGATGTGGACGTTTTCAGGTCGGGATGTAAAACCGCCCGGACGCACAGGCGCGGGTGCGCCTGCCTAGAGAACCACGGAAGGTCGGATGTTTACGGTTCGTGTTAGTTTGCCAAAGATGAAACTACTCAAACGTGTGTTCGGTGCCGGCGCGACGTTGGCCCGAAGGACTACGGCCGGATCATTGCGCAGCAGGCGTCCCTCTATTACGGGGTGCCGGAGGCGAGCGTTCTGCCAGGCTCGGTGCTGCGGACGGAAGCTATGGCCTACCGGGATCAGAAGCAGGACGGGAAGACGACCGAGGCCGACACTGGCAGGAAATCGCCCGGCGACTCGAGTTCGCATACACCGGCCTGAAGGAGGCGATCTGTCGCGGACAGTAGAATTTTATGAAAACAAAAACAACGACGAAACCGGTCAAGGCGAATCCGTTGAAGCAAAACCTGCTCAGCGGACTCGGTTTGGTATCCATGACAAACGCAAAGGTCGGAAAAATGGCGAAAAGCCTGGCGGAACGCCGACAGCATTCGGTCGAGGAGGGGGACAAGCTAGCCGAGCAAATCCTCCGTCAGGCCGAGGCGACGAAGAAGCATCTGGAAAAGCGGGTCAAAGACCTCGTCCGAGAGACTAGCGCCAAGATGCGGGGGCCATCGATAGCCGATTTCAGCCGGTTGGAGAGCAAGGTCGCCAAGCTGCAGAAGACGCTTTCCGCGATCGAAGCCAAGCTGGTGACCCGCCGGAAGTGAGGGGCTCTGACGGTGTTTGGAATCGGGAAAACCTACCTGCACGCGAAGCGGTTCAAAGAAATCGCCTCCGTGCTCGCCGGGCATGGGGTTCTTAGCCCCTAGGGCCAGCGTGACACAAGTAGTCCGCTCCGACCATCTCTCAGTAACGGCCGTTCTGCGATCCAGTCGAACGGCTTTCTCTTTGTAACCCGAAGAATGCGCTTGCAAATCTTTTCACGTAACTTCCGCTTTGGAGTTGCTACAGTTGGCAGGAATTTGTTATAAATATTGTCTTTTGATGTGCCGGATTCAGTTGGCCAAGCGGTAACGGAGATTCGTAATGCAGATTCTGATCGGTTTTTTGTTCGCGTTTGAAATCATAGTGTGCTTTCTTCTGGCTGGAGTCATCCTTTTGCAGAAGCCTAAAGAGGGCGGTCTGGGTGTCAGCATAGGCGGCGGCATGGGCGAGGCGCTATTCGGCGCCCAGATGGGCAATGTGCTCACAAAGGTCACCATCATACTGGGAACCGTGTTTCTGCTTAACACGCTTATCCTCTCGCGCCTGACTTCACACTCGAACACATCGGTCATGGAGGGTGTCAAGACCGCCCCGCCGGCAGCGGAACAGGCCTTGCCGTTCTCAGCCCCTACAGCTTTTCCGTCCGCACCTGCGGCCCCGCCCGCACCTTAAGCAACAGGCTTTGTCACTCGAAACGCACAGTGGCGGATCTGCCGTGTGCGTCTAAGCCCTCAACCGCCGCAAAGGTCTCGATCGATCTGCGGGTATCGGACAAATCTTTTTTCGTGAACTCCACAAAACTGTGGCGCAGGCGGAAGTCGTCGGCGGTAAGCCCGCTGAACATCCGCGCAGCGCCTCCGGTTGGCAGCACGTGACTGGGACCGGCCACGAAATCGCCAGCCGATTCGGGTGTCCACGGGCCGACAAACACGGCACCGGCTGTCCGCACATCCTTCATCAAAGAGCGCGCGTCGCGCGTCATAATTTCAAAATGTTCCGGCGCGAAACGGTTGACAAGTTCCATCCCTTGACCAATATCCGGCACGACCGCAAGCAGTATACCGTTGTTGGCCACCACCCGATCAACCATGGCGGCGCGCGACAGCAACTTAGTCTGACGAATGATCTCTTTGCGTACAGACTCGGCCAAAGCCCTCGAATCTGTCACTAACAGCGCCTTCTCATAACCGCTGCCATGCTCGGCCTGCGAAAGAATGTCAGCCGCCACCCAAACCGGATTGGCCGAGTCATCGGCCAGCACCGCGATTTCGCTGGGACCTGCAACCTGGTCAATCCCCACAAAACCGTATACCTGCCGCTTCGCCGCCGTGACATACGCATTGCCGGGTCCCACGATTTTGAGCACCGGCCTGACAGTCTCAATGCCGAATGCCATCATGCCTATGGCCTGGATGCCGCCGACCTTGTAGACTTCAGTAGCGCCTGCAGCGCGCAGAGCATATAGCAAAACGGGGTTGACGCACTTATCCGGTCCGCAAGGCGTACAGGCCACAATCTCGCGGACCCCGGCCACCTTGGCCAGCGTAACCGTCATCAGAACCGTAGACACCAAAGGTGCCGTGCCGCCAGGGACATAGATGCCGACACGCGCCAAAGGGGAATAGAACTCGCCGGTCCAACCGCCGCGTGGCGTGCGCATCTTCCAGGGCCTACGCAGTCCGGACTTGGCGAACCTTTTCACGCGCACGCTCGCGTCACTGACGGCTCGCTTGACCCGTGCCGGGACTTTACATGCCGCTGCGGCGAGATCATCGTCAGAGACTCGCAGTTCCTCGGCTTTTAAGGACACCCCGTCAAAACGCAATGCCGCATCAAGCACCGCCCGACCGCCGCGCATCCGTATGTCGGCCAAGATGTCACGCGCCGCATTCTCGGCTTCCGGCGGAAAAGCGGTACGCTCCAAAAAGGCTTCGACCTCCGCAACCTTAGACCTTGCCGACCATCTCTTGATTAAAACCGCCATCGCGTTGACGCTCTCCGCGACAAATCAATGTCCGCCTTTTTTCTCTTCTTTTTTAGGCTCCAAGACCCCGAAACCGAATGCCGACACCGGACGCCCGAGTTTCTCGCCCATCTTCTTAACGATCATGTTATAACAATCGTCATAAGCGCGAACGCGCTCATCTTCTTTAGCTATATCCGCCTCACTGGGCTTAGACATCTTAAGTTTATGCTCCGCCTTTTCCATTTCGGAAAGCTGTTTGGCGTTATAGCGCTCCTCAAGTTGAGCCTTACGCTTTTCTGCCTTTTCCCGGTCTCTGTAATACTGCGGCATTTTTTTTGCCGTGCGCGGTTTGACGCGGTTGCCTTGGAACGGCAACATGTTGTCTTTGTTCGCCTCCCACTCCTTCTTGCTCTCCACCATAGCCACTGCGTACGCGGAAGTCTCTTCCTTGATCTCTTTCAGCAAAGCATTGTATTCGTCGCGTTCCATGATCTCATAACCCACAACCCCGCGCATATCCGTAATCTGCACAACACTGACCATCTGCGCCCGGACCGTGACGGCCAGCGCTGTTATCACAATACCCACCGCATGAATAATTTTCATGAAACACCTCCTTTAACAAAGACCCTTTCTGCCTGACTTTACTTTGGGACAGCACCCTGCCCGGGCACCCACTCCGCGGAATACTTTGGTGGGCGCGCGGCGCCTCCGGGTCTGACAACCGCAGCCGGACGTAGAGCGGATGACCGCTGCTGCGATCCCATCCTTGCGGGCCTGCCTCCACCAGCGGATCTGCCCGAACCCACAGCTTGCCTCACAGGCTTTGACTCCTTTATCTCCGGCATGTCATTAACCTTGACCGGCTCTGCGTCAGGCACCTTCACCGGAACGTCAACTACCTGCCGCGCTTCCGGTTCACCCGCATTGACACACTCCTTGGCTGCCGCCTCTTCACGCCCGACACCGCTATCGCGGTGTTCTCGACCTTGCTCTCTTCGCGGCTGCCGGACTGCGCCGCCGCGAGTATGCTCGGTTTTACGGGGCGGCAGCTTCGCCAGCAAGGGGTCATCGCCCTGTAAAACCGTACATTTCAGATCCTCGACGATATACTTCTCGATCTCAGGAATGATGAAAGACTCATCCTCGTCAGCAAAGGAAATCGCAGTGCCGCTAGCGCCGGCGCGGCCGGTGCGCCCAATCCGATGCACATAATCCTCGGGCTCGTAAGGAAAATCGAAATTGATCACAAAACCTATGTCATCCACATGCAGTCCGCGCCCGGCCACATCGGTGGCCACCACTATGCGCACTTTACCCGCCCGGAAATCTTCAAGCACACGCAGTCGCCGGTTCTGGTTCACGTCACCGCTTAACATCTCACACCTTATGCCACGTCGCGTCAGGCTGTCAGCTACATCCTCCGTGGTGCTGCGACGGTTGCAGAAAATCAGCATCCGTGAGTCCGGATATTGCTGGATATGGTTGTATAAGACCTTGAACTTCTCATCCGCCGTAACCACATAAACGACCTGCTTGACACTTTTGGTGGTGACGCTCTCGAACTCGATCTCCACTTTGACGGGAGCAGACATCCACTGTGACGCCAGCCGCATCACATCATCGCTCAAAGTCGCACTGTAAAGCATCGTGCAGCGCAATTCTTTGGGCGGCAGCCTGCGGACGATCGAACGCACATCAGGGATAAAGCCCATGTCGAGCATGCGGTCGGCCTCGTCGATAACCAGTGTGTCGACCTTGGAAAGGTCGATCACGCGCGAACGCACAAAATCAAGCAGGCGCCCGGGCGTGGCCACCAAGAGGTCCACAGGCGCGTCCGTGACCTCGCGTTTCTGCCGGTCGTAATCCATGCCTCCGTATACCGCCAGCGAGCGCAAGCCGCAATACTTGCCGATATCTGCGGCGTCTTTGCAGATTTGAATTACCAGTTCACGTGTGGGCGCTATGACCAAGGCGCGCGGCGCGCCGCCCTTTTCCTGACGCGCTTCCGGGCTACGCAGGTAGCGGGTCAAGATGGCGACCAGAAAAGCGGCTGTCTTGCCGGTCCCGGTCTGCGCCCTGCCCGCGATGTTTTTGCCCGCCAACGCTTGCTCCAGGCTCATGGCCTGTATCGGCGTACAATAGCTGAATCCCAAATCCGCGACTGCGTGCATAACTTCCAAGGGCAGATCCAAGTCGTGGAAGCGCATCTTGCCCTCGGCCGGCTCGACAACAAACTGATCCAACGACCAAGACTCGTGTTCAACACGCCGTTTCGCGACCTCTCCTTCAGAAACCGCGCCGCCTGGGCGTTTCGTACCCGGCTCGGTGACCTGAGCGCCACTGAATTTGCCGCCGCGCTTTTCTGGTCTGCGCCCGCGCCGGTCTTGCGAAGGCGGACGGGCCACCGCGCGGCCGGCAGGAGCAGGTACGGCCCCTGGCCTGACTGCGGTCGCATCAGGTCGCCCGCCCTCATTGCGCCTCTCACGCCGGACCCCGTCATCTGCCGTACGCTTTGCGCCCTCCGGGCGGGACGAAGCCTTACGACGCTTAACCGGATAGCGACGCCGTTCATTCGCACTGCGCGATCCTTCGCCGCCACGGTCTTCACTGCGCTTTTTCCCATCACGCTTCCCTTCGGGATTAGCCAGCCGGCCGGCCTTGCCGCCACCAGCCTTTTTGCCCGCAGGCGCACCTATCAATTTATTCGCGATCTTTTTAATCAATCCTATTGGCATATAATTTATCCGTATCCTTATAAAAGCAAAATGCGGACACCCGCGAGAGGCGCCCGCAAATACTAAAGGCTGTGTGACATCGACACGACTAACGCTTCGAGAACTGGAAGCGCTTGCGGGCACCGGGCTGTCCAGGCTTCTTGCGCTCCTTCATGCGGGAGTCGCGCGTCAGGCATCCTGCCTTTTTGAGAACATCACGCAGATTGGCATCCGCTGCCACCAAAGCACGCGACAAACCGTGACGTATGGCCCCTGACTGTCCGCTAATGCCGCCGCCCTTGGCCGAGATAATAACATCGAACTTGCCAACGTTGCCAGTCAACGCCAGCGGCTGCTCGAGATACTGGCGCAAGGCCTCGCTCGTGATGTATTTATCAATCTCCACATTGTTTACAAGCCACTTGCCGTCCCCATGGACCAGACGCACCCGCGCCACTGCAGTTTTCCTGCGACCTGTGCCCGCTGCTATCTCTTTTGTCATCTTACTTCCTCTTCGATATCCCGGCTTAACGGGAAAACCCTCTTAAAAAGCCGCCTGAGCCGGCATCTGAGCCGCGTGCGGATGTTCGGAACCGCGATATACCTTGACGCGGGTCATCATCTTGCGACTGATGTTGTTCTTGGGAAGCATGCCCCAGACGGCCTCCATAATGACCCGGTCCGGATGCTTCTCCAACATGGTCTTGGCCGTGAACCTCTTCAGCCCTCCGCGCCAACCGGAATACCGCTGGTACTCCTTCTGCTCGACCTTGCGCCCGGTCAGACGCACCTTCTCGGCATTGACCACAATCACGAATTCACCCATATCTACACTAGGGTCGAAATCCGGACGGGTCTTGCCGCGCAATGTGTTTGCAATGTTAACAGCCAAACGCCCCAACGGCTTGTCGGTCGCGTCTACCAGTTGCCAGCCTCGGGACGTGCCCGGATCTTTAGGTACAAACGTCTTCGTCATGATTGTCTGCTCTTCTTTCTTCAAAAAATGGTTAGTCAATTTAACCTATCCCTGCGCGACTGTCAACGGCAAGTTCGGAGGAAGACAA
>CAZKZI010000147.1:0-7610 GCA_964557205.1 uncultured Lentisphaeraceae bacterium
TAGCCTACAGCCTAAAAAGCTAACAGCCTATGCGTCCTATGGGACGCTACTGTTTTAAATTCAAACTAGCGAATATGCCTAAGTCATCCCCACTACCATCGTGAGTGCGGCCATTGGGTGATTGAAATAAATGTTTTAACTATGACTTTATCCGACATACCAGTCGTCAACCGTCTTCTGAAAAAAGCCTTCAACCGCGCCAAGGCTCCGATCATTGATCTCGTGGCCGTGCAGACGCGCGACCCGTTCCGAGTGCTGTTGGGAACCATCCTCAGCGCACGCACCAAGGATGCCTGCACCGCAGCCGCCTGCGCCCGGCTATTCAGCCGCGTCACCACGCCAGAGGATCTGCGCTCGATTCCAGAGGAAGATCTTCAGCGGCTGATCTATCCGGTGGGATTCTTTCGCGCAAAGACGCGCCATCTGAAGGTGCTTCCGGGTGTGCTGGATGCCAAATTCGGCGGTATCCTGCCCTCAACTGTGGAAGAGCTTTGCGAACTGCCGAGGGTCGGCCGCAAAACTGCCAACCTGGTCGTGACGCTGGGCTTTAACAAACCCGCGATCTGCGTGGATGTCCATGTCCACCGTATCACCAACCGGCTGGGCTTGGTGCATACCAAAACCCCGTATGAAACCGAAATGGCCTTGCGCCAAATACTGCCGGTGCGCTACTGGATCACCTGGAACTCTTATCTGGTAGCCTTCGGCCAGACCCGCTGCTTTCCCCGCAACCCTGACTGCCCGGACTGTCCCATCGCAGCCTACTGCGAGCTGCGCCAGACTGGCACAAAAAGCACTCGCGCGCGCTGATTGTTGCCGTCCGCCAAGATTCCCCAAAGCAGGCTCCAGCGGTAACGCAGATCCTCACCCTCGCCCCTGCGGTGCCAAGCGTACAGCAACGGCAGCTTCCAGTAGGTGAAGTCGGAACGCTCGTCCTTGACGTGCCGCAACATACCCCAAAACATTCCGTAGTAATGTCGGTCGGGATTGCTTTCGACCCTCAAAGCCGCCCCGCTCAGCAGACTCCAACGGAAGAAAGCTTTCCCGCTATGAAGATCGGTCGCATATCCTCCCAGCAGTTCGAACCCGGTTGAGTGTTCGGGATAATGCGGGAAACGCAAGGGCCATGGCTGATCGTTTAACCATGATGAAAACCGACCTGGCGTGTCGGCCTGCACGTTTGTAAGCAGGGCTGTGTCCGCCATCACCGCACATGAAGGCATTTCCCCTTCCGCCTCTTCAATGTCCGCATCCCAGACCGCCACCGCCATACGCCCTGCACGACGGACACACCAATCCGATTTACCAAAATCTTTTTTTAGACGCCGCTCCACACAGCGGCGGAAGGCACGCGCCATACCAGGCCTCTCCCAGTAGGACACCCATACCACCCGGCAGGCTTTCCCTTCACCGTCTTTCAGCAGATAGACCCTGTCACCAAACCAGCCTTTTAGAAAACCGTACTCAGCCGGTCCGGAAGCCTTGGCACCGCCCAGCCACAAGGCCGTGCCCATGACACCCAGACTGTTGGTGGCTACACTGCGGCAAGGCGCGGCAAAAAGCGCCGCATCCGGCTCGAATTCAGCGGCAGTGAATTTTTTCAAATACCGATGTTCGGGATAAACTATTTCGGCCGTGGTCAGCGGCACCTTCACGGCATAGGCCGCGTCAATCGCCTGCCAGCCGGCATCACACCGCAGGCGGTTACTGAAGACTGTCCCGTCCAGATACGGGCGCAACAAAGCACCGACCAGAAAAGGCGGAGCCTGATCAAGATCCTCCGCCGCGGCGGCCTCTACATGCCCCAACATGCTGACAAACCAAGCCATTAAAGGGGTAGCCGTGTTTGACGGCGCGCCAATCGAGTCCATTACACCGTCAATACCCGTCAGCACCGCGTTACCCTCCGCGAAGGATGTCATCGCAAGATTGCGGTCAAGCGTGTCCATCGATGACTTCATCATACTTTCAAGATCAAAATGGCTGTCCTCGACCGCGTGGCAAAATTCATGGACATAAACAAAGCGCTCCATTACCACAAGCTCTTCATTGACGACCTTTTTGCCGATCATATTCACGTTTTCGTCCACATAAACCAGACGCTTGGTGTCCGAGTCGTAATACGCAACGATCTGGTCCTTCATCACCGCACCGTATATATCGCGCAGTCTGTCCTCCGGCCCCAACAAACGGAAAGCCCGCATCAGACTCTCGGTGTCCTCCATAAACACACGGTTATCAGGCTTCTCTAACTCTTTCTCGATCGTGGCCAACAGGGCTTCGCGCGTCTCTTTTTCCAAAGACATCTCATGCACGATCGGCAACCCGCGCAACCTTTCGGCCTCTTGACGGTAATGCGCTATCCGCTCCAAACGTTCCTTGCTCTGCGGCCCGCGCGGCAGCATGCGACACCCGGCGCAAAAGCAAACCAGTAAAATCATCAACACCGGGCGAACGTTTTTTTGTATAATAGGCATTAAAGCATCCATAAAGTGACGTTTTTTGACGAATGACAATTCTTCCTGTTTGTGTCAGACGAAAATGATAAAGAAATCGGTCAATAAACAGCAACTTTAATCGTTTAACACTATGAAGCACGTGATACCGAAAACCGAAAGCCAAGACGCGGAACTGCTCGAAGCCTTTACCAAGGGTAACTCTAAGGCTATGGACATGTTGGTTGAACGTTATAGGCAGTCTTTGTTCTCCTGGCTTTTGGGGATGACTGGCAACCGCTCGGATGCGGAGGATCTGTTTCAGGAGATTTGGCTGCGGGTCATAAAGAACGCCGCGCGTTTCAACAACGTTTCGTTCAAAGCCTGGATGTGGAAAATCGCCAAAAATCTCCTGATTGATTTTCGACGCAAAAGACGGCCGGATGTCAGTCTTGACGCCGTTACCGATGAAGAGAACGTGCCGCTGGTTGACCGGCTTGTGGCTCCGGACGTGAATCCGGCACGTCAGATTGAATTAGACGACATGACAAGACGCGTGATGCAAGCTGTTGCGACTTTGCCGGATATGCAACGGGAGGTATTTCTGATGCGGACACAAGGATCACTTTCTTTCAAAGAGATCGCCGCCGCCTTGGAGATTCCCCTGAACACTGCCCTAGGACGCATGCATGACGCCATGAACAAACTGAAGAAACTTTTGGCAGAGGAACAAAGCTTATGAAACCTGCAGACCATTATGTAGATGAGTTTAGCTTCGGAAAAGACGAAGCCGAACTGGCAGCGATTGTCCGGCGCGGTTTTGAAGCTGCGGGCTCACCGTCACCGCTGGTCATGGAAGCGATCTCCGCAGAGGCTCGCCGTACCGCCGGACACAAGACCTTCTGGATGTCCCGGTCAACGCCGCGGTTGCTGGCTGCGGCGGCGGCAGCCGTCATCGCGGCAGGCGGGCTATATCTTAACCATACCGCGCCCGTCAGCGGCCACTCTCAATCGAGCGCCGGATTAAGTTCGCAAAGCACACCCGACCTTGCCGCGCTGCTACTGGACATCCAGGGTCTGAACGAAGAGGGTTTCTTCATGACTGAGGAAGCGGAACCTCTTTGGCTGTAGCCCATATCTTTTCGATAGCGTAATATGCCCGCGCCTCGCTGGAAAAAACATGCACTACCGCATCAATGTAGTCGGCTACCACCCATCCGCTGTCCGGCTCTCCGGACATGCGGTAACAGGTGACCCCAAACTTTTGCATGCGGTGCTTGGTTTCGGAAACTAAAGCCTTTAGATGGGGTGCCGAAGTGCCGGTCGCCACAATCGTAAAATCCGTCAAGGTGGAAACTCCCCGAACATCGAATATCCGGATATCTGCCGCCTGCTTGGCCTCCAAGGCCAACGCCGCCTCAATCGCAATCTGCTCAGAATTAATGGCAAAGCCTCCTTATCTATCCGTCTTAAACAGCTTAAAACCTAACAAATGAGTCAAGTTTTGTAAAAAAGTTTCCTGAATTTCGGTGTCGTTTTCATTTGACGCAATAAGTAGGCAAAGCAGGAGTATCAAACAAGCGTATGATTCCAGCGGCAGGCAACCAGTAAAAGGTAACCGGTAAACCAGTAGCCAGCCGTGCACTGCCTCTCTTCACTCTTAACTATTCACTATTCTCTGTTCCCAAACTCTCTGCCCTTTGCACATGGCACTGCCGCCCAAAGGGTTTTGTGTCGCCAGAGCCGTAAAGCCCGCGGTTGAGAATATACGATTCTACCGCAGGTGATACAAGATACCGAATCGTGCGCCCCTCCGCAATTCTTCTCCTGATATCAGATGAAGAAACGTCAAAAAGTCGGCCTCTGATTATACCCCCCATAAGCCTCTCGCGCACACCTTGCGGAAAATCAAGCTCATCCGCGCCTAAAGGATTGTCGATCCCCGGACGCCCGACCGTGATCACGTCACACATTTCCAACATTTCCAGCACACGGTGCCAGTGACTCAATTCCCGCAAAGAATCCATGCCCATTATGAAAAAAATGCGGTCACCAACATATCTTGAACGCACTTCCCTGACAGTGTCCAAGGTAAAGGACACTCCTCCACGGTCTAAATCAATCGACGAAGACTCCAAAAGCCCGTCACCTTCAGTGCTCAGACGGACCATCTCAAGTCTTTCAGCACCCGGGGCCAAATCCGCAGCCCCCTGTTTGAAAGGTGAAACCGAGCAAGGAACCAGCAGAACCTTCTCCAGACCGATAGCCTCGGCCGCGGAATGACCCATCCACAGGTGTCCGAGATGCACCGGATTGAAAGACCCGCCCAAAATTCCGATTTTAGCCATACTCCACCTGTCCTTCAAAAAAATGTCAATCCAACGCAAGCCCTGACTCGGCATCGAACATACACGCGTCTGACAGATCGACCGGCAGGACCGCTTCCGTCCCTGCCTCGAATTGCCGGTCAGAGCCCACCCGCGCCACCACACGTCTGCCGCCACCTGTGACAATCTGAACGTAGGTCTCGGCCCCCATCGGCTCTACCACATCCACCAAACCTCTCACGGAAACCCCGCTTTCCACCGTATCCGGCGCCACATCCAGCGCTTCCGGCCTGAACCCCAACACAGCCCGGCAGCCGATGAGCTTTTCTAAGCGTCGGCGCCTGCCAAAAAACTTCAGCGGCAACCCCCCCCCGTCGTGGTGGAATATTAATCCGCCCGCGCCTGCCGCCTCCACTTGTCCTTCCAGCAGATTCATGGCCGGCGTGCCGATAAAGCCGGCCACGAACAGGTTCGCAGGACACCGGTAAACTTCCAAAGGCGGCGCGACCTGCTGAATCAAGCCGCGATCCATCACGACGATACGGTCTCCCATGGTCATGGCCTCGACCTGGTCATGCGTCACATAGATCATGGTGGCACCCAGCCGACGGTGCAGCCGATTGAGTTCACCGCGCATCTCCACGCGCATCTTGGCGTCAAGGTTAGAGAGCGGCTCGTCAAACAGGAAAACCTTGGGCTTGCGCACGATCGCCCGTCCTACCGCCACGCGCTGACGCTGCCCGCCGGACAACTGTTTCGGCAGGCGCTTCAGCAGATCGCCCAGCCCCAATATCTCGACCGCTTCCTGCACCCTAGCGGCGATCTCACGCTTAGGCAACCTACGCAGCCGCAAGCCGAAAGCCATATTTTCAAAAACTGTCATATGCGGATACAGGGCGTAATTTTGGAATACCATCGCGATGTCCCGGTCTTTGGGCGCAACCGAGTTTACCAGGCGCCCGTCAATCATAATCTCGCCGGAGGTGATCTCCTCAAGCCCCGCGATCATGCGCAGGGTCGTGGACTTGCCGCAGCCGGACGGCCCTACCAGCACCAGGAACTCGCCGTCCTTGACCGTCAGAGAGAAGCGGTCGACCGCGAGTGCCCCGCTGTCATAACGTTTGCAGATGTCAATTAAAACGACCTCAGCCATAAACTCCCTACAGCGCCAGGCGCACACCGCGCACCTTTTTCAACGAAGCGTCAAAAGAATACATCTCTTCCCGGCTCCGCATCTCTACCGAGACGCTGTAGGCCTGGTAGCACCCGCCGGACGATCCGCGCGAAAGCGTCAACGGCTCGACCACTTTGACCGCCGACAATAATACGTTTACCTCCGCTTCCGCGAAAACCGACGGCTCTGTAATGATCCGAAAATGGAAAGTAGCCGGATATTCCAACCTCTGGTTTTTTTCAATCACGCCTGTTCCCCGCCTTTCTCCACCATCCACCATTCTCGCCTAGCCGCACGGCCAGCTTGCATCCAAGCATCCAGCCTCCAGCAACTTACCGTCCTTGCTGGGTCTCTTATTCTGAATCCTGACTTCTGAGCAGTTGAGTTTTCAAGCTGTTTAAGACAGCTAGTCGAATTGCTGGCGCCGCCCGCATTGGTATAATGCCCGCAGTTGCCATTAGTGTAACCGCTATGACGGCAGGCAACAAGTCCGCTGTTGACTTTATTGTGCGCCTCAGCCTGCATGGCGCCCCCCAGTCCGGCGATCAGGGTTGAAACAACTATCCATTCTGTGATAAAAATATGTGTCAAATATGAATGCATGAGATTGTTGTCTTCATGCTTCAAAAAACGTTAACCGCATTACACCGAAATGTGCCAACAGTATGAAAAGTAATTGGCTTATAACTCTTATCGCGGCCGCATCGCTCACGCAGGCCGAACCAGTGCGATTGATCTTCGACACCGACATTGGCAATGATTCAGACGACCTGATGGCTTTGTGCATGATCCACGCGCTGCAGTCGCGCGGCGCGGTAGATCTGCTCGCCGTCACGATCACAAAAGACCATCCGCAAGCCGCCGCTTTCACCGATGCGGTCAACACCTTCTACGGACGCCCCGATATTCCGATCGGTGTGGTCAAGGGCGGTGCGACTCCCGAACCTGGCAAATTCAACCTGCTGGCGGAGGCAAAGGACGCGGACGGCAGCCTGCGCTACCCGCACGACCTGAAGAGCGGCGAAGACGCGCCCGAAGCCACAAGGCTGATCCGCAAAGTGCTGGCTGGACAGCCGGACAACAGCGTCACGCTGGTGCAGGTGGGCTTCTTCACCAACTTCCGGCGGCTGCTGGAATCGCAGCCAGACGAACACTCGCCGCTCAACGGAAAAGAGCTGATCGCCAAAAAGGTTAAACTGCTTTCGATCATGGCAGGCGCGTTCCAGACGATCAACTGGAACACGCGCTATCTGGAGTACAACATCGTCAAGGATATTCCATCCGCGCAGAAGCTGGCGAAAGAATGGCCCTCGCCGGTGGTCTGGAGCGGTTACGAGATCGGAATCGCGGCGGCCTACCCTTACGAGTCGATCGAGCGGGATTACGGCTACATCAAACACCACCCTTTGCCGGAGGCATATGCGCTTTACTCTCCAAAAGGACACCACCGCCCGACCTGGGATCCGACCGCGCTCCTGTACTCGGTCTATCCCGACCGCGGCTATTTTAACCTTTCGCCAGCCGGCACGGTCACCGTGGCTGACGACGGCGCCACCGTTTTCAGGCCTGGCAAAGACGGGCAAGGACGCGACCGCTATCTGGCGATGAGCGCGGAACAGGTCGCCCGCGTGCGCGAGGCGATCGTGCAGCTCTGCGTGGAACCGCCGAAAAGGT
>CAZKZI010000148.1:0-7533 GCA_964557205.1 uncultured Lentisphaeraceae bacterium
GGTCGCCACAGAAGTCGAGGCGCAGGATACGGCTGTTCGCCAAAAGCCAGTTCTGACATTTCTGGGCGTACTTGGCGTGACAGAAGGCGTCGGAGACGATCAAAGCGCTGACGCCGCCGGGCTTGAGGAGCTTGAAAGAGCGTTCGATGAAGGGGACAAAAAGATCCCACTTTTCCCAGAGGGTTTCGTAGTCGTTGCTTGCAAGAATTGCCTGTCGCTGGAGCTGATTCCATTCGCTCTGCTCATCGGCACGCACGAAGGGCGGGTTGCCGATGACGATGTCGAATCCGGTTTTGATTTCGGGAAAGAAGTAGCGGGGATCGAAAAACCCGACAGGGCCGTTACGGAAGGCGAAGATGTTGCGGTAGCTCTCCCACAGCGCGAGGCGGCTCTTGTCCTCTTCTAGGAGTTTCGTCTTGGTGTTCTTGTGAGCGGCAAGGATTCGCCGGCGATGGATGTCGATCTGGCCTTCGATGAGGTTCTCGATCTTTTCTTGAAGTCGCTTTTTCTCGGCGGGGTCGCGCACGAAGAAATAGTCCTCGGCCCGCTCGGCAAAGGCTGTGAAAAAGGGGTCTTCCAGTTTGAGCGGGTCATCGTCGCGTTCGGCTTCGCTCGGCGGCTTGATGAGCGTGTTGGCCGCGACGAACTTGAAGTCGAGGTTGGGGAGCGAGGGTACGCCGTAGTTGTCGGCGGCGGGGTCGACGTCGAAGTCCACGAGCAGGGAAACGAAGCAGCGGAGCTTGGCGATCTGCACGGCGAAGGGTTGGATGTCGATGCCGTAGATCGAGCGCTGAACAAGGCCGAGCTTCCAAGTGAAATCGGCGCTGGCGGTAGCGAGCCACTTGCCGGTCTGATCCTTCATGGCGGACGGGGTGTCAGCAAGAATGCGTTTTTTCCAGTGGTCGTGGCCGTGGTCGAGCTTGTCCAGAACGTAGACGAGCTTCTGGAGCATGCCCATGGGGAAGGCGCCGGACCCGCAGGCGGGATCGAGGATGGCGGCGTCGTAGATGGCGTCGACGAGGACGCGTTTCTCGGCGGGGGTGAAGGCATGCTCGCGCTCGGTGTAGGAGAAGAGGATATCAAGGCCCTCGCTTGCATCGGCGGGAGTGACGGCGGGGAGCTTGCGGCAAAGGGCGGAGTGCAGGTAGGCCTTGAGCGACTCGTTGACCATGTAGTCGACAATGGCACGCGGGGTATAGAACGATCCCGTCTGCTTGCGGGCGGTCTTCTGGGTCTCAGGGTTGTACTCGGCGAGGAGGTTTTCGAAAATGCGTCCCAGGAGTTCGGGATCGAGGGCAATTTCCTCTTCGACAGGGGTGTTCTCGGTCACCGTGAACTTGAAGGCGTCGAGAATGGTGAAGAGGCCGTCGATCTTGACGGCGGTGTCGGAGGGGTTGCCGGTGGCGGCGCTGATGTCCACGGGGACCTCCTTGCCGAAAAAGAGGAGGTTGGGGACAAGCGGCTGCTTGGCGGCGGTGTCGGAGAAGCCATCGACACGGACCTCTTGGGTGCCGTCCTTGTCGAGGTAGTCCAGACAGGCGAAGAGGCCGCCGTTGAGGAAGGGGATCTTTTCAAAAAGGCGGGGGATGTCGCCGGGTTCCTTGAAGGCGGCTTCGTGGCGAAAAAAGGCGTGATCCATGTAGTGCTTGTTCACGCCTTTGTAGCGGCGGCCGTTACGGAACTCGCGCTGTTCGAGGGGGACGGAAAGGGTCGGGAAGAAGAGGTTCTGGAGAATGGCGGTGTAGTAGGTGCCGTCCGAGCAGGAGAGCGGATCGAAATTCTTGAGGACTTTACGGGCCGTGGCGGCGGTGAAAAGGCTGGCGGGGACAAGGCGCTTCTCGCGGGCAAACCAGCAAAAGATGATGCGGGTCAGCATCCGGATCGCGGCGATGCGGTTGCGCTGGTCGGGATCGGCGATGCCGCCATGGGGGAAGGTGATCTCCTGAACGGCCCAGAAGAACCATTTCTGGATTCTCTTGTAGAAGAGGTCATTCAGCAGCTGGAGGTTGAAGATTCTTTCAAGAGCGGCATGAAGCGTATCGAAATTTGAGACATCTCCGATGCGGGAAAGTTCAAGGATTGAAAATGAGGCGAGAATGTCGAGGTGACCGCGGTGGGGATCGGCACAGCGGATGCCGTGGATCAGGGTCACCTTGCCGAGAACGTCCTTGGCGGCGTCGATCTTGTTGCGGCGGCGGTTGATGACCGCGATGGATAGGGTGCTGCCGTAGGAGAAGAGCACCATGATGGGCATGGTGAAAAGGCGGTTGATCTGACGGGTGATCTGGGCGAGTTTGGAACGCGGATAGGCGTCGTTCTTGAGGACGATGTGGAAAAAGAGGTAGGAGCGCATCATCCCTTTATCGACAAGGGTCTCGGTGAAGAAGGTGCCTTCGCCGGTGAGGTCGTCATCGGTGAGTTGAAAGAGCAGGTCGATAGAGCGCCACTCATCCAGAAAAGCTTTGCGGCGGGCGCGGAGATCGCCGGCAGGGTCGAACGTTTCAAGGAAATCATTCAGGCCGGTGAGCGGGAACGTGCGCGTGCCGGAGTAACCGAGGGTCGCGAAGAAGTCGCGGGCGGCGTCGGATGTCGGCGTCGCGCAGAGAGCGGCTAGGGCGTTTGCGGTTTTGGTGCGCGGGTCTGGTGTCATGGCGTCTCCTGAATGACCAGCCAGGTAAGCAATTCGAACTCGGCGGGTGTGGCTGACTGGGTCGGGATGACGAAGTCGCGGGTTGATGTGAGGCCGCGTGCGATGCGGCGGCGGTAATTTTGGGCGACATCGGTTAAGGCTTTGGTGAGCAGAGCGTCGTAACGGGACATGTCCTGTCCATCGTTCGTCTGCCGGTCGAAGAGGTCGCAGAGTCCGGTGAAGGCGGCGGATTTGCCGGAGCAGAGTTCGCGGTAGAGCGTGAGGATCTGTTTGGCTTTGCCGAAGGTGAGGCGGACATTGCCGTTGTTCTGGATGTAGACCAGATAGCAGGGGTGCAGGGGGTTGATCTGCCGGGGCGTTTCGGCATCTGCGGCGGCTGCCTCTTTCTGCCGGAAGCAGAAGATGACGCCGGGCATGACGGTGGCGAAGAGGTCGTTCAGCGGGGGGGCCACGGAATAGAGACCGAGGGGGGCGCTTTCGAGAAGAACGCGGTTCTTTTCTAGAAACTTGAGCAGATCGGCCCGGAAGTCCTCCAGGGAGAAGTCGGTCAGAGATAACCCATCATCTGTATCTTCGAGATCAAGCACCTCGTCTTTGAGGCGGAGGAGCTGGCGGTCGCGGTAACGCAGTTCGGTGTCGTCAACGAGTTCCTCCAGCTTCTTGGTGGCGAGCGGGTTGTCCTCCTGCGTGGCGGCGATGTCCACAAGGGCCATGCGGGCCTCGACGCGGTGTTTCAGCTTGATGTAATGGTCGAGGTTGGGGGTGGGCCAGAAGTTGACGAGTTGGATGGCGGGGTTGCGGGAGCCGATGCGGTCTATTCGGCCGAAGCGCTGGATGATGCGCACGGGGTTCCAGTGGATGTCGTAGTTAATCAGGTAGTCGCAGTCCTGAAGGTTCTGGCCCTCGGAGATGCAATCGGTGGCGATCAGGAAATCGATTTCGCCTTCCTTGGGAATTTGGGACATCACCTCGCGCTGTTTCGAGCGGGGCGAAAAGTGGATAAGGATGTTGTTGAAATCGGTCTGGCTGCCGAAGCCTTGGGGGCGGTAGGTGGTCTGGTTTTCGACCGAGCCGCTGACCAGCGCGCTTTCGACACCGTAGGTTTCGTTAGCCCATGCATGGAGATTATTATAAAGGTATTCGGCGGTGTCGGCAAAGGCGGTGAAAACGAGCACCTTGCGGTTGGGGTTACCGTCACGGTCGATGGTGGGATTCGTGAACTTTGCGGTGAGCAGGCTTTTGAGTTCAGCGAGCTTCTGGTCGCGCTCGGGTTTGACATCGCGGGCTTGGACGTAAAGCTCGTTGAGTTGGCGTCTGTCATTATGAAGGGCTTCAAGAAAATCGTTCACGCGCAGGTGGGCGAACTTGAAAGTTTTCTTTTTGCCTAGGGTGAACTCTTGGGCGAAGTCGAACAGCTCCGGGTTTTCAGTCTCGTCGCTGTCGGTGACCTCATCTTCGAGCACAAGGCTGTCACCTTTGACATCTTTATAGGCCTTGAGGTTTTTTTCGAGGGCATCTATGCGGTCGATGGTGCGCTTGAGGGTAAGTTCGAAGGCGCGTATGGAACTTTCGAGGCGTTTGAGGAAGTTGACCTTCATCATGCCGGTCAGTTTGTCTTCGCGACCGACTTGTGTAAAGGGACCGATTGCGACATCGTAAAGAGAAATAAAATCCGGTTTGACGAAGGACGTGGGGCGGAAGAGCGAGAGGGTGTACCCCTCGATCTTGGTGCTGATAGCATCATAAGACAGGAATAGCCCGTCGGTGTCGATGTCCGAAAAAACGGTGACGGGCTTCAGACGTTCCGGAAAGCCGCCCAGCCGGGTCATTTCAGCGGCGTAGTAACGCGTGATGTGCTTTCGGGCGCGGGCGATGGTGAGGCCGTCGAGGAGGCGGAAGAAATCGGAGCCGAGTTTTTCGAGCAGGTCGTCGGTCTTGCGATGCTCTGGGGGCTGTTTGGCCCAGTTGGTGAATTGGCCTTGGGCGCTCTTAAGGAGAGCGGAAAGGTTCTGGATGCCAAGCGATGTAGTGGCGGAATAGGCGGTGTCGTTGCCCGCCGTGATGAGCGCGATCTGGTTCCTGAGGTCGCGCAAGGTGTTGTTTACCGGGGTGGCAGAGAGGAGCAGGACTTTTGTTTTGACGCCGGACTGTATGATCTCCTCCATGAGCTTCTGATAGCGACTTTTACGGATGGTGCCATCTTCCTTTGGGCGTCCGGGGGCGTCGTTGCGGAAATTGTGGGACTCGTCGATGACAACGAGGTCGTAGGCTCCCCATTTGAAGGTGCCGAAGTTTATGTTGCCGACTGTACCTTCGGTGCGGGAGAGGTCGGTATGGTTGAGAACGAGGTAGTTAAAACGGTCCTTCTGGAACGGATTGAGGGTGTCGGGACGTGTGTAGACAGCCCAGTTCTCGCGCAGTTTCTTCGGGCAGAGAACGAGAACGCGTTCGTTGCGCAGCTCGAAGTAGCGGATGACGGCGAGCGCCGTATAGGTTTTGCCAAGACCGACGCTGTCTGCCAGGATGCATCCGTTATAATCGCGGATTTTGTTGATGACGCCCTTTACGCCGTCCTTTTGGAATTCGAAAAGCTTGTGCCAGATTTCCGATTGGTCGAGGGCTGTCAGTTGAAGCAGGTCATCGATTTGTTCGGCTTCGGAGAGTTCCTTTTCAAAAATATGGAACAGAGTCTTGAAGTAGATGAATTCTGGAGACTGATTTGTGTAAAGCTTCTGGAGAAAATCGAGCACGTCAGCCTTCACGTCGCACACCAGTTTGTTGTCGGACCAGATTTCGTCAAACCACGCGAGCAAGTCGTCGCGGTCGCGCTGATCGGTGATCTCCATGTTGAGTTCGATGTTGTTTTGGCTGTCGGCCAAACCAAGGCCGCGGGTGGTGAAGTTGGAACTGCCGAACATGGCACGGCTGTCGCGTCCTGGCGGTGCGATGTGGTAAAGCTTGCCGTGGAGCAGGGCGCGGTTGATGACGGATTTTATTTCGACTTTTGCGCGGATCCATTCGGCGCAGCCTTTAACTGCGGCTTTCTGCCGCAAGGCGTCTTTCAGGTCAAGGCCGCTATTGACGATGGCGAAGCGTTTGCTGGCGGTTTTTTCGGGGTCGATTTTGTTGACGTAATCGGGGTCGCCGAAAAGGAAGCGCATGCTGGCAATGGCGTCAAGTTTGTTTCGGAGTTGATCGTATGCTTGGACTGTAAAATAGGCTGAAGCGACGGAGAGAACGGCGTTCGGCAAAAGGTTTTCGGTGAGGAAACGCGCAGCTTTGTCGCGTTTGCAGTTATCGCGGATATTCGATGATACATTGGACATAAGGGCTCACAAAACGGTGTTGTCGCGTCGGTTCACGAAATATCGAGTGCTCATACGTTGTCGGTGCCTTCCCCAGATTGAACAAATAACTTTTTTATAATAAACCCAGAGGAGTAATAGAACAAGGTGGAAATACAACAGAAATAAGTGAGTCAGAGTGACAACTTTAAATCAGGACTTGACGCAATAGGCAACGGGAAGGCGGAGGGCGGAGGGAAGTGAGACGGAAGAAGTAAGCAGTAAGCAGTGAACAGTAAGCAGTAGGCAGAGAGAACGCTGAATGGAGAGGGGGTGGAAGAAGTTCTAAAGTTCGAGAGTGCGAGAAAGGGAGAAGTGCATTAGTGCGTTATTTCGTTAGTGCAGTAGTGGGGGGATATATCGATATGAGAATATTGTATTTTTATTGCCAAATAGGTTAGCAAAACGGTGGTGGGGAAGTCGAGGGGAAAATGGCTGCGGCGGAAACTATATTTTTGGCGGGTTTTGGTTGTGTTTTTTTTGCCTGTTTACGAAAATAGGCCTATTGCGAAAGCTGTATGGCATTGGTGTCGGGGTCGCAATAGAAAGTGATTTTAGGATGCGTAATGTGCAGGAAAAAAACCGGAAAGCCCCCTGGGGGGCGAAGGAGGCCCGATTGGGCTTGTGACAAGTTCTTTCAGTGTTCTCTTGTGAATAGCGATGTTTTGCTGAGCGCGCCGGGTGAGGTGGATGATGGCGCGGAGGAGATCCTTGCCGCTTTTTTTTACGAGGTGCCCGCAGAGGCGGGCGGCAAGAATCTGGGGCTCGTGCTGGCGTGCGCGGACTTGACGCTTTACGCGGTGCTGGGCGGGTTGCCGAAAACGTTTTCGGCGCTGAAGCAGGTGTGTCTGCCCTACGGGGGCGTGGCGGATGTCGCCGCCAGCGGGAAGGGCGGTTCGGTGCTGTGGTCGGACATGTCGATCCAGCGGATCTTGCATTATGACCGGCTGGGGCCAGATGATGTCGAGCCGCACATGATACGTTACGCGCGCTATGTGCGGTATCTGGCGAAGCCGTCGTTTAAGGGAATGGAGGATGGGGGAAGTTCTAAAGTTCTAAAGTGCGGGAGTTCTAAAGTTGGGGAGACGGTGGCCGGGCCGGGCGGTGATGGATTCGACGGGGGTGGGCGATCCGGTGTTTGACGATCTGGCGGTGGAGCTGCGGGATCTGGAGGGTTACAGGTTCACGGCGCAGTCGAAGCGGGCGCGGTAGGCGGCTGGCTGGTGGCGAACGGGTATGTTGACGCCGGTTCGGCGTCGGAGGCGGTGACATCGGCTTCGTCCGTTGTCGGCGCGGCCGCGGTGATCGCCACTGCGGCGTGGTCCTGGTGGAGCAAGGTCAAGGCAAAGAAAGAGGGGTGAGACGTGAGCGACAGGAAAAAAGGTGCGCGCGCAAAGCTGCGCGATAAACGCAAAGACCGGCGCAACACCGCGAAGAAGGGCCGTGAGGCGGTCAGGAAGGCCGTCCGTGGTGTGGCGGCGTTAGCCGCGCTGTGTCTGCTGGCGGCAGGCTGCAACACCGCCACGCCCTCCAGCAAGA
>CAZKZI010000149.1:0-7427 GCA_964557205.1 uncultured Lentisphaeraceae bacterium
AAAGCCCCTGCGTTCCCTGCAAGGCGGTTCCAATCGTGACGCTCCCGTTACTGACGTCGATGGTCGGCACCCCCAGACTTGTTGCCAGCGTCAACGTAGAATTGGTCAGTGCCCAGTTATGACTCGGCGTCGTGTCACCGAAGCGGAGCGTTCCGACCGTGTGCGGCGCATCGTTGTTGACAGTCGCGTTGGCAGTGATATTCAGTGTGCTGAAATCCGCGACCGCATTCGTTCCGTCAGCAATCGTGCCACTGGCCCAGTTGCCGGTTGTGCTCCATACTCCGCCTGCCAAGTTCGTCCATGTCCCGTCCGTCGCCTGCGCGCTGACCGCCAAAAAGGCCAGCACAGACACGATTGCCACGCTCGAACCAGCCCGACCGATCATCCTGATTACGTTCATAGCCTAATCTCCTTATTCTTCACGCTCAAGATCCGCGAATTTTCGCAGACCCTGATCCGTCGCTTAGAAGGTGACATTATCCGCCTTTGCTCGCCGCACACAACCGGTTATTTATTGTATGTAAAGCAGACCAGTCGGAGGAGCGCATAAGAGCACGCTTCAGAAGATCGGTTTTCACGAAACCGGCCGTACGCAGACAAGGGACTACCGTTGCCGCTTATCTCCGGACAGAAACGCGAACGGCTCGTTTTCGACGCCCTGCAGGTCGCCCTTCACCGCCCGGATTTGGCACGCAGTTTCACCGGCCACCCAGCGGCCTCTCAGCATCCACCGCATGGGATGCTCCTGAATGCCCTTCTGGTTACGTCTGAGCTGCGTGACCAGCATGTCCACGGCGGATTCTGTGATCCCCGCTTCTTCCTGATTGATGCCCGCTACGCCTTTAGCCGCTTCGCCCCACAGGTGCAACGAGGCGAAGCCGATGTCTTGCGGCACCTTTAAGCCCCACTCGCCGAGCGGGAGTATCCCCGGACTGATAATCGCCTCCAGCCGGTTCTGCCGCGCCCACCGGCGCACGTCCGCCGGGCGGAACTCGTCCACGATCAACGGCTGCAACACCGCTTCATAACCCCGCAGCGCGCGCCACACAAAATACGCCCCGGTCCAGCGGCGATGGGTCCGCAGGTCATCCTCGGAGCGCAGGCAAAGCCCGATCCGGCGATACCCCAACGCCTCCAAATTGTCCAACGCCATAAACATGCCGGACTGGTGGTCATGGTGAACCTGACTGACCAAAGGATGCCGCAGGCTCCCGCCGATATCCACGACGCTGAACCGATCCCACTCGATCGGCAGGGTGCCTCCCCAATCCGCAAAGACCTGGTGACTGATGTTGGGGATAATCACACCCCTGACGCCCCTCGACCAGATAATCTGGTTGTTGCGCGCGGGTGTCAGCGCCGGGTCGGCGATCCACCAGGGCTCGATCCGATAGCCATATTCAGCCGCCCGGCGTTCGATATTCTCGAAGTACCCGTCTTTAAAACGTTTCCACCCGTCGCGGGTTGGCTCGCTCGTCAGATAGGCCAGCGTTTCGCCCGTGGCCCCGTGACCGGCGCGGGCGGTTTCGGCCATCCGCTCCGCGATCTTAGGATTGGGCGCATACCCCAACTTACGGGCGGCGGCATGCACCCGTCTGCGCGTCCCCTCGGAAATGCGCCCGTCATCGCGCAGCGCCATCGAGACGGTCATCCGCGAAACGCCGACGAGTTCCGCGATGTGCTTCATGCTCACCACCGTTTTCTTGGGCTTCATCTATTCTGACTCCTGACTTCTGGCTTCTGAATTCTGCCTCTTAGCTTCTGCCCTCTTGATGAATGCGCTTCAGCAGGAGGAGCGCCGGGAGACGCAGGAGAATGGACGCCGCAAACAACATCTGATAGTTGGACAACTCCAGCCCGCTGAACCGCCAATGCACCGCAGACAGCGCTTCCGCCACCCAGCCGCTCGCCGCCCCGGAGAGAAACACCGCCGGCCCCGCCACACCCGCCATCACCGCCGAACCCATAGCCCGCGCCTCGGCCGGCAACCCTTCGAGTGTCAGGCTGAACAGCGCCAACGTGAACCCGCTGAGGAAAACGCCAGTAAGCAGATTGCTCACATAGATCGGCCAGCGGACGCCCCACGGGCAAAGCACGTAAAAGAGCGGCAACAACAGCAACCCGAAGGAACAGAGCGTCAGCACCGGCTTGTAGCCATGCCGGTCCGCCAAACGGCCCCAGACCGGATTCATGGCAATCGCCGTCAGCGAACTCAGCAACCCGAGCACCGCCAGCGCCTTGAAATCCCAGTGCATGTTCTTGAGCAGATGCGCGTTCAGAAACGGCGTGCAGACCGTCATGCCGACCAGCCACAAGAGATTAAAAACGACCAGCCGCCGGAAACGCACATCGCACAGCGGCCTTACCAAATACCGTACGTTCCACTCGGGGGGCGACGAACTGTGCCCTGGATCAGGCTGACGTCTCAGCAGCAGAAAGCCGGCAACCCCGGCCAAGCCTGCGCACACTTGCAGCAGCGCGAACCCTTGCCGCTCATACCCGCCCTCACGAAAGGCGTCAACCGCCGCTCCGGCTGCCAGCACCGTCACGACGCTGAAAGCTTCCATGGCCAGATTGCGCCGGCCCAGATAACGCCCCCTCAGCCGCTCGGGCACCAACACGGCCATCCACGCCACCCAGCCCGGCCCGCTGGCGTTCTGCGTGGCCTGGTAGAAAAAATACAGCGCGAGAATCCAGGTCATGACCCGTGCCGACGAGTCCCCGCACAAGAACGGAACCGCCGCAATCACAAACCACGTCCCGCGCGACAGCAGCCCGATCAGCGCCACCGTGAAGCGCCTTTGGTCCGGCCACCGGTCCGCCACATACGCGCCGGCCACTTGGAACAGCGAACCCAGAAACGGCATGGCACCCAGCAGCCCCAACTGAAAATCATTCGCGCCCCACGCCAGGGCAAAACCGGTCAGAAACGCGCTTCCGACCAGCACATTATGCACCGCCGCAGCCGATCCCTCCAGCGTGGCGATCCTGAGTCCGCGACGCGTCTCTGACTTTATCAACCTCACAGAGGTATAGTAACGCACCGTGTCCCGCCCGACAACCTCGCATCGATCATTTCCGTCCGGGCACTTTTTAACTCTCCATTCACGCGGACCTTCACCCCTTGGGGCACTTTAGAGAAGATACAGTAATCCGTGACCTTGCCATCCTTCCACTCGATATCGACGGTAAAGCCGCCCCTCGCCCGCAGACCGGCAACCTTGCCGGTTGGCCAGGCTTTGGGCAGGGCGGGCAGCAGGTGGATTTCCCCGGCGTGGCTTTGCAAAAGCATCTCACACACCGAGGCGGCATAGCCGAAATTGCCGTCAATCTGGAACGGGGGATGGGTGCAGAGCAGGTTCTGCGTAAAGGCCGTCTTGATCATCCCGTTAAGGATCTTCCGGGCGCGGTCGCCATCATGAAGGCGGGCCCAGATGCAGATTTTCCATGCGCGGCTCCAGCCGGTCGATGCGTCACCCCGGGCGTTCATGGAAACCTTGGCGGCCTCGGCCAGCTTCGGGGTGGTCAACGGGGTGATCTGGCGGCAGGGATAGACGGCAATCATGTGCGAGAAATGCCGGTGTGTGTCCTTGGGATCGTCGAGGTCTTCGGCCCATTCCTGGAGCTGTCCCCATTTTCCGATTTTCGGCGCCAGCAGGCGGGCTCGCATTTGCTCGACCTTCGTGCGATAGCTTTCGTCAACGCCGAGCGCATTCGATGCGTCAATGAAGTTCGTAAAGAGATCGTAAACCAGTTGTTGTTCGTAGGAATTGCCTTCGGCCACGGGACCGTGCTCCGGCGACATGCTCTTGGGGCTCACCAGGGTGCCGCCTAGACCGACCTTAAGGGAGTCCTCCCAGAATTCGCAAAGTTCCTTGAGGACCGGATAGGCACGGGTTTCTAGGTATTGCCGGTCCAAGCTGAAGGCGTAGTGATCCCAGAGGTTCTGCGCCAACCAGGCGGCGTCGCCCATGCTCCACGGGCAGGTGGCGCCGCCGAAGATGCCGTTCTCCCAGCGGGTCGCCCAGCCGCGGACACCGAAATCCTTCTTGGTCTCGTCGCGCCGCACCGGGATAACCGAGTGCAGCCACTCGGAGAAGGGCAGGAAACATTCGCCGAGATTGGCGGCACCCACGAACCAGTAGTTCATCTGGAGGTTGACGTTTGCATGGTAATCGCAGCGCCAGGGCGGGTTGTTGCTTTCGTTCCAGATCCCCTGGAGGTTGGCGGGCAGGTCCCCCGGACGGGAACAGGCGATCATCAGGTAACGGGCATACTTGAACAAGAGCGCCTCCAGCTCCGGATCCTTGGCGCCTTTGAGACTTGGATCATCGGCATGGCCGTCGTAGATCGAGCCCTTGCCAGCGGCCTTTTCCGCGCCCCGGTAGGCGACCAACCGCCTGTCCGTCGGCAGTTCCCGCACGGCGTCGGTCGTCCTGCCGACATACAGGGCCACCCGGTTGAACAACGACTGGTGGTCACGCACATGGGCGGTGAGTAGTTCGTTGTAAGGCATCGTGGCGGCCTTCGCCAGCCGTTCCGTGATGGCCCGGTGCGGGTGCTCGCCGCGCCAGTTCCGCTCGCGGAGGTTGACGTAATCGGTGCCGGCATCCAGATAGATGGTCAGGGAATCACTAGCTTTAAAAACCAGTTTGCCGTCCTTCGTCTCGACTGTTCCGCCCTCGTTGCGGACGAGCGCCTGGGCTTCGTAATCAAGGGCGATGCCGTATTCCTTGCGATCCTTCGAGAGGCTGTGGACGAAGCCGGCCAAGTTGCCTTTGATCGTCAAGCCGTTATCTGCCGCAGTGGCCGTTCCCTTGTGTGCGTCCGCCAGGGTGATCGTGCCACTGAGTGTACCCGGCTTGTCCGCCGTGAAGCGGAAGACCATGACCCTCGCCGGATGGCTGGCGAAATATTCCCGCCGGTAGGCCACGCCGTCCTTGGTGTAGGAAACCGTGTGCACCGCGCGTTCGATGTCGAGTTCGCGCCGGTAACCGGTCACCGCATCATCTTCGTCGCCGAAGTCGATCAAGAGGTCGCCGAAGGCCTGGTAGGCGCCGGTGTCGGTTTCATCCCCGATCCAGAGACTATCTTCGTTGAACTGGATGCGCTCGTGTTCGATGCCACCGAAGATCATTGCGCCGAGCCGGCCGTTGCCGACCGGCAGCGCCTCTGCCGCCCAGTCGCCCGCCGGCTTGTCATACCAAAGCGTCATTTCGCGCGGCGTGTCATTCCCAAAACAGGGTTCCGAGGCTTGGGCTGCGACCATCGCCCAAAGGGTCAGGATTGATAGTGCGGGCATCATCATTGTTCTGCTCCTACAGGGAATGAGTGACCCTGATTTCAGTGCTTTGAATCGTTACGGCTTGGTTTTCAACAACGGCCTCATCGCCTCGGCCAGGCTGTAGCCGACCATACAGTAAACCCTGGCGCTTCCATAATAGTGGCAGCCCCAGTGAGCGATATGCTTGTCAGCC
The DNA here is from genome assembly GCA_964557205.1 of uncultured Lentisphaeraceae bacterium. Classification (GTDB taxonomy): domain Bacteria; phylum Verrucomicrobiota; class Kiritimatiellia; order RFP12; family UBA1067; genus JAQVQN01. The sequence continues at coordinate 5,478 of CAZKZI010000149.1, forward strand.
TCCTTCTTAACCTTCAGGTAGGCTGAATCCGTCTCCTTGGCTTTCTCCACGGCCTCGCCGATGAGTTCCCCCATCTTATCGGGGTTCTTCATCTCCGGCTTGTTTTTCATCTTCTTATTGATCTTCGGCTCCACCAGGCTCCGCACCCGCGCCTCTTCAGCCTCCAGCTTTCCGGCCAACTCATCCAATTTAGAATACCAGAAGGGCGCGGTACGCACATAACCCAAGGTGCCTTTCAATTCCGGACTCGCCTCGATCTTCGCCTGCGCCGCCCTGAAATCCATCATGTCCTTACCCGCTTTTTCACCGTCGACACCGAGTTCTCCCATGACGACCGGCATGTTGGGAACCTTGAACTCGGCGCGCAGATCCTGAACGAGATGAACAAAGTTCGGACAATACTCATCATACACCTGCTGCTTGATTTCATCGCCAGCACACATGTCGTTCCAGCCCTGGAACCAGACGAAGCCGCAGAGTTCGGGCTTGAGCCCCTTCAACTGCGGAAAATCCGTATCAAGACTGGCCAGGCACGCACGAACCTCTTTTACCATTTTTTGATAGGACGCGCCCATCTCCTCAGGCGGGCAGTCTGTCTTATAGGCAGGTTTACCGGCACTGGGCGGCCGGAAATTCCCGTACAGGCTGTGACCGCCCCAGCAGGTCTTGATCAGCAGAACCGGCTCTTTATAGTAATCGCCCATCTCGATGCCGAACATCAGCTCCGGTCCGAACTCCTCCCCTGAGGCACCCATGCCCACGGACAGCGGCCGCTTGATGTGCTCGTCTTCTTTTTTATACGAGACAAACACATCATCACGCACGACAAATGAGCCGTCGGCGTTCTTGATCTTCTTCAGTAGATACCCATGCGTCGGGTGCTTGCCCAGTTGGTCGAGCGTTTGCACACCGGCGTGCCCTTCCATATTCGACTGCCCAGCCAGAATGAACACTTTCACCGTCCCCTTAAGCTCCTGTCGCGGCTTGCTGGCCCTGGAGATGAATTCCTCCGCGCTCAGCACGGGCAGTGGGTTTTTGTCGGACTCGGTTTCCTTGATCAGCTTTTCAAGAGCAGCGATGTCCTCCTTCCTCCAACCCTCCGCATTCCACGGCTCGGATTGAGTGGCCTTGCGTAACACGACGAGGGTCTCTCGAAGACGCGGGATCACCTCTTTCGCGGCCCCGCCATACGCCTTCAGCGGCTTGATGCATCGTTCCCCCTCGCAACCCCATTCAAACTCGTTCATCATGTCCACACAGATCCCCATCCCCTCGCGAATCCTGAAACGCGCCAGCAGTTCCAAGCCCGCCCAGCGGATCTCCATCCGGAACATCTCCCCGCTCGGAGGATTCTTGCGGGTCGCCTCCAAAATCTCGGGCAGTAGCGCCTTGACATCCTCCTTCGAAAGCTTCGGGTAGATTCCTGCGACCAAACCTCGGATGAGTCCGTCCTCGTTGGCGAGCATCTCTTTGATTGCCGCATACATCAAGGGCCGGTCCACGCCGTCAATGGATTCCGATAGGATGGGCGTTGGCTCGTCGGTTCCAGGCATGGGCGCAAATAAGGCTTTCGCAACCTCGCCCACGAGACGTTTGCGAGGGTCATTCGGATACGTTTTAAACGCCGCGCGAAGCAAAGCAGGGACCTCTGCCGCACGAACCTCAGGACCCATGCACGGTAAGGTCTTGGCGGCCAGCATCCTCAACCACGGATCTTTGTCGTTCAACAGGGCGCGCACCTGCGGTGCCGCGGGATCGGCCTTGGGGCCGAGCTTGGCCAGCGCCTCACACGCGCCATAACGACTGTTCCGATCCCTGCTGTCGAGCAGCTTGAGGATTTGAGGCAGGAAGTCCCCTTCGCGTTTGCCCAGTGCTATTGCCGAGCGTTGACGAACCGCCGGCGACCAACTGGACAGCCCAGTCAGCAGCACGTCTGTCTTGCGCTCCGCG
>CAZKZI010000150.1:0-7266 GCA_964557205.1 uncultured Lentisphaeraceae bacterium
TAAAAAGGCGCAATTGCTTGTTTTGCGCATCAAAATCGTTACTTTTGTACAAACCTAAACACCTAACAGTCTAAACACCTAAACTCCTGCATCCTATGGGATGCTAATGAATTATAAATGAAAAACGATATGCTTATGAAATGACTGTTCATATGAATTGTGCGGAAGTGGCGGCTTTTTTCGCGTAGCGGTAGAAGGCTAAAAAGGAGAACACACAATGAGAACAACACGGGAATACATGAAGGTGGTTTGTATGGCGTTTCTGCTTGCGTTGTCTATGGAGGCGCAGACGGATCCGCACTTGCTCGGCTGGTGGAAAATGGACGAGGAAGCCGACGCAACCACGCTGGCGGACGCCTCCGGTAACGGGCGGACGCTCACGGCGGGGTCTGGCTGTAGCATCGAAGCCGGCAAGGTTGGTAATGCCTTGCGGTTCGACGGCACCACCAATGCCTATGCCTCGTTCACTTGCCCCACCCTGAGCAACCTGACCTTTGCGGCTTGGGTGCGGCAGGACGGCATGGGAGATGTGGCGGGAAACCTTTACCCGAAAATGTTCAATCTTTCAAGTTTGTATTATCGTCTTTCAAATACGAACTATACCAGTGGCGCTTCTTTCTGTTTTGATGATCCCCCCACCCAAGCGTGGAATTCTGACGGCGTTGCGCCGCACAGCTTTTTCCCCGAAAGGTGGACGCACGTCGCCGTAACGTATCAGTCGGCCTATACGAGCGCGACCGACCGCGTGGAGTGGCCCACCTTCTACATCAACGGGGTGCGCTGCGGAACCACGCGCGTAGCGCAACCTTGGGTCAGTGATCGGGCCGGCGGCATTGCGATTATCGGCAACGAATCCATTCTAGGGAGCCGCCCTGTGGACGGGTTGCTGGACGAGGTGCAGCTCTACAGCGCCGCGCTGTCGGACAAGGAAATTTACGCGCTCTACCTAAACCGCCCGCCCGCGGTGGACGCGGGAGCGGGACAGACCTGCTATCGGCCTGAAACCGTTCTGCAGGGGAGGCTGCTCAACAACAGCACGTTTAACAGCGACCGGTCTGCCGTGACCGCATGGAGCGTGGTCGATTCGCCCCCGGGCTCAACGCCTGTGATCGACAACCCCGACGTGCCGGCCACGCGCGTCTCGCTGCCCGTGGCGGGCGACTACACCTTCCGCCTGACCGCGGCGAGCGGGCTGGGACTGGGCACGGTCTCGAATGATGTGACGATCACGCGCGCCGTGGGCGAAGCGGTGGACAATGATGCGCCAACCGTCACCACCCCGTGGCCATCGACCAATATCGTGCTTTCTTTAGGCCTTCCCTTAACAGGAACGGTGAGCGATGACAATAAACCAACCAGCACGACGCGGGTCTGCTGGAGCAAGGTCAGTGGACCCGGCGGCGTGTTCTTCGATAACGCTTTCACTAACGCAACGACCGTCTTCTTTTCCACCAACGGCACCTACGTCCTTCGGTTAGAGGCGGATGACGGCGCGGCGACAGGTTCCGCCCAAGTCACAGCGACTGTGGCGCTTCCAACGGCCAACTTGTTGGACGGGTTGATTCATTGGTGGAAGTTCGACGACGATCCCGGAGTGCTGAAAGCCTACGATTCCCAAGGCGGAAATACACTCACCGCCTTGAACGGCACACTTTTGCAACCGGGCAAGACGGGGTACGGTCTCCGTTCTGCCAAATACAACTCGGATGCGCGGCTGAACGATGTGTACAGCACGAACGCCGCATGCATGACCTTGTCCATGTGGCTCTTTCAAGACGACGCCTATACCAATAACGCATATATGCGGCTAGTCGATGGGACTAGCATCTCGATCGTATACCGTTTGCCTCAACGGCAGCTCTCTATGTCGATTAAGGGTGTCGACGACGTAACCTATGCTTGGTATCAGTCCGGCACGGTGAAACTGGCATCAAACCGCTGGCAACATCTGACGATCCTGTTAGACCGGCGTGCCGCTGAAACGACTGGGATGACGCAGACCTTTTATGCGGACGGGGAGAAGCTAAATTTTGGAGGTTTGGCTTCGGTGTTTCCGGGCGCAAAGGATTTCGAAGGCATCCAGCATGTCGGGGGGAACGGGAGTAACCGTAATTTTGACGGTGTGATCGATGATTTACGCGTGTATGATCGGTTCCTGACGGAGGAGGAGATCAAGACGCTGGCGGTCGACCCCGACAGCAACCGCGCGCCGGTAATCGAGGTGGCGGACACGACGCTCGGCACATATGCCGGGAAGGCGATCACGCTGCCGGGAGTTGTCTATGACGACGGTCAGCCCGCAGGCGGAACGCTGACCGTCCAGTGGGAGGTGGTGTCCGGCGACTCTTCCGGGCTGGTGTTCGCTAATCCCGCCTCGGCGTCGACCGCGCTGACGCCCGCGAAATCCGGGGACTATGTTCTGAGGCTGACCGCTTCCGACGGCGAACAGTTCAGCGCGTCCGACCATGTCGCGCTCAAAGTCTCAGCCAAAGGCACAATGGTCGTGATACATTAAGGTTGCGGGACTAACAGGCGGCGATAAACCCGGCCACGCCACGCCGCGTCCTTTGTATTTGCTGTTTTGTAACAAAGGGTTGGCGGAGAAACCAGAGACCAGCACCGCTGTCTCGGGCCATTTCCGCTTTTGGAGGTTGACTGCTCCCCCCCCCTCCCCCGTATAATAAATACTAGTCATGGGAACCGGAATGTTTTCAGGTTGGCCTATGGGATGTTAGTGAAGACAGGTATAGGCACAATGAAAAAACAGATGCTGCTCATGGGGATGATGTGCGTTTTAGTTTCCTGCGTGGGCGTACAAGATCAGCCTTCCGAGATTCCCGCGACAACACCTGCACAACAAAAAAAACCCGCCGGGGCTGTGCCGAGTCAGTCCGCTGAGATCCATGGGGTGCCGGCGCAGCAGAAGCGGGCTGAAATCCTGTGGACAAGGGTTCTCTGCAAACAGCCCGACAGGTACATCGGCTGGCCCACGGTCTGCATGGACAAGAACGGCACGCTGCTGGCGGTTTTCTCCGGTGACCGGGATGCGCATGTCTGCCCGTGGGGCAAAGTCCATCTCGTGACAAGCACGGATCAGGGCGAGACATGGAGTAGGGAGCGGATTATCGGCAACACGCCGCTGGATGACCGAGACTCGGGGATTCTTCAGCTGCCCAATGGCGAGCTGCTGGTGACGTGGTTCACCTCTGTGGCCTATCAGAGTCAAATCCGCGACCGGTCTAAACTCAAAGAGAAAAGCCCACAGTTCTACTGGTGGCTGCACGACGAGAAACTGCCTCAGGCAACTCAAAAACAATGGGCAGGGCTTTTTGAAGTCCGATCTAAGGACGGAGGAAAGACGTGGACCCAACCTGCGAGTCTCAAAGGAGCCCGGGGAACCACGCCACACGGCCCGATCCTGCTCAAGGATGGACGCCTTTTGTATTTCGTATGCTACCCGGGCAAATCGACCTTCATCACAGTTTCGGAATCCCGCGATCTCGGGAAAACCTGGCATCCGTTGGCGGATGTCCCGACCCTGCCGGAAGAGTATCAGCCTAAAATGTTCTGCGAACCGTACGCCATCGAGACTGACGACGGGCGGATCGTGGTTCTTGTCCGCTATCATGGCAAAGACAATTGTCTGCGGCAGTCGGAAAGCAGCGACGGCGGCAAGACTTGGACAGTGATGAAGAAAACCCCCATGCTGGGGCTTCCACCTCACCTGATCAAGTTGCGCAACAAAAAACTGGTGGCCGTTTACGGGCGGCGTTTCAAGGAATTCGGTTTCGGCGAATACGCCTGCATCAGCGACGACCGGGGACGCACCTGGGATGTGGCGAATGAGATCAAACTGTCCGCAAATTTCAACAGCGATTTGGGATACCCCTCTTCCGCTGAACTGAAAGACGGCAGCATCCTGACGGTGTATTACCAACCCGACAAAAAGGGCGAAAAGCCGTGTCTGATGGGAACAAAATGGCGTATAAAAGAGTGATTTGAATGGTTGCAGGCGCGTCAGACATGCGTGTCGGACAAGGCGGTGGTCGTGGTGTGCGGCCTTATCGACGATTTGGTTTGGAGAAAGAGGTAATGGAGGTGTTTCATGGAAGTTGGCAGTTCTAGGATTATCATGACGCCGCCACGCGGTTTGCCGCTGGCAGGATATTTCAATCCTCGGCCTAACGAGGGAGTGCTGGACGATCTTTACGTGCGCTGTGTGCTATTCCGGCAGGGGCGGACAGTCAGCGGGGTGGTTTCGCTGGATGCCTGCATGATTAGCGAGGAGTTTGTGGAGAAGGTGTTGTCCGTGCTGGCCAAAGCCGGATTCCGGTACGGACGGAGTCTGATCGTCGCGGCCACGCACACGCACACGGCGCCTTATATCACGACTATTTTCGGGAAGGCGCCTGACCCGCGTTATTTGAGCGGTCTGGTCGCCAAGATTGTCGAGGCGGTTTTGGAGGCGGAGCGGAATCTGGCCCCGGCGACGTTACGGATCGGCAAGGTCAAAGACAATCCGATGGCTTTCAGCCGCCGTTACTGGATGAAGGGCGGCGGCGTGACAACCAATCCCGGCATCAAGAATCCCGGCATTGTCAAGCCCGAGGGCACGGTTGACCGTGAGATCGGCATCCTGTCGGTTGAGCAGGGCGGCAGGCTGACAGCCCTGATCACGAACATTGTCAACCACACTGACACGGTCGGCGAGAACTGGGTTTCGGCCGATTGGCCGGGGCGTTTGGAGCGTTGCATCCAGAACAGCGTGGGACATGATCCTCTGGTTATGACGCTGATTGGCTGCGCCGGCAACGTGAACCATCTTGACGTGCATTCGGATGAGTATCAGGGCTATGCATATGCCCATGCCCGGCAGCTGGGCGAATGTTATGCAGAGCGGGTACTGGCGAGGCTTGGCGGTCTCAAAAAACTGGAGGTTGACAGGCTTGCGGTGGTGAACCGTGCGATCTCCATCCCGTATCGCCGTATAACGAGTGCGCAGCGCGATCAGGCTCTTTCGGTATTGGCAAAGACGACGCGCGTGGAAGGCGGCGGTGATCTGACCAGCGAGGGTCTGGCGACGGGTGAGGGGGCAGTCGCGCGGTTTTTCGCCGAGCAGTTGCTGGAATACAGTGAACAATGCGCGGGTAAAAGCCGCCGCTTCCGGCTGGTGTCGCTGGGCTTCGGCACTGAGTTTGTCTTGAACTCTCTGCCCGGGGAACCGTTTACGGAGATCGGCTTGGCGATCAAGCGGCGTTCATCATTCAAGCACACATGGCCGGTCGCATTGGCCATGGGTGCCTGCGGATATGTGCCGTTGGCGGAGTGTTTCGAGCGCGGCGGTTATGAAACCTTGCCGGTGGTCGGCGGCGCTCCCCGGGAAGATACCGCCGACAGGTTGATTAAGGCTGCTGCAGAGAATCTCGATAGGGTTTGGACTAAGAATACCTGCCAGCGCAAAACTTACAATTGACAGCGGCAAGGGGGCTTTGCTAAATTCCCCACCCGTTATGGGACAACAACTTAGAAAACGGCTGAAGCGTCAACGCCGCGATGCCCGCAACAAGCGGGTCAAAGAGCGTCAGCGCGCCGCCATTAAAAAATAGCAGCTTTCCGTCGGGTGCGATGGCCGAGTGGTTAGGCAGAGGTCTGCAAAACCTCGTACAGCGGTTCAATTCCGCTTCGCACCTCCATTTTATGGGAAGACTGGAAAAGTCTGCCGGAGAACTCATGCCAAGACGCAAAGACGACAAGCAGGTGTCGTTTTGCGCCTTTTGTGTTTGCAGTAAATGCCCGCCCCAGGCATATCGGCGGCAGGCTGAATTATGACTACATGAGCAGGTACAAACTATAAACACTAAAGGACAATAAAGGGAAGCTGCATGATCGATTCGTCATTCGCGTCCGCCTATTTTGAAGCACACCGGCAAGAGATTCTGGATGATTGGTTTGCGCTGCTGCGCATGCCGACGGTTGGGGCCGACCCCAAAAGGCTGGGAGACTGCGCGCGCGCGACCGTCTGGCTGAAAAAATATATCAAAAAAATGGGGTTCGATGTCGAGATTGTCGTTCCCGAAAGCGGTCTGCCGGTGCCGGTGGTGGTCGCCGAACGGCTGGGCGTCGCCAGTGCGCCGACCGTGCTGGTTTACGGCCATTATGACGTGCAGCCGGAAGATCCGCTGGACGGGTGGAACACGCCGCCGTTCGATCCGACGCTGGTCGATGGACGCGTTTACGCGCGTGGTGCGCAGGACAACAAAGGCCAGATCTTTGGGATCTTGCAGGGGTTAAAGGCTTTGCTTGACGCCGGGGAGAGCCTGCCGACGGTCAAGATCGTGCTGGAAGGGCAGGAGGAGAGCGGCAGCACCGCCTTAAGCCTGCTGGCGCCGCAACTGGCGAAGCGCCTGCGGGCTGATGTGCTGATGGTCAGCGACACCTCATGTGCCGCCGACGGTCGGCCTTCCATAGTGGCCGGTCTGCGCGGTGTGCGTCACTTCACTGTCACCCTGACAGGTCCCGCCTATGACCTGCATTCCGGTATACACGGCGGCGTGGCTCCCAATCCGGCGCAAGGCATGGCTGAACTGCTGGCTAGCTTGCACAACGCTGACGGTTCCATTGCAGTCAAAGGTTTTTGCGATCAGGTACGCGCGCCGAGCGGCGAAGAGCTTGCGCTGGCGCGGCAGGGCATGTTGCCGGAGGAGAGCTACACACGCGAGATCGGCTGCCCGCCGTGCGGCGGCGCGCAGGGATTCGACCATGTCATGCGCGGCAGCTTCATGCCGACCATCGAGATCAACGGCGTTCATTCCGGCTACGGCGGGCCGGGATCAAAGACTGTCATACCCTTGTCGGCTTTAGCCAAGATCAGCACGCGGCTGGTGCCGGACCAGCGGCCGGACGATGTCATGGAAGCGGTGCAGACCCATTTGCGGGAGCACTGTCCCCGCGGTCTAAAGCTGGCAATCTCGGGAGCTTGCCGCGGCGCACCGGGATTCCGGCTGGAGTTGAACACGCCGGTCTTCAGGTTGGCGTCTGATGTCTTGGGCCGGCTCGACCCACGGGGGGCGGTCTTCCGCTGGGAAGGCGCTTCGATCCCGATCGTCTCTGAACTACGTCATGTGTCAGGCGCGGCGCCGTTGCTGGTGGGTTTCGGACAGGAAGAGGACAAGATACACAGTCCGAACGAATCTTTCAGTATGGATCAGTTCGTGCGGGTGATGGCTTGGACCTCCATGATGTTGAAAGCGCTGGCCTGACTCTGTC
>CAZKZI010000151.1:0-7234 GCA_964557205.1 uncultured Lentisphaeraceae bacterium
GCACATCGGCGAGGCGCTGATGCGCAAGCGGGCCGAGCGTGAATTGTGCCGTTCCGCCGCAGACCTGCACGCCTTGGCGGCGCGACTGCTGGGCGTGCGCGAGGAGGAGCGCGCGGCCCTCTCCCGCGAACTTCACGACACCCTCGGGCAGCATTTGACCGCCTTCGCCCTGCAGTTTGAGTCCGTCTGCATGGAAAGTCACGCGCTGGCGAACGAGTCTTCCGGTCTCGCAGCGCTGCACGGCAAGATCACGGACATGGAGCCGCTGGTCGAACGTCTGATTGAGAAGACGCAGTCAATCTGTGCCGCGTTACGTCCGGGCGTGTTGGACGAACTGGGACTGGCGGCGGCGATCGAGTGGCTGGCGGAGAAGACCGCAAAACAAACCGGCATCGTTATCATGGCGTCGCTGCCTGAGGAGGATGTCAGGCTGGACAGGGACATCGCTCTGGCCCTATTCCGGATCGCGCAGGAGGCGCTGACCAACGTGGCCCGTCACGCGCAGGCGACGCGCGCGGAAGTCGGGCTGCACGCCTCCGGCAACGGATGGGAACTGGAGATCCAAGACAACGGGCAAGGCTTCGTTCCGGTTTCGCGCGCGGGGCCGAAGGCGCTCGGGCTGCTCGGTATGCGCGAGCGCGCCGCCGTGTTCGGCGGCACGGTAGATTTCCTGAGCGAACCCGGCAAGGGGACAACCGTGCGGGTGCGGATACCCGGGTGCACGACGCGGGCGGAAAACGGAGAGGTTGTATGTGTATGAGAATCCTTCTTGCAGACGACCACGCCATCCTGCGCAACGGTCTGAAACTCATACTGGCGGGGGAGTTCAAGAAAGCGGAGTTTGGCGAGGCCGAGGATTGCAGGCAGGCCCTCGAGGCCGCGCTCGCCCAGTCTTGGGATCTCGTCATCCTCGACATCTCCATGCCCGGGCGCGGCGGGCTGGACGTGCTGAAAGAACTCCATGCGCAGCGTCCCAAAACGCCTGTTCTGGTGTTGAGCATGTACTCGGAGCGGCAGTTCGCCGTGCGCGCGTTCCGGTCTGGAGCGTCCGGCTACCTGACCAAGGCCAGCGCAGGCTCCGAGCTGATCAAAGCCGTCGAGCGCATCCTCGCGGGCGGCCGTTACGTCAGCACCGCGCTGGCGGAACAGTTGGCGTCCGAACTGGACAATATCGGAACCGGCGTGTTACACGCGCGGCTGTCCGACCGCGAGTTCGAGATTCTGCGGCTGATCGCCTCAGGCAAGACCGTCAAGGAGATGGCGGGCGAACTGTCCCTGAGCGTCAACACCATCAGCACCTACCGCACGCGCATCCTAGAGAAGATGAAGATGCGCACGAATGCCGAGCTGACTCACTACGCCATCAGCAACAAGCTGATCGAATGAGGCCCGGCCTCCCCTCCCGCGTGTCGTTCAAACCATGACAGGCATATCACAAACGCCTGCTCTATTCGCGAGACGCGGTTTAGCCGTATTCTTACCGGTGTTATGAACATGAATCCGACAACCGATGGACGGCTCGAGGTGTTCTCCTTGGACGGGCAGCACTGCCCGCAGCGGCTGAACAAGCAGTTGCCGACTTTCTCCAAGGACAAAGTCACGGTCTTAACGTTCACCCGGCCTGCGTCAAGGTGTCCGTCGCAGGCGAAGACAGAGCCATCTTGCGCAGAGTGTCCGCCCCCAGACTGTACTGCCAAGATCCTTGTGATGGATGATGACGAAATGGTACGGACGCTCGCCACTAAAATGCTGGCCGCATGCGGGCATTCGGTGGCGACAGCGCAAGACGATCAAGAGGCGATCGCGTTGTACCGGCAGGCGCTGGAGGCCGGAGCGCCCTTTGACTTGGTCATCATGGATCTGACCATCCCCGGCGGACCCAGCGGAGTGGAAGTGATCAAGGAACTTCTGGTGATCGATCCTTTAGTCAAGGCCATTGTCTCCAGCGGCTACGCCGATGATCCGGTCATGGCAAATCCCGCCGCATACGGTTTCAAAGACACCGTTGCCAAACCGTACACCTTGGGCATCCTCCGCAAAGTTGTAGCGAACGCCTTGATATGATGGCGTGCCATAAACAAACCGGGATTCCGCAGCCGCCCCGCACGCATGCGGATGCCAAGCGGCCCGAGATGCTCAATTAACGGAGAGGCCGTATGTGTATGAGAATCCTGCTTGCAGACGATCACGCCATCATGCGCAACGGGCTGAAACGCATATTGGCGGAAGCTTTCAATAAAGTGGATTTCGGAGAGGCCGAGGAGTGCCAGCACGCTCTTGAAGCTGCGCTGGCCCAGTCTTGGGATCTCGTCATCCTCGACATCTCCATGCCCGGGCGCGGAGGGCTTGACGTGCTGAAAGTGCTTCACGCGCAACACCCCAAGACCCCGGTGCTGGTGTTGCGCATGCATGCGGAGCGGCATTTCGCCGTGCGCGCATTCCGTCTCGGCGCGTCCGGTTACCTCACCAAGGCCAGTGTTGGGCCCGAGTTGCTCAAAGCCGTCGAGCACATTCTTTCGGGCGGAAAGTATGTCAGCGCCACGCTGGCAGAACAGTGGGCGTCCGAGTTGGGCGAGGCCGGACCCGGCGCGCCGCACGAGCGTCTGTCCGACCGCGAGTTCGAGATTCTGCAGATTATGGCTTCGGGCAAGACCGTCAAAGAGATCGCTGACGAACTGTCTCTGAGCGGCAACACCGTCAGCACCTACCGCACGCGCATCCTGAAGAAGATGAAGATGCGCACCAATGCCGAGCTGACGCACTACGCCATCAGCAACAAACTGGTCGAGTAAGGCCCGGCCGGCCTTCCAGCGTGTCGTTTAAACAATGACACCCAAATAACAAACGGCAGCGCTATTCTTGAAATGCTCTCTGCCGTATTCTTATCTCATTCACGGGGCACCAGATGCGCTGGCGACCCAGTGAATACATCAAGTGGAAAATCCATGAATCGAAAAATCAGAATGCTGTTGCTGGCGGTCGTACCGCTGTCGTACCTGCACGCCGCAGAATCCGTCCTTTGGGACACGGCCAACAATACGGTCACCTACTCCACTTCGGTTGAGGGCGTCGCATTGGGAGGGGCTGCGGTACAAGTGGACTTGTCACAATTCAGTTCCGCCGCTGTCGCCACCGAAGAGGGAGGCAGTGCGGGCCAATATACGCTCAGTCAGGTGATCCTTTCCATCGACGGCACCATTTACGGATCGGTCTATTTCCACAACACGGGGCCGGTCACCGTTACACCCTCTTTCAGGGTGTCCGACGGGGCAAGTTCGTTGGCGTACGGAGGTTATTCGACAGGTGACGAAACGTATGGCCAAGCCGTACCGCTCGGAGCTGTTACCTCGGGGAGCGAAATCAATAGAGTGATTGATATGCCCGGATCAGGAGCGGTTTCCGCTTCAATCACCTCCGATCTGGCGAGTTTTATAGGAACCGACACGATTGCGACCATGGTCACCTTTCTCGGTGACGGATACTTCTCGAGCGCCGGAACCTCCTTTGAAAGCATTGTTTCCGTGTTAGGCAGTGCCAATGCGTCGGTCACCTATTACTACGAGGTGCCCGAGCCCTCCACGCTGGCATTGCTCGGGTTCGGTTGCATGGCGCTCCTGGCCCGCCGCCGCTTCAAACGCCAACCGTGCGATCCGCAGGCTCTCGCCACACTCAACTCGTAATCAACGAGAAAAACACATGAAATTACCCACTTATCGCACGCTGATCAGCAACATAATGTCCCGCCGTTCCGGCCCGCCCACCGTACCGATGCTGGGCGAGGGCCCGGCAACCCCACAGATTCATTACTACAAGCGGGACACCTCCGAACTCTGGCTCATGCTCGGCGTGGGGTTGGTTTCGCTGACCGTTTACATTCTCACGCTCTCACCCGGCGTGGTTCCCGGCGCTGCCGCCGTAGAAACTTGCAGAACACTGGGCTTGTTGCCTTCGCTCCCTGCAACCCACCCCCTCTGGCTGTTGGCTTCGCGTGCTGTGGCCGCCATCCCCGTCTTTGACACCGTTCTCCGCCTCAACCTTTTCTCGGCCCTCTGCGGAAGTCTTGCGGCGGCCTGGCTCTTCCGTATCACGAAACGGGTCTTTTTCGAATTCATCCGCGCTGCCCCTTCAGTCCGGCTGGTTCCGTTCGAGGAAGGGAAGCAGTCCAGCGAGATGAGCGTCAATCCGGACGGCGACGCCATGGAGCATGTCTATGCCTCGTTTGGAGGCGTGATCGCAGCGCTCGCTTTCGCTTTCAGCGCACCTTTCTGGATCGCGTCAACCTCGCTGCATGTGCAGCCGTTCAACATCCTCTTAATGCTGTTTACGGCAGACCTTCTGATCTGTTACCTCTACACTGGGAGAATCAGTGTTTGCGTGGCTGCCATGTTTCTGTTCGGCCTCGGTCTGGTTGAATCGGTTGCCTTCGTCACGCTGGCTCCCCTGGCTTTTGTTCTCGTGCTCTTAGCCGGCGTCCGCTATGGCCAGATATCCGAGTCTTTTGTGCCCCTTCTGTTTGCATCGGGCCTCGCAGGCCTGGCAGCCAATCTGGTTCTCTTCACGCTGCTGTTCGCCTGGGGACAAAACTTCAGCGTGCAACTCCTCTTCCAATTACTGTCCGCGCTGGCCCACACGCACGCGGCCGCACTCGCACAGGGGCTGCCTAAATCAGGCTGGCTTTTTGTGTTGTTGCAGACAACCGCGCCCCTCCTGATTGCCCTCGTGAGCGTCCGTGCGTATTCCTCACTCCAAGATGAGACGACGCGGTGGAAGTGGGGAATCACAAACCTCATTTTCACGGCGTTTTCGATAGCTTGCCTGCTGAATCTTCCCGAAACTGCCTGGAGCCTGGCGCGCGAGGGCAGTCAACTGCCCGTCATGCCCTTCCTGTCAATCGCCATCGCGACCGGTGCTTTGTTTGTCTATTGGTGTCAAGTGGCAGACGCAGGAGTACACACCGCAAGTTATGAAAAAGATACCCCTTCATATAATTTATGCCTGCTGGGTTACGGAATATGCGGCCTGTTGGTCATTGTGTCCGTGCGCACGCTCCATCTCAATTTATCAGACGCCGACGGACGTAAAGCCGCCTTCGCCGATCTCCTCGCAGACGACATGCTCAAACAGGCCGGCCCGGCGCGATGCCTGATGACCGACGGCACCCTCGCCTTAAATTTGCTCATCCGCAGTCACTTGACCGGCAAAAAACTGGCCTTCCTGCCCTGTCCCTCTGAACCGGGTCAGGCGAAGCCGGGCGCACTTGAAGGCAAATCCCTTTTCTGCCTGATCCTCCCGGGGACAGAGAAATCCATGAAGCCGTCCACGGCATCGTTCGTTGAAGGTTGGCTGCGCGCGTATCCCAAGGAACACGACCAGATCGCCGTCGTCGGCAACCCCCTGATCTGGCAACGTGCGGGGCTCACGCCGGTGCCGCACGGGATGATCTATGGCGGCACAGACGACAAGCGCACCTTGGACGGAAAAGCCCTGCTTGCGGAAAACCGCGCGTTCTGGCAACAGGCCGCCCCGCTTCTTGCCGCCGACCCGCCCCTGCGCCCCGAGTTGCGTTTCATCCGCGACCGGGCTCGTGCGTGCGCGAGCCGCATGGCCAACGATCTCGGTGTCCTTCTGGAGAAAACGGGCAATATTCAGGGAGCGGAATCCGCCTATAACGAAGCCTTGCAACTTGATGGGGATAACCTCTGTTCCGCTCTGAACCTGGACAGCCTGCGCTTTCGCAGCAAAATCCCCGGCGCTTCAAAAGAGTTCATAAACCATGCGTTAGCGATCTCCTCACAACCCGGTTTCTTCGAAACTTTCGATGTCACAGTCTCGCACTACGGCATGCTGTCTATCCAAGAGGCGGACGTTCTCCTGCCCGCCGTACTGCAAGAGTACAGTTTGGGAGCAAAGCTGCCTGCAAACATGATCCACCTCCTTGAAAAATGGCTGGGGGCCTCTCGCACAACCCCGCAGAGCACGCATACCCCCATCGCGAAGGCAGTCCGCTCCGCCACCGGCCTAACGCCTGACGACATGCTTTCTCAAGCGCTCGCCTTATGGCTTGACGGCCAACACATAAAGGCCGAGAAACTATTGCGGCTGATCGTCGGGAACCGGCCCAACACCCTCTCGGCTTGGGCGCTTCTGGCCGAGGTCTTGATGACCCGCGGCCAATTGAATGAAGTGAACGGAGTCGTGCTCCCGGCGATGCGCGCGATCTTCGCGAAAACCGAGAAAGCGGACGGCACCTTGGTCGAGATGACGCAAGGATGCCTATTGATGCGGACGGGTCCTGCCAATCCGACGGCGGCACGGGCCTGTTTCGAACGTGCCTTGTCGATCAACCCGAAGTTGACTACCGCATGCGATCAACTCCTGCGGGCCGACCGGTTGCTCGGCAACGCCGCCCACCTCGAAAATGACGCGCTTAAAATCGTTGCGGACAATCCGGACCACTCGGACGCCAACGCCATTCTGGGTAGTCTCCGGCTTGGCCAGAAACGGTATGCCGAAGCGGAGAAATTCCTCCGCCAGAGCATCAAGCTGCAGCCGACGGCCGGCACCCTGAACGACTTGGCCGAACTGCTCCGCCAACAGAACAAGCTCGCTGAAGCTGAACAGCAGGCTCGCCTCGCCATCCGGCTGGTGCCCGGTTTCTATCAGGCCTGGGACACCTTGAGCAACATCCTCATCGACGAAGAACGACTGGACGAGGCCTACGGCCCCCTGCGGTGCGCGTTCGCGTTCAGCTCCGATGACCCCCGCCTCTATTTGACGCTCTCCCGCCTGCACATCAAGAACGGTCTCCTGAGCGAAGCCGGCTCGGTTCTTGACCGGTCGAAGCCAATGTTCAGCCAATCATCATCACCCGTGCGTACCGAGTATGCGAAGCTAAGGCAACAACTGGTAAGCCGGTCCGAACGTCCGTGAAGATCGGAAAGAATCATTGTCGAAGTGCGGATAAATCCCGTCCTAAAATCCGCTGTGCGTTGGATTCTGAACCGGGGCTTTTCCGTTTACACTGCGGGAGACAAACTGATCTTCAGGTACTACGTTGCGAAAGACATTACCGGTCACAAGCGGGATGAGGTGAATCTGATGATGTGCTTGGGCACTTGACTAAGGTTGCCTCAAAGCGATCAATGTTTACGAGCTTTTCGGGGAGCTTTTCGGAGCTTTTCGGGGTCAGACCTTAGTTTAGTATTTAGCGTTGACGCGTGGTTTTGAGATGTGC
>CAZKZI010000152.1:0-7172 GCA_964557205.1 uncultured Lentisphaeraceae bacterium
TTCAATTTTTATCTGCAAAATATTTTCGGTGTCATTAATTGTGACGCAACGCGTGTCCCTTTCCATCTGGCATTCTTAATGGCCGGATGAGCTGTATTTTGTTAAATTTATTGTTTCGAAACGGTTCTCAGAACCCGGAACCCCAGGCAGTTCATGCGCCTGACCGGTGCGACATTACTCCGGCTGGTCACTTTACAAAAGCCGCCCAGCGAATCCCATGAACCGCCGCGAACCGCCATTTCCCTGGCGTATTGACCCTTTCCTGCATACGCGGGGGTGTCACTGTAACAGTCATCCGTCCACTCCCAGACGTTCCCGCTCATGTCATGGAACCCGAGTTCATTCGCCCCCCTCTGCCCGACCGCATGGGTTTGATAGTCACTATTACTGCAATACCAGGCCGTGAACTCATCCGGCCATTTTCTATCGTAAAAGCCGCTGAATTCCGCATTCCTGCTCTGGGTGCCGCCCCGCGCGGCGAACTCCCACTCGGCTTCAGTCGGCAAACGGTATAGCTCATTCTCAGGCAACCGGCCCGCATAGCGTTCGATCTGCGTCAACGCCTCGCAAAAGGCGAGCGCGTCATGCCAGGACACATTTTCAACCGGAAGGTTATCGCCTTTGAAACAAGCCGGATTGGTCTTCATGACCGACTGATATTGCGTCTGGGTGATTTCATGTTTGCCCAGAAAAAAACCGCTCCGCGCAACCAACGGCCGGGAAGGCATCGCGTTCGTGCTTTTTCCGTAAGCGACATAAAGGAGATCCAGGCTGACACCGCCGGGAAGGGTCAACGTCTGCGCGGGGCGAAACAGATCGGCATTCTGACCGGCATTGTTTTCAGCCGTGCCACCGCCGAGTGGCGGCCGCAACCGAACTTCAATCAAACAACCGTCAATGTATGTGCAGGTCTTTCCTTTCAATCCCAGGTCCCCGCCGTAAAAGACCACATACGCCCGGTCCTCGCCCACGGGGTATATCCACTGCGTCCCGCCCGATCCGCTGCCCCACGGGCGCCCGCCGTTATATTCCGGCCGGCTATAGTAGACCGTTCCCGCCCGTTCATAGTTTTCGCCATCCGCGCTGACGAACATGACCGTGGGCCGGTCTCCCGGAATCAACAGTCCGCACACCATGACATACAAGCCGTTGTTGAGCCGCTTGATGTCGGGAGCGTTCCCCGGGATAGCCGTTTCCTCAGGCATGGTCCACGTCTGGCCGTTGTCACGGGATCTGATCTTCCACATATTTTTGACCGGCCGCGAGTCGATGCGGGCGAACCCGACAATCGAGCCGTCATCCTTAACCGCGAAGGCGGATTCGTTGAAACCCAGCGCTTTCATGCCGGGCACTTCTTTGAACGCCAGTTCGAAATCCCCCCAGGTTTTGCCGCCGTCGCGGCTGCGGTAAAAACCGGAGCCGTAAACCGATCCAGGCTGGCGGCCAGTGCCTATTTTCGGGCCGCAATAGGCGGACAGGATCAGATCCCCGTTCTGCAGTCGCACCAATGAGCTCATGCAGGCGACAAGGGACTGGCCGGGCGATTTCAGCTCTTGCAGGAGGGTGAAGGTTCGCCCTTCGTCCCGGCTGATCATCATGATGATTTTTGAGGTCCGCAGATTCGCCGGATTAAGCTGGCGGGTGTCTGCGTGGTCAATAACCAGTCTGGCTCCCAGGATGCTGCCGTCATCCGGAGAGTGATTAAACAGAACAAACCCGCCGCCTTGTCTCTCATTGTCCGGCTCGATTGTTTTGTAAGGCTGCGACCACGTCTGGCCGGCGTCCAGAGACTCAACGAAATAAACCTTGCAGCCGGGACCGCCATCCCCCCTGTCCCCAAAAGCGAGCAGCCATTTCCCGCTCGGGGTCGTCGCGATACCGGACGGGGCGACCGCTGCAGCGACCGTGTCGTTGATCACGCCGTTGCGCAAAACCCGGAAGTCGTATGGGGACACCTCAGCGAAACAGACGCCGCCGATGGCCTGCTGCAGGACTGCGAGTACAAACCATGTGCGTGCTGTCTTCATGTTTTTTCTGTCGCGACTTTTGTAAATCCCAGCGTGCCCCGCTTCATATACCGGGCCGGATACTGCTACTGCACCGCCGCGGGCACCGCAGGCACCGCCGCGGGCACCGCAGGCACCGCCGCGGGCACCGCAGGCACCACCGCTGCCGCAGGCACCGCCCCATCTACACGCCAGTGTACAAGCTTCAGTATTCGGCAGTATTTGGTATCTGCATCCTGGAATCCCCGTTCGAATAAGGTCATCAAACTCCCATCGTTCAAAAGAACCGTGTACGTTTCGTTGGGGGTCATGAGCTTTATCTTGCCGCCAGGAAGATCCTCCCATTCGCCGAGCCATTTGTCGAGCACGTACCGGTGTTTGAGGGGCCAGGTCTGACCGTGATTGTAGCTGACTAAGGCCTCGATTCCGGACTGCGGAAGGCCCTCGGGGGTGTCGTCATATCCCTTGCGGACAACGTAGGTCATCACCAGGTCGTTGTTCGGCATGAGTACGGGGCTTGCATGGAAACGACCGTGCGTGTAGAGCTGATTGATCGGCGACCACGTGTGGCCATTGTCTTTGGAGATGTGGACTCCAAAACCGCAGTAGAAATCGTACCCTCCACCCACTCGCCACATTTCATAGGGGATTGTCTTCGGGTCCGGAATATTAGTTCCATGGACCTCAATATATCCAGTGCGATTGGAAGTTCGAGTAGCCGCGACGATATCGCCGTTTCCAGCGCGGACGAGCACGGTTTCGGCGCTCCACGGTGCATTAGTGACCGTAGGCCAGGTGAGCCCGCCGTCAATGCTGAAGCGAATCTGTTGAGTGATACATTCAGCCAACCGTACGACGCTGCCCGTGACAGGGTCCTTATCCACTAGAATGGGACCCATTGATCCGTACAGCGGCAATGGCGACACAGAGCCGTGGGGACACCACGTTACGCCGTAATCAGTACTGATCAACATCTCTTTAGTCGTTCGCCCTAACACTTTGCCGTCACCAAGGTAGGTGAAGTGGCGACGAGGCGGGGAGATCAACTTGGTCCAGGTAACCCCGAGGTCATCGCTGTACAACTCCAGATCCCCAGTTTGCAGTATCAGTCGGTTCTTGTCGGGCAGGTAGATAAAACTGTGTCCCCACGCCAGCGAGTTCGTGGGAACCTGTGCCCTGGCCGGAATGTCGACCAGGGTGTTACCTCGATATTGCCGCACCGTATGCGGTTGCCACCCACCCTGAATACAGTCGGACTTCTCCGCAGCCATCGCTACAGCCGTCCAGAACGCAACCAGCGCGCAAGCAATCGAAATACGAACGAAGTTTGTTCCGCGCCAATACGCTGAAGGGCCCATTCCTGCGATTCTACCAAAACGATGCATAATCTTTTTCCTTTTTATCTTGATAAACGTGATTTTTATTCTTTTGAAAGAGTTCTTAAAATTCGGAAACCCAGGCCTCGCAACCTTCTGGCCGGGGCCACATTACTACGGCTGGAAATACGGCAAAGGACTGCCAGCGAATTGCAGTCGCCGCCGCAGATCGCCATCTCCCTGGCGTAGTGACCACCGCCGGCATAGGCGGGCGCGTCACTGTAACAGTCATCCGTCCACTCCCAGACATTGCCGCTCATGTCGCAGAACCCGAGCTCATTGGCTTTCTTGCGCCCGACCTCATGTGGCTCATAATCGCTGTTGCCTTGTTTCCAGGCGACCTCATTAATCTTGTCTCCGCCACTGAACGCATAGTTCCGGCTGCTGTTTCCGCCCCGGGCGGCAAACTCCCACTCCACCTCGGTCGGCAACCGGTACACTTCCTTGTCCGACAACCGACCCGCATGGCGTTCGATTCTCGTCAGCGCCTCGCAAAAAGCGAGGGCGTCATGCCAGGAGACACAGTCAACCGGATGGTTATCCTTTTTGAAACATGCCGGGTTGGTCTTCATGACAGCCTGATATTGAGCCTGGGTGATTTCATGTTTGCCCAGATAATAACCGGCGCGACAAGCAACCTCCTTGACGGGCGAGGCATTCGTCAGGCTGCCGGGCGCGACATAAAGCAGATCCAGCTTGATGTCGCCGAGCAAACTCACTGTCTCCATCGGACTGGGCGGAGGGCGAACTGATCCGGATTCGCAGTCAGCCGGGCCCCGTGTGACGTGTGCCCGCCGACGAACCTCGATCAAACACCCGTCGATGTATGTGCACATCTTTCCTTTTAATCCCAGATCCCCGCCATAATAGACCGCATAAGCCCTATTTTCGCCCACAGGGATAATTGATTGAGTGCCACCTGCGCCCCCGCCACGGCGCCCGCCAAAATATTCCGGCCGGCTGTAGTAAACGCGTCCCACCTGTTCATAGTTCTCGCCATCCTCGCTGAGAAAGAAAACGGTCGGCCTTCCGCCTCCCGTTTTGCACACTCCGCAAACCATGAGATACAAGCCGTTGTTCAGCCGTTTGATTTCAGGGTAGTTCCCGCGGATCTCCGTTTCCACCGGCATGGTCCAGGTCGTGCCGTGATCTTGGGAGGTGATCTTCCACATGTTATTGACCGGCCGCGAATCAATCCGGGCAAAGCCGACGAGAGTGCCGCCAGCTTTTACCGCGAAAGCGGATTCGTTGAAGCTCATCCGTTTGGCACCGCTCACCTCCTTGAACGCCAGTTCGAATCCGCCCCAGGTCTTGCCGCCGTCGCGGCTGCGGAAAAATCCGGAACCGTAAACCGATCCCGGCTGGCGGCCGGTGCCTGCTTTCGGATAACAATAGGCGGGCAGGATCATATCCCCGTTTTTCAGACGCACCAAGGCGTTCATGCAGGACACAATGGAGCGTTCGGGCGTTTTCAAAACTTGCAGGAGAGTGAAACTGCGCCCTTCATCCTGACTGGCCATCATCATGATCCTGGAAGTCCGGAAACCCCGTCGATCCCATGTGTTGTCCTCGTAAGTAAAAACATTTTTAGCTCCCAGAATGCAACCGTCATCCAGGGAAAACAACGGCATGTCAAGACCCTGCAGCTCATTGTCCGGCGCGATGGTTTTGTAGGGTTGTGACCACGTCTGTCCGGCATCCTGAGACTCGCAGAGATATACCTTGCAACCGGCGGTGCAATCACCTTTGTCCCCAAACGAAAGAAGCCATCTTCCGCTCCGAGTCGTCGCAACGCCGGAGGGGGCGATCGCATCCACAACCGTGTCGTTGATCACGCCGTTGCGCAATACCGTAAAAGTATAGTTTGTCGCCTCCGCGAAACAGGCGCTGCTACTTGCCGTGACGACAAACGCCACCACGACCCCAATACCGATTGTCTTCATTTTCCTCCCGACAGATACCCTTCACACGCCACTTGCACCCAGGCAACTCACCGGATTCCAAGAATCGTCCCTGACTGCGGCGGGCCGGTGAGCACGACGAGTGAGCCGGTTCCCGTGATGTACGACTTTTCGCTGTCATAGGTTCCCGGCGATTTCGCCACGCCGTTCACCACCAGCGCATCGACCGTCGCCGTACCGCTGAAGTCCAGATTGACAAGCCCGCCCGCCGCTACGTTCAGCGTCGCGTTCGTGTTGAGCGAATCCGCGCTGCCGAGGCTCAGCATCGCGCCGGATGCCGCAACCGACAGGTTCGTCGCGTTCACCAGAGCGTTGCTCGCCGCAAGCGTGCCGTCCGTCACGGTCACTCCCCCCGTAAAGACATTAGCCCCGCCGAGCGTCAGCGTGCCCGCGCCGGTCTTGACCAGCCCGCCCGCGCCATCAAGCGCGCCGACGGTTACAGCATGGCCGGCCGTGTCGAACGCCGTGTCCCCGCCCTCGCCGGTCAGCGTCAGGGCGGCATCACTGGCCCACGCCGCAGTCGCGTGGACCGTCCCCCCGCCCAGATACACGCTCGCCGAATTAGACACGACCATGCCGCCGGCGCCCATATAGAGATCTCCGCCGGTCATCCTGAACTCGCAGGTGCTGACGAGCGTTCCCGCAATGATTGTGGAGGCTGTCAGCGTGCCGTTGGTCATCAGGAATGTGCCGGGAGCTTTGAATCCGCAATACAACGTGCCCACGGTCAGGCTGCCGTTATTAAGGGTGTAGATGTTCATTGGCGAGGCGGAAGTTCCCGCATGAGCAAGGACAGGGTCGCCGACAACCAGCCGTTGCGACACGGATACGCTGGTTCCCGTCCCGTCCTGATACACGCGTCCAGGGGCCGCGGGAACCGTGTTCAAGTCCAGAGTGGCCAGTTGCAGGGAGGCTCTGTCTGTCAGGCGGCAGGTGACCACTGTCCCGGCTGCGGCACCCTGACTCATGAACACTTTAGCCCAATTGTACGAACCGGATGTTGTACGCAAGTTGCCATCTCCCGAAAACTCCACTCCGCCGCTCCCGATCAGGAACGCCGCCCCGCTATCATGAATCTTCAGCGCCCCCTGAAACACAGCGGTTCCCTGATAGGTGAATGTCGAGTTGAAGTAGATCCGGTCATAGGGGGCCGAGTTGCTGTAATGGCGCACGTCCGTTTGGAAGACCAGCCGGTCGTTCACGTTCCGGGACAGTATATGCATGTATTGCGAATCATTATTCCCGACAGTGTAAGTCCGGCCGGTTCCGGCAATCGTCACCGTCGATCCGCCGCCGTTCAGGATGGTCTGCCCGACGATCATGTCTGCGTCCAGCGTGACGCTCGCCGCGTTCGTGAAATAGGCGATGGATCCCAGACCTGAGGGGTAATCGACGCCGTTCCAATTATCCGCATTGGTCCAGTTGGCATTCGCGCCGCCGCCGGTCCAGAAATTGACCACCTTCACCCATCCGCCATCCATCGCATAGGAGCCGACGGACTGGGCCACGTCATCGACAATGTACGTGCCCACATACACAGTGATGTTTCTGTTCAGCGTCAGGTTTCCCGATGCGACGCGCAACGTGCCTAGATAACAGAAGGGGTTCTGTTTGACGGCAGCGGCATCGGCAAACGCGATTGTTCCATTTGTGGCGACGATCTCGGACACATTGTCGATCGAGGAGTACGCGCCGAACATCACAGTGCCCTCCGCCACCTCCAGTTTCCCCTTGAAAGCGCAGGAGCCGTTGAGGTTCAGCGTACCCGCGCCGGGTTTGACCAGCCCGCCCGAGCCCGACAGCGTGCCTGACACGGTCGCGGTGTCTTC
>CAZKZI010000153.1:0-1557 GCA_964557205.1 uncultured Lentisphaeraceae bacterium
TTTATCCCGGTTCGGACGGGATCAGCTTATCAAATTCGGGCAGTCTGTTGCTGGGTGGAGGGACGGTTCACGTAACCAACACGGCATGGGCCAGCGATGCGGCCCTGACCCTGACCGGCGAGGGCGGGGATACGGTGTTCGACACGGCGGCGGGAACCAGCGCGACACTTTCCGGCACGCTTTCGGGCGCGGGCGGTCTGGTCAAGACCGGCGCGGGCACGCTGACGCTCGGCGGGGCCAACGTCTTTACGGGTGGCGTGACAGTGGCGGGCGGCACACTTGTGGCGAACAGCGGCTTGGTGAACGCGACGAACCTGTCGGTCACGGCATCGGGCGCGATGCTGACCATCGGGAGCGCGGATTCGCTCAACACGAACGCGATGCTGAACGTGGCGGCGGGCGGGCTCGTGAACCTGGCTTTCAGCGGCACGGCGACGGTCAATGCGCTGATGGTGAACGGTGTGCCGAAATCGCCGGGAACCTATGACAGCGGGAGTGCTTTCATCACAGGGATGGGGGCTTTGAGTGTGCTTAACGGCCCGCCGCTGCAGGAGACAATGATCATGATCCATTGACAAGGGTGATGAAACAGTGAAGAAAAAAAATCATGTGCTGATGTCAGCGTTCGTTCTCAGTTTATCTGTCGTTTGTTTCGGCGACAGCATCACCGGGATATATTACCACAGCGGCAACCGGCGGGCGTGGCCGGAAATGCTCAAGATCGCGCTGGATCAATGGTTTGACGGACAGATCGGGTAGGGACACCTCCCCGAGGTGTCCGCGGACGGTTCGGGGAACCGTCCCTACCAAAACGAAGTGACAGCGGACGGTTCGGGGCACCGTCCCTACCAAAACGAAGTGACAGCGGACGGTTCGGGGAACCGTCCCTACCAAAACGAAGTGACAGCGGACGGGAGTCTGGACATCGGGGGCTGAACAAAATCTTCGACCGCAATATCCGCCACGGCATCGACGGGATTTTCATCCTCGGGTCGATGGGCGAATGGAACCAGTTTTCCGACGCATTCCGCGACCGGCTGGTCGCCGAGAGCGTCAAGGCGGTCGCGGGCAGAACAGGAGTGAATGTATGTTACGGTATCGCGAGACGGGCGAACTGCATAAGGATTTTCACGGCAGCATGAACGCCGCCGTGGAATATGTCGGCAGCCGGTACGGGCGGGAGGGGCTGCGCGAAGTGTTCCGGAACACCGCTCAGAAGGTGTACCAATCTATTTATGAGAAGCTCAAGGCGGGGGACTGGAGCGAGCTGCTCGAACACTGGCGGTATTTCATGGAACGCGAGGGCGCGGATTTCTCGATCGAGGTCACAGACGGGGAGGCGGTCATGACCGTTCGGCACTGTCCGGCGGTGGAGCACCTGCGCAAGCTGGGGCTGATGCCCTCGCGATTTTTCTGTGACCAGACAATTATGCTGAACGAGGCGTGGTGCGAGGGTACGCCCTTCGAGACGGTCACGGCAATCACGGGCGACGGAAGCTGTGTGCAGAAGGTCAGGTTATTGCGACCACCAAGTGGTCGCAATGACGAGGGTAAAAA
>CAZKZI010000153.1:1657-6955 GCA_964557205.1 uncultured Lentisphaeraceae bacterium
AGGCGGGGACGGACAGGGATGTGGTCGCAATGACGAGGGTAAAAAAGGCGGGGACGGACAGGGATGTGGTCGCAATGACGAGGGTAAAAAAGGCGGGGACAGGTAGGGATGTGGTCGCAATGACGAGGGTAAAAAGGCGGGGACAGGCAGGGATGTGAGCGTATGATTCCAAGTGATCAGTTTGTGCGGTTTTACAACGAGGTGTTTAAATTCCTGGAGGCGCAGGGCGGTGACGCGCTGGAGGAATACTACCGTGTGGTTTCGGAACAGCAGGAGATGCACTGTCTGGAGTTGTTCAAGGCACAGGGATTGGCCGGGATGAAAGCATACTGGGACCGTATCGCGATTGAGGAGAATTGCGATATGGTTTGCACCCTGTACCCGGACCGGCTGGAATTGGTGATGAACCGCTGCCCTAGCCTGAGCAAGGCGATGGACAACGATGCCGGGGCTTTTGCGCGCTATTGCGACCACTGTCCCGGGTGGGTGCTTCCGCTGCTTGGAAAGGCGGGCTTTCATTGCGAGTACGATATGATCGACCGTGCCGTGCCGCAGTGCCGCATGACGATCTATCCCGCCGACCCGAACCGACCCTCGCGCGTACTGGCCAGTGAGCGAAAGATTCCTTGCTAATGCTTTTGCCCAACCAGAATTCATTAGCGGGTATGGGGCGTTTTAGTTGGGAAGCAGGCGCTAAAAAGGGTACTATTCTGATTCTTTCAAGGGGGGCGGGATGCGATTCTCGAGGCTACTTTTCTTTTGCTTGCTAGTATCGGCACCGGCGTTGGCCGCGCCAGTCGCCGTGATTCAGGGACACAACTCCGTGGCCGCTGGCGAACGGCGGTTCGCACAGGCTTTGGCACGGCATGTGGAGCGCTGGTACCGCGAGTCTGGAGTTGAGGCGGCATTGTCGGATGACACCGACCTGACGCGCACACTGGCCGGCAAGAAGGTGGCAGCACTGGTTTATCTGGCGCATCCTGACCGTGAACAAATGAAAGCTCTGGCGGGATTTATAGGTCGCGGCGGCAAGCTGATAGTGTTTTACTCTTCCTCGCCGGAATTGGCGGCGCTGATGGGCATGAAAACCGTCGGCTATCAAAAGGGCAACACAGACGGGCGTTGGTCAATGATGCGCTTCGCGGAGTCGCGTCCTCGCGGTGTCCCCGAGTCGATACTTCAGACTTCGTCGAACCTTTTTTTGATGGAACCTTTGCCGGGCCGATCACAAGTGTTGGCCTGGTGGCATGACCGTCAGGGGCGGCGGACTGCCGAGGCGGCGTGGCTGGCATCGCCGGCGGGATACTGGATGACCCATGTGTTGCTGGCAGATGGTGATTCCGACGCTAAAGGTCGGCTTTTGCTGGCTTTGGCGGGTGCGCATGACCCAGCGCTCTGGGGACCGGCGGCATCGAGTGTTTTGTGTAAGGCACGCAGAGTGGGCGGCGGAGTGCAGAACATTTTGGCGGCGGCAGGAAAGCTGAAGGATGCGCGGCGGCGATCTTCGGCTATTTCAGCGGTGCAGGTTTTGCAACGCAAAGAAAACGAGTGCGTCGGGTTGTTGTCCTCCGGCAAGGGCCGGCAGGCGTGGGAGGCATCCAATGATCTGCGCACGCGGATGTACGAGGTCTACGGCCTGTTGCAGCCGTCGCGCAAAGGAGAGATCAGGGCGGTCTGGGATCATTCAGGCATGGGGCTATATCCGGGCGAATGGCCGCGCACCTGCCGCCTGCTGAAAGACGCCGGCTTCACGGACATCTACGTCAATGTGGCGGGAGCGGCCTTCGCGCATTATGCCAGCGGGGTTCTGCCGCGTTCGCGCGTTTTCACCGAACAGGGCGATCAGCTGGCAGCCTGTGTGGCGGCGGCAAAACCCTTTGGTTTGCGTGTTCACGCTTGGCTGCTGTGCTTTTCGACTGAAGGGGCGACACCGGCGCGCATAGACATTTTCAGAAAACGCGGCTGGCTGCTGACCAATCCGGACGGTTCGCCGCGTTCGTGGCTTGACCCGGCGGTGCCGGAAGTCAGGGCCTATCTGGTGGGAGCCGTGCGTGAAATGGCGGTCAAACATGATGTGTACGGGGTACATCTCGATTTCGTGCGCTATCCGGATTACGCATCGAGTTTGGGACCGACGGTAAAGGCTCGTTTTGAGCAGGCCACCGGAAGGCGCGCGGCGGCCTGGCCGGAAGATGTGAAGAGCGGTGCTTTGCGAAGTCTTTTCATCCAGTGGCGCGCTAAGCAGGTGTCAGATTTTGTGCAGTCCGCGCGCCGTGTGATGCGTCGTGACGCGCCGGGCAAGCTGATGACGGCGGCGGTTTACGGTAAATATCCGTCGTGTCTGTACGCGGTGGGTCAGGATTGGGAATCGTGGATCAACATAGGACTGGTTGACTATGTGATGCCGATGAACTACACCGAAGATTTCGGCCGTTTCAACGAGTGGCTGTCGCATCAGACCCGTACGCGTCAGCAGGCGATGCGGATATTGCCGGGCATCGGTGTCACAGCGGCGGAAAGCAGGCTGGACGCGGCGCAGGTGATCGATCAGATACAGGCGGTTAGGCGGGCGGGGTGTCCCGGGTTCGCGCTGTTCGACCTCGACACGACCTTGCGCCAAGAGATACTGCCGGTATTGCGCCTGGGTGCTTGCGCTCCCTGAAAAAGGGAAAAGGGGAAATCATGAAATATCACCGTTCAAGTGACGTGCGGACTCGGGCGCACAGGTTGTTTTTTGCAGGTTCGTATGCCGCTGTCATGGTCTGCGCGCTGGGCTGCGCAGGCGTATTCCAGACCGCAGACACGCCTGTTGACGAAAAGGAGCGGGACAAGCAGGGGCTTTTCCCGGTGACCGTGCAGTTCTCGCCCGTGCCGGACGCGCCGGGCTGGCAGGGCGGCGACCAGAAGCTTGACGAGGCGCTGGTGCTCAGCACGCTCGACAACATCATCGCCCACGGGTGTACGGCGCTTTACCTCCCGCAGTCTTCGCAAATGGGCGCGCCGGTCCCGGAAGCCCTCCACCCCGCCATCGCCGGCGCGGCCCGCGCTCGCGGGATGAAGGTCACCTGGCAAGCTGGGGGTCTTGAACTCTTCGGTCGCAAACAGCCTCCGAAAAATTGCGTCTATTCGCCGCGCTACGCCGAGGCCGTCCGCAAGAACGTGGCGGAAAAGCTGGCTCCGCTCGCGGGCCAGCCGGATGTCGAGCGGGTCTTCTGCTATCAGGACGAGCCCTTCCACCAGGGGGTCGAGTCGTTCGGAACCAACGACGAGGTCAAGGTGGAGTTCCGCAAGCGGTACGGCTACGACATGCCCCCCAGCCACGACTCGGTCCGCAATGACCCGGTCAAGTGGCTCGACGTGATCAACTTCCGCTCCGATTATTTCCCGGACGGCTGGCGCCAAACCTACAAGGCCATCAAGGCGACCAACGCGAACTTCAAGGTCATCATGACGCACGACAGCCACAGCACGTTCGGCGCCGCGGTTGATTCCCACGCGCGCCTGTTCGTGGATGACGTCTTTCACTGGGGCGGGGACTTCGCCGACACCTTTGTCTACGACAGCTACCCGTACATGATGACTGATTTCCGATACGGCGAGTGCCGCCGCATCGTCAAGCCGCGCATGAGCCAGTTCCACTACTCCTTCGCGCAGATGCGCAACTTGACGCGCGCTTACGGCAAGGAACTCGGCTTCTGGTTCGGCACGTATAACGCGCTCTGGTTCAAGAAATCCATGGGCGAGGAGCTTCGCCGCATGAACTGGCTCGAGCGCGAGACCGCGACCACCGCCGTGGCCCAGGGTTCCGACTTCCTGATCTTCGGCTTTGGCATCCCGCAGGACGCCGGCCATTGGCGGGAGCTGGGCAAAGGGCTGAATCTGATCCAGCGGTGCGGTTCTAGTCTGCGTCAGGCACCCAAGGTCAAAGCCAAGGCGGCCTTTCTCTTCCCGCGCACGCAGTGCATCCAGTTGCAGGAGGAATACTGGAACGTGGGTCTCTCCTTCGAGTTGTTCCTGCGCGCTTTCGGCGAACTGGACGTGCTGCACGAGGAACAGGTGACCGACGACACGCTGGGCGGCTACGAGATGCTCTGCCTGTTCGATGTCCAACTGCTGCCGGAGGATGTGGCCGGGCGGATAGCCGCATTTATCGACAAGGGCGGCGTGGTGGTCGCGGACTGTGTGCCTCAACTGGGCCGGCACAAAGTGCCGCTGCAGACGCTCATGCCGCTGTTCGGCGTGGATGCCGCCGCGACGGGTCGCGTCAAACGCTCCGGACGGTCTTCCGAAGAGGCGAGCACCGCCGCAGTGCGCGGCAACAGCTTGGGCGGCTCGTACGATTTCACTGTCGCGAGCCCGCGCCTGTGCCGCGTGACGGACGGCGAAGTGCTCCTTAAAACGCAGGACGGACAGCCGGCGCTCATCCGCCGCAAAAGCGGCCGGGGCACGGCGTGGCTGCTCGGTTTTTGCGCCCAGGACAGTTACTTCCAGGCGTGGAAGACAGACGACGGCAACACGCGCAGGCAGCTTTACGGGCTGTTGAACGCCATCGCCAGGAAATCGGGCGTCCGGTCGCATGTGCATTCCTCCAACCCGGACGTGGAAGCATCCGTGCGGGCCAGCGCGCGGGAAGCCTATCTGTTTGTGATCGACCACGAGGCGCCCGTTAAAACGGCCCGCATCCGTCTCGCGGATCTGCCTTTCAAGATCAGGCGTGTCACGGACATCGCGTCCGGCAAGGAAGTGCCATTCAAACGGCAGGGGCGCACGTGCATGATCGACGCGGACTTGTCCGGCGGCGTCACGAAAATCATGCGCCTGACGCCGTGACGCAAAAGCTGAGGCTGGTGGATGTTGTGCGGCTTGGCAGGTTGCTCCCATAGAACGGGGGCAATCAGGACAGCAGGGAATCAATCACAGAAGGAGGAGGCAAAAGAATGAAATCGGAAATGCAAAAATGTTTCATGGCGATGCTGGGGTTCGTGGTCACGGCGTGTGTGCAGGCACAAGCTCCCGCTCGGGGGCAAACGGCAGGAAACATCACATGTGAGATCAAACCTCACAACGGCAAGACGACGATGTTCGTGAACGGCGCGCCGCGCTTTCCGATGGCGTACTCATCGTATTATCCGGAACAGTACCGCTACAAGCAGATGTCGGATCACGGGGTTCACACTTATATTCTAATATTGACGATGACCGACAAATGGCTGGGCGGGGACGCACCTGTCAAATGGAACACGCCTGGACTCTGGCGCGGGCTTGACAATGTGGATATGTCGGTCGTGGAAGCGAACC
>CAZKZI010000154.1:0-4763 GCA_964557205.1 uncultured Lentisphaeraceae bacterium
ATCTGATATGGCGGCATTGCGCTGACAACAGCGAGGCTTGGCTGAACGAAAAGCAGGTAGTGGGGCAGAGTGTCCCACCACCTGCAAAACAACACAAGAAGCGGGAGGCCGTTGCCGCCGTGTGTGGGGTGTGTTGGTAATTGTGTGGGGATTTTGTCAACACGTTTCAACCTGTTGCTAAATGTTGCAAGGCCGATAGGGTTTTGACAGATAAATAAAAAACCCCCGCTTTTATTGGTGTTTTCCAACAAAAACGAGGGTTAAATTGGTAGCGGGGGTAGGATTTGAACCTACGACCTTCAGGTTATGAGCCTGACGAGCTACCAGGCTGCTCCACCCCGCAATCTGGTTGTTGTTTTTGGCGCGCCTCGCAGGAGTTGAACCTGCAACCTTCTGATCCGTAGTCAGACGCTCTATCCAATTGAGCTAGAGGCGCTCTTGAAACGAAAGACACCTTAGCAAATCCCAGGCCGCTTATACAAGCGGTTTACGGATTTTTATTAAAATGATTTTTTAGGCGTTTGCAAAACCCTGGCACGAGCTGTTGCCCGCGACCTAATTTCAGAAGCACGGATGGATACCTGTCTGCGTGCGACGCACAGGCAGGCGGATGGGCAGGGAATTTTTGCGCGTAAGATCGCCGCCCCGTAAAATCATTGCGCGACGTATTCATCGCGGATCGCGGCCATACGGGCGAGGCTTTCTTTCAAACCGCCTTCCCGGTTGCGCAAACGCCAGACCGTAACATGTGCGGCCATCAGCTCTTCGCTCTCTTGCGCCAGCTTGCGCCGGGTGGCGGCCTCGTCGATGCCGCCCTCTCTGAGCGCAATGCCCCTGTGGCAGGCCGTGCGCAACAGCCGTATGACCTGTTCGGTCTCTTGCGCGATGACAGACTGCGACGGGGGCAGGCCGGCGGCGGCGGTGTCGACACGCTCCAAGACGGCCAGCAAGGTGGCGAAGGTGACGTTCTCGGACATCGGCCGCGTTCGTGGCGTGGAGAGTATTTTGAACAGTTCGGTGCTGTTAGCGTGCAAGACCCCGCAAAACAGGTATAAGTCGCCGAGCGTAAGCAACGCAGGCCCGAAGCCTTCGGAAAGGTGCGCGTCCATCATTGCGGGCAGCGGCATGTTGACATTCCGGGCGTGTCCCCAAGATACGGCCGCGCCGTAAGCGTAGCCCGCCAGGCTGACGGCCAGCGGTTGCCAGTGGCCGTGGTCGCCCCAGTCGGTGATCAGAAAGCCGTCCGCGCCGTGCTTTAGTCCGTTCGTCGCGGCCGCGTTAATGTTGGCGAGCATGTTGGAGGTTCGTCCAGCCAAACTGTTCCATGACGAAGTGCCGGGGCAGACGTGGTAGGGGATCCCTGCCGCCGCGAAGAGTGCGCCGTGGGCATCGAACGGATGATCCGCCTCATAGCCCCATTCCAGCGCCAGCGCGTCCGGCGGCAGTTCCGGCACCAGCTCGGGGTGCCTGATGATGATGTCGCCCCAGAAGGCTATGCGCCGGCCGCGTTCTGTGACCAGGGCGTGGATCTTTTTCAGGAAATCGAGGTAGACGCGGCCTTCGCCTTGCTCGCGCACTAGTGCGGCCGAGCGTCCCTCACCGCGCAGGTCGAAGGTCTCGTCACAGCCGACATTGAAAAGGCTAGATGAGAAATTGGGCAGCAATTGGTCGTAAAGGTCGGCGAGGAAGGCGACACTGCGCTGGTCGGTCGGGCAGAGTGATGTCGGCTGGTCGCGCTTGCCGCCCCACGGCAAAGGAGCGCCGCCCTGCGGCAGCTCGGCCAGAGTGTTGTAGCGCGGCAGCGTCAGCCAGCGTTCGAGATGGCCGAAGGAGTTTTGGTTGGGCACAAGCTCGATATGACGGGCACGGCAATAATTGTCCAGCAGGCGGACCTCCTCGTCGGTCATGGGCGATGCGTCGCGCCAGACCTCCTCGTGGCCGCGATAGGCGAACGTGTGTTCGGTGTAGAGCTGCAACTGGTTGATCTTCAGCCCTGACAGCGTGTCGGCCAGCCAGTACAGGGTATCCATGGTCGGCACCTTGTCACGGCTGATGTCCAGCATCACGCCGGCGACGGGAAAGTCAGGGGCGTCCTCGATCTCGCACGCGGGCGGACGGCACGCCGACAGGCGGAGTAGCTGCGCCAGCGTGATTGCCGCGTAAAACAGTCCGGCTTGGTCATGTGCGCAGGCTTCTGCCTTGTTAGCGGTTATCCGCAGGCGGTATGACTGCGGCGGCGCCGGATCAACGGACAACCGGAAACAGATCTCGGCCAGCCCGGCATCCTCCGAAAAACGCCACAAAGCGCCCGGTACAGTCTCCAAGACCGATTTAACGGCCTTGTCGGTCAGCCGGTCCGCGCTGCAAAAAACAGTGCAGGGGGTTTTGAGCGCGAACTCACCCTCACCGCAACGCACCTTGCGCGGCAGCGGCAGCAATCTGTTTAGAATTGATTTCATTTTTCGAAAGAATCGCGCGAATCGATGTCAACTAAGCCGTCGCTTATTTCAACCCCTCTGCCGCACCACCTCGTACAGCGCGATCGCGCCGGCGACGCCGGCGTTGAGCGAGGCGACACGGCCTTGCATGGGCAGGCAGGCGATGAAGTCGCAGGTCTCGCGCACCAGCCTCGAAAGGCCGCGGCCTTCGCTACCGACTGTCAGGCCCACGCGCCCTTTAAAATCAACGGCGGTGTAGGACCGCGCGTCCCCGCCCATGTCGAGTCCGGTGATCCACGCGCCCTGCGCCTGGATCTCTTTCATTGCCCGGACGAGGTTTACCACCTTGGCCACGCGCATGTGCTCGGAAGCACCGGCCGAGGCTCGCACCACCCCTGGCGTGATCCCGGCGGCGCGGTCTTCCGGCAGCACCACCGCCGTGACCCCGGCCGCGTCGGCGGTGCGCAGCAGCGAGCCGACATTCTGCGGATCCTCGATATGGTCTAGGATCAGCACTAGGGCCTCAGGCTGCTCTTTGATGTCATGCAGCACCTGTTCGATCGAAATGTAGGGGAATCCGCCCGCGCGCAAGGCCACGCCCTGATGGTTGCCGCCACAGCAGATGTCGTCCAGTTCGTCGCGTTCCAGAGTACGGAACGGCGCGCCTTGCGCTAGAATCAGGCCGCGCAACTCCGCTACTTCGGTAGTGTCGCGTCCCGGCGGCGGTAGAACCGCCTCGTAGATGTGTCGTTTGCCCGCCTTGAGCACCTCTAGCAGGGGACGCCGCCCGTAAATCCAGTCGCCGCGGTCAGCCTTATCCCGGTGCGCCGATTCCCTGCCCTCGACAAAATCCCGGGCCTGCTTGTTTCTCTTTCTCATATAACCTCGTAAAATTATTTAATCGCGAAGCGACGCAACACTCGCGGGGCGCGGTTTTTGTCACCGCACTCCAAAATAAAAAACAGCGTGCCCCTTGCTCCCTTTGTGCGAGATACCGCCTGAGCAAGGCTTTCAGGCTACTGCCGCGGGCGCAAACGCGACTTTTCGGGGTTGCGCCGCTGCCAGTCGCGCCAGCCGTAAGGCTGGGTCCAGGCCGTATCGAAGTCGGGTTCGTTGTTGACGCGGTTTACGGCGCGTCGGGTCGAAATGACCGTGGCTCGCACATAGAGGTCGTCATCGGCCATCTTGTATGAAGCCTCGGTGCCCTCCTCGGTTTTGACGGCGCGGCCGATGCTGTCCGAATAGATGACGCCGGTGCGCGCCGGTTTCTTGTCCCGCGCCGGGTCGTCAAAGGTCTCAGTTGCGCGGTCAAAGCCGGCTTTGGTCGTAGTGAAAACGATCCGGTAAGACAGGCCCGCTTCGGGCGAAACCTTGACATGCAGGATGCCGGACTTGCTGTCAAAGTCAACAGTTTCCAGGGCGACGCCGGTAGACGCGAAAAAATTTCCGCGGTATATGGACTGCAACAGCGCATCTGCATCAAGCGTAGCCGCGCGGACGCAGATCCAGCCTTCACCCGGACGCGCCCCGCCTGCGGGGTCGAAATAGTTATGGGTATCGTCTGAGGCTGTGGCGAAGACCGGATCGTGACCGTCCTCGATCCGGAAGGCATTAACGATGTCCCAGAACTTTTCGATAGAGTACCATGCGCGGTGTGCCGGGTATACATTGCCGCCGTCGGCGTTGCACAGTTCGAAGAAGCGCACCTGCGGCAGAGAGACCAGCACATCCGGGGTGATGTCGAAATATGGCCAGGTGGGGTGGTTGAGCATAAAGAGTACGGGAATTTGCTGCTCGTCGCCCCAAGCGCGCACCGCGTTCTCGATGCGTCCGAAGGTCTCGGTCGGCGTGTCGCCGTAGCGATAGGGTATGGTATTGTAGACATTGATCGCGTTCATGTGGACCTGAAGACCGGCGATCACGCGGTTCACTTCCAGCCCGGGAATCATCAAGAATTCGTTCTGCCGGTCGAAGATGCGTTTAAGTTCCCAGACCGTCTTCAGGCGTATGAACTCCTTGGCCTTCTCCTTCTTGGTATGAGCGCTGGCCGGGTAGCGTTTCAGGTAATTGTCGGCCTCTTTTTTACTGAGATGTTTCGAGCCGATCTCCAGCCAGGCGTTGGTGTCGGTCTGCACGATCTGGTGGTCGGAGAGACAGACGAAGTGGTAGCCGTTGTCGCGGTACCAAGCTACGGCATCCTCAGGCATGGCGTTGCCGGCGCTCCATTTCGAGTGCATGTGCAGGTTGCCGCGGTACCATTGGGCGGCGTTGAGAACTAGGCACAAACAAAATCCGAGAGCCATTAAAAAGTAACGTTTCATAGTA
>CAZKZI010000154.1:4863-6912 GCA_964557205.1 uncultured Lentisphaeraceae bacterium
AATCATACATCTGTTCGGTGCTTCTTTTCAAGCGTCTGAATGAATCAGGTTAATTTTCCAATCTATTTAAGTCGTTCTAGCTTTGTGGCGTCGCGTTCCCACTCTTCCGTGAATACCGCCAACTGGTCCTGAACGTATTTCAAACGCTTGTTGGTGACGGCGAAATCGGTATTCGGGGTGGGGTTGAAAAGTTCCCCCGAGAGGGTCTCCAGTTCGGTCTCCAGCTCTGCGATGCGCGTTTCAGCCTTTTTGACCTTGGCTTTGAGAGTTTTGATGGCTGGTTGCAGGCGGGCACGGGCCATGGCGCGGGCGCGACGCAAATCTTTAGAGCTTGCAGGCATGCCGGCCTGCGCGTCTGCGTCCGGCTGACCGGTAACGTTCTCCGAGAGATCGCGGCTCTCCG
This sequence comes from uncultured Lentisphaeraceae bacterium, assembly GCA_964557205.1. GTDB lineage: Bacteria > Verrucomicrobiota > Kiritimatiellia > RFP12 > UBA1067 > JAQVQN01. Next base: position 5,267 of record CAZKZI010000154.1, read on the forward strand.
CGGCAGTCTTCTCGCGGTAGTAGTCGTAACCGCCTGGAAAGCGCCGCACGCCAGCAGGACTGATCTCGATGACTACGCCGACCGTGTTTCTCACGAACTCTATGTCGTGGCTGACCAGGCAGACAGTGCCGTCATGAGAACGGATAGCCTGCTCCAGCATGGCGCGACCTTCCATATCGAGATGCGTGGTCGGCTCGTCCAGCAGCATCAGGTTGGGCGGCGCGAGGAAGAGACGCAAAAAGGCCAGACGTATTTTTTCGCCGCCGCTCAGCACCCCCGAGGGTTTGCCGATATCGTCCGCTGAAAACCCGAACGCGCCCAGACGCGAGCGCAGGTCTTTTTCGGTCAGTCCATTTGCGCAGCGCTTGGCGCACTCGAAGACCGAAACCTCGGGCGGGACTGTTTCCGAGAATTCTTGCGACAGATAACCGGGTACAACCTTGTGGCCTAGCACGCATGTGCCGCGCGTGGGTCGGCGGGTTCCGGCCATGATGCGCAGCAGGGTGGTCTTGCCCATGCCGTTGAAGCCCACGAGCGCGACCTTTTCGCCGCGCGCGATGCTGATATTCACATCATGCAATATATTGCGTTCGCCGTCATAAGAGAAATCGACATTCTTGAGCCGGATGATATCTACTCCGGCGTGCGGGGCAGGTGCCAGCCGCAGGAAGCCGGCCGAATGGCTGCGTTTGGGCACCGACACCGCCTCGGACTGGATCTTCTCGATCATTTTCATACGGCTCTGCGCCTGCGATGCTTTCGAAGCTGTGGCCTTGAAACGGTTGACGAAGCGTTCCAACTGTTCGATCCGGCGGTCCTGATTGGCTTTGGCGGCGAGCAGATTGGAATGCCGCACATCACGTTCACGCAGGTAAAATTTGAGGTCGCCGTTGTAGCGGGTGGCAGTGTTGGCGTCAATTTCAACAGTTGTGGAAGTAAGGGTGCGCAGCAGGTAACGGTCGTGCGAGATAAGGATCAGCGTGCCGTCGAAAGCGCGCAGAAAGCGTTGCAGCCACTCCACGGCAGGCAGGTCGAGATAGTTGGATGGCTCGTCCAGCAGCAGCAGGTCGGGCTTGGACGCCAGCACCCGCGAAAGTTCCGCGCGCATCTGCCATCCGCCGCTGAAGCTCAAGAAGGTTTTATCAAAATCTTCGGCGGAAAAACCGAGACCGCCCAGCGAAATTTTTACACGGGACTCGATTTCGTAGCCGCCCAGATGCTCAAACTCGGTCTGCACGTTACCGATGCGGCGTAGCAGCCGGGCGCGCTCGCCTTCGTCGTCGGCAACGGCAAGCTGCCGCTCCAGAGCATGGATCTCGCGCTCCATCTCGGCCAAGCCGGGGATGCCGCGCAAAGTGTATTCCAGCAGGGTCTCGTCAGGTGAGTCGGCCTTGAGATGCTGGCGGATATGGCCGATGCGCGGCGCCTCTTCGATAAGCACCTCGCCGCTGTCGGCAAAGGCTTCGCCGAGAATCAGGCGGAAGAGCGTGGACTTGCCGGAGCCGTTGGGTCCGACGATGCCGACGCGCTCGCCTTTGTTGACCCGGAACGTGACGTTTGACAAGACTTCCTGTGTGCCGTAACGCACACCTATATTTCGAAACTCTATCACTGGGCGACCTTGGTTTTCGTTTCGGCACGTTAGC
>CAZKZI010000155.1:0-6742 GCA_964557205.1 uncultured Lentisphaeraceae bacterium
GGGAGATCTGGCCTTCCGGCCTGATTTCGCTTTACAGTAAGCGGGGAAATTCACTATAGTAGCGCCGGAAAGTTAACAGAAAAAAAGACACGCGGAACAAGGACCGCAAGCAGACTATGAGCCAGATTGATAAAACTACCATCAGGAAGCAATTCCAAAGACACGACCGTGACACCGGTTCGAGCGAAGTGCAGATAGCCGTTCTCACCAAAGAGATCACGATGCTTACCGAGCACCTCAAGGCCAATAAAAAAGACCACAGCTCGCGTTACGGCCTTATCCGTAAAGTGAACACACGCAGAAGCCTTCTTGACTACCTTAAACGCGAAGATCCAGACGTTTATACAAAGATCATCAAGGATCTGGGTCTGCGCCGCTGACCTGAGCGCAGCGGCCGTGCGGACAACCTCCATGCGGCCCGTCTCTGTACAGACTAGCCTTCACACGGGTCTCTCTTCACGTTTTAGTAAGCCATCTTTCCTGGCATCTAGCTTTACGGTCCTTTTTCCGCTGAAAGGCACACACAATGAACGACACTACTGTTGTCTCCGTCGATGTTGGCGGAACAACCATTACCATCGAGACCGGCCTACTGGCACGGCAAGCCGCAGGCGCTACCGTCGTGCGGCTTGGCGACACTATGGTCTCCTGCGCAGTGACCAACACCGACAAGCCGCGGGAAGGCATTGATTATTTTCCCCTGCAGGTCGAATACCGTGAAAAATACTACGCCGCGGGTCGTTTCCCGGGCGGTTTCTTCAAGCGCGAGCAGCGCCCCTCCGAAAAAGAGATACTTTGCGCCCGCATCACCGACCGACCAATCCGTACGCTCTTTCCCGAAGGCTATCGGAATGACGTGCAGATCAACAACATGGTCATTGCCGCCGACGGCGAGAATGACGCCGACATCCTGGCGGTAAACGCCTCCTCGGCGGCCTTGCACATATCCGAAATCCCGTTCATGGGTCCTATCGGCTGTGTGCGCGTCGGACGCATCAACGGCGAATTCATCATAAACCCCACCAATTCGCAGCGTAAAAACAGCGATCTGGACCTGATCTACGCCGGCACCCGTGAACGCTTCCTGATGATGGAAGGCAGCGCCCATGAGATATCCGAGGAGGATTTCCTGACCGCCATGAAACGCGGACATGAGGAAATCGTCAAGCTCGTCGACGCGCAGCACGAATTGCGCAAGATGCTGGGCAAGCCGGAAAAAGTCATAACCGAGAGTGAGCCTGATGCCGATAAGATGGCGTTCCTTTACGAAAACGGCGGCAATGCCCTGCAACAGGCCCTGCTGATCGCCGACAAGCTGGAACGCCAAAATACGGTCAAGGCCATCCGCGAAGAGTTGTGCGCCAAGGCTGTGGAAAAGTGGCCCGAAGAGATCACTGCGGCTTCTTTCGTCAAGTTCTTCGATGCCATGGAAATCGAACTGGTTCGCAAGAACATACTGGAAGACGGAAAACGCATCGACGGCCGGGCCGCTGATGAAATCCGTAAACTTTACGCGCAACTGCAGGTGATGCCGCGCTCGCACGGTTCAGCCCTTTTTGATCGCGGCGAAACGTCGGCCCTCGGATCAGTGACGTTAGGCACCAAGAAAGACGCCCAGGATTTGGATGCCATCACAGGCGGTGAAACCAGCAAGCCTTTCATGCTGCACTACAACTTCCCGCCTTACTGTGTCGGCGAAGTCGGCAGGCTCGGCGGTGTCGGACGGCGCGAGATCGGCCACGGCGCGCTCGCCGAGCGCTCTCTGGCGAAGGTCGTGCCGGCTGACTATCCTTACACCATCCGTATCGTCTCTGACATCATGGGGTCCAACGGCTCGTCCTCAATGGCATCCATCTGTGCCGGGTCCCTGGCCATGATGGACGCCGGCATACCGATCACGGCCCCGGTGGCGGGCGTGTCCGTCGGTCTCTTCACGAACAAGGACGAAAGCCAGAAGATTCTCGTGACCGATATTCTCGGATCGGAGGATCATTGCGGCGACATGGATTTCAAGGTCGCCGGCACTGAAAAAGGCATCACCGGCTTTCAGGTGGACCTGAAGCTGCGCGGACTCACTTGGGATGTCGTGGAAAACGCCTTGCAGAGCGCCAAAACCGGTCGTATGCAGATTCTTGACTTCATGCGTTCCGTCCTGCCTGCCCCGCGGCCTGAACTGTCGCCGCTGGCGCCAAGAATCACAATAGTTTACATCCCGGTTGACAAGATCGGCGCCTTGATCGGTCCCGGCGGCTCTAACATCCGCCGCGTGTGCGAGATTTCTAGCGCGCAGATCGACATCGAGGATGACGGCAAAGTCAGCATCTACGCCAACAACGCCGAGTCACTCAAGATCGCACAGGACGAGGTCGCCTCAATTACGGCCGAAGCCGAGGAAGGGCGCATCTACGAGGGCACGGTGACCGGCATCAAGGAGTTCGGCTGCTTTGTCGAGATCCTGCCGGGCAAGGACGGCCTCTGCCACATCAGCGAGCTGGCCGACCGCCGTATCGGACAGGTCGAGGATGTCTGCAAAGTCGGAGACAAAATGCAGGTCAAGTGTATCGGCATCGATGACCGCGGTCGCGTCAAGCTCAGCCGCCGCGAGGCCATGCGCGACCTAGACGCACAAAAGCAAGACCAGTGACGCAACATCAACCCGCGGCAAACCAGCCGCGGGTTGATCTTATCCGGATATGCTTACCCAAACCAAGACATTGCGCGTGATGGGAGTCGACACCTCGTTGCGCTCTACCGGTGTCGGAATTCTGGAGAGTGTCGGGTCGCGTATGGATCCGATCTATTACGGCACGATAAAAAATCCGCCCGGTCATCCCCTGTCAGCCTGCCTTCTGAATCTGCAAGACAGCATCGACACCCTGGTGCGCGAACACGAGCCGCAGGCGGTCGCCATCGAGGGTATCTTCTACGCCAAGAACGTTAAGACCATGATGCTGCTTTCGCACGCGCGCGGCGCGATCATAGCGCAATGCGCGCGTCTCGGCCTGCCGGTCTACGAATACGAACCGCGCCGGGTGAAAATGGCGGTGGCCGGCTACGGCGGCGCGCAGAAACTCCAGATCCAGAAGATGGTGAAAACCTTGCTTGGTTTGAGCGAGGAACCGCAGAACGACGCGGCCGACGCCTTGGCGCTCGCCATCACCCACCTGCACAACCGCTCCGCTTTCGCCGCGCTCGCAACCGCCCCGGTCTGACGAAATAACGCTGGATCGGCGGACGGTTCTGGAAAACCAGACGAGACTTAAGCCTCTTCCGCTTCGCCGTAAAGCTGATCCAGCGCGTCCCCAATCATCTCCAAGGCCTCTTCCAGATCGCTGTCCTTGACATTCATCGGCGGGAGTAGACGCACCACATTTTGGCCGGCGGGACAGCACAGCAACCCCATCTCAACGCACGCCTCAACAATCTCCTTGGCCGCGCCCTCTACCACCATGCCGATCATCAGTCCCTTGCCTCGAACCTCCAAGACCTGCGTGTACTTGTCCACGAACAAGCTCAGCCCTTCGACAAACAGCTTGCCGATCTCTTCGGCATGCTTTAACAAAGCCTCCTCTTCTATAACATCCAGCACCGCAAGCGCGGCCGCGCACGATACCGGGTTGCCTCCGAAGGTGGCAGCGTGATGCCCCGGCTGGAACACGTCCGATAAAGCGGGTGATGCCACCAGCGCCCCCATGGGGATGCCGTCAGCCAGCGATTTCGCAAGCGTGAAGGCGTCCGGCTTCAGCGGGTAATGCTGCCAGCCGAACCACTTGCCGGTGCGTCCCATGCCGCACTGCACCTCGTCGCAAAACATCAGCAGGCCTTTTTCGTCACACAGTTTGCGGATGCCGACCATGAAGTCTTCCTCGGCAAGCAAAATGCCGCCTTCGCCCTGCACCGCCTCGACCATCACCGCCACGGTCTTTTCGTTAACCGCCGCTTTGACAGAATCCAGATTGTTGAACTCGGCAAACGTGAAGCCGATCGGCAACGGATCAAAACCCTTCTGGATTTTGTCCTGCCCGGTCGCCGCGATGGTGGCCAGCGTGCGCCCGTGGAACGAATTCTGCATGGTGATGATCTCGTACTTGCCTTTCTCGCTGCCCCACAGACGCGCGAGCTTGATCATAGCCTCGTTGGCCTCGGCGCCCGAATTGCAGAAAAAGCATTTGCCGTTCAGAGATAGTTTGGAAAGCTTCTGCGCCAGCAACGCCTGCCCGACAGTGTAAAACAGGTTCGAGCAGTGCCCCAAAGTCGCCACCTGGTCCTGCACGGCTTTAACCACTTTAGGGTGACAATGGCCGATATTGTGAACGGCTATGCCGGAAGTGAAGTCGAGGTATGTCTTGCCGTCAGGATCGCGCACCTTGCAACCGCTGCCACTGGTCAAAGTCGCCGTCGGCGAATAAGTGTGCATCACATACTGGTTGAACAATTCGGCAATGTCTGTGCTCTTACTCATCTGCTATGATCTCCGTTCCTACACCTTGTTTGGTAAAAATCTCCAACAATAAAGAGTGCGGCATGCGCCCGTCCACCAGATGGACCTTGCCGACCCCCGCTCCGATCGCCTCCACGCAACTGTCGAGTTTGGGCAGCATGCCGCCGCCCACAACACCCGACTCTTTCAGTCTGTTCACGCTGCCAACCCGTAAAGTTGTCAGCAACGACATCGGCTCGTCCACATCCATCAGCAATCCCGGCACGTCCGAAATGAAAGCCAGTTTGCGCACTTTCAAGGCTTTGGCTAAAGCCGCGGCCGCCGTATCGGCGTTGATGTTGTACACCTTGCCGTCCGGGCCGGTCCCCAAAGGCGTGACCACCGGGATGATCCCTGCGCCGAGCATTTCCAAGACCGGAAAAGTGTCGACGGCTGACGGCTCGCCTACATATCCCCAGTCTATCACCGCCCCCGTCTCAGGATCTTTGCCGATCTTCTTTGCTACCCGGAAAATCCAGTCGCCGTGCAATGGCCGCGCCCGAGCCTTGTGCTTCTGCAACAGCGCCACCACATTAGTGTTGACCTCGCGCTTGATCACGCGCTCCACCACATGTATCGCCTCATCCGTGGTCACGCGCAATCCCATCACGAAGCTCGCGCTTATGCCCGCAGCCTCCATGCCGCGCGAAATGGCTTTGCCGCCACCGTGAACCAGCACGGTCTTCATGCCCACCGCATTCATGAAAGCTATGTCGATCAACAGGCTCTCAAGGTTTTCCGCAACCTCCATAACGCTGCCGCCGACCTTTACCAGCACCACAGATCCCTTGAAATCCTGTATATAAGGCAAAGCCTCGGTCAAAACCGCCGCTTTCTGCATAGCTTCCTGCATAAAACCTCTCGGGGCTGACATCCAGCCTCCCTTGCCCTTAAGTCGTGTACTCCGCATTGATCTTAACATAGTCTAACGACAGGTCGCAGGTATACACCGTGTCCTCGCACTGTCCGATGTTTAGCTCTACAGTAATGTCAAAAGCCCTCTTGCGCATGACCTCTTGCATCGCCTTCAAAGCCTTGGCGTCCGCAACCCGCCCCTGATCGTATGCGCAAATGTCACCGTAGTATATCCTTACCTTCTGCTCGTCAACCTCGGCGCCGGAATAACCCACGGCCGCGATCACTCGCCCCCAGTTAGGATCCAGCCCGAACCACGAGGTCTTGACCAACGCCGACTTGGAAACGGCGCGCGCGGCCATTTGCGCGTCTTCTGCCGTCCGGGCGCCTTTGACCCTCACGGTCACGAATTTGGTGGCGCCCTCGCCGTCCATTACCATCTTCTTGCCGAGTTCGAGGCAGACCGTAGTCAGAGCGTCTACGAAATACTGCCACTGGGAGTGATAAGGCGTCAGCATCTCGTTGCCGGCCATGCCGCTGGCCATCATGATCACAGTGTCGTTAGTGCTGCGGTCGCCGTCGACCACCACCCGGTTGAAACTCACCTCTACCGCCTCACGCAACGCCTGGCCCAAAGCTTTGGGATGCATCGCGGCATCCGTGCTGATGAAACCCAGCATGGTCGCCATGTTGGGCTCGATCATACCGGATCCCTTGCACATGCCGCCGATCATCACCGTCTTGCCGTCAACTTCAAGCTCTACCGCGACCTGCTTGTCGACCGTGTCAGTGGTCATTATCGCGCAAGCCGCGTCATAGCCTCCGGTGCCGCTCAAGGCGCCTGCCGCCTTCTTGATGCCGGCCGCGACACGTTCCATCGGCAGATGCACTCCGATCACACCGGTGGAACATACCAGCACCAGCCTCTCTTCAATGCCCAAGGCCTCCGCCGTCAACCGGGCCGTCTCTAAAACGTTCTTAATGCCATCCTCGCCTGTGCAGGCATTGGCGCAGCCACTGTTGACTACCACCGCCTGCGCAGTGCTTGATGAACGTGTGCGCTCACGGTCAAACCGCACCGGTGCCGCCGCGATCTTGTTGGTCGTGTAAACAGCCGCCACAGGCACCGGCTTGTCCGCCACGATCAGCGCCAGGTCCTTGCGGCCCTGGTGTTTGATGCCAGCCTCCACGCCGCACGCACTGAAACCTTGGGCGGCCGTCACGCCGCCCTCTACAAATTCAAACGTCTTCATCGAGGATCAAAAGGAATTCTTCAAATAAAATAAGCTGCCGTAAACGCTCACGGCTACAGTTTCTGAAAAAGAGTTTGTATGATTGAACATTTGGACGGTAATGTCGATGAAAAACCGGTCGGGGGCAAAAAAATCGAAACGTTGGTAATCTTAT
>CAZKZI010000156.1:0-6666 GCA_964557205.1 uncultured Lentisphaeraceae bacterium
CGTCCGTCAGCCGGAAATTCCGGTCCACGATCCGGCTCACCACATGATAGCACCCGTTGCCTTCCAGCTTAACCCTCGCGTGCCGCATACCCCGCCTCCTTCCGGCCTCCTATCCAAATCACCTGTTCCGCTGCGCAATCCACCTAAACGACTGCGCCGTTCAACCCGTGCCGCCGCGCCCCGCCTCTTTGCACCTTTTGCAATTTCCTGCCCCGCTGCACATTCAACTAGCACATAGCGCCCAAAATAACACATAGCATCCCGTTTCCTCGCCAACATACCAAAACACCTCTTCCACACGCAACAACATTTTTCTTCTAATAACCTGTCCCTTTGTACTATATTTGCGCTTGCCTTGCCGACATCGAATAGCATAAAATTCAGGACAGAACAGATATGCAGGTATGACAGAGGCGACCAGCCAAGTTTTCCGGCACAATGCCTGCTAAAACAGCTACGCATCGCATGGCAAGAACGCAGACACCCGATAAAACACGTCACGGAGCATGGCGGATGGAATTCATCCTGCTGCTCGCTTTGATGTCATCGGCGTTCATCGGGGATGGTCTCTCCATCCCTGACGGCATGATCATTGAACAGCTTGAACGCGCCGTGCTTGAAACCCGCCTTCAGCAGAATAACGGCAACCGCACGCTCACGGCCGACCAACTCGGCCTTTCACGCCGCATTATTCAGCGCAAGATCAAAAAACACAACTTGCGCTATTTAAAGAAAGTGGTCTCATCATGCTAAAGAACAGGATTGCGTCTGTACGAAGCGAATTCGGCTATGTTTTTGCCATATGCCTTTTCTCGCTCACGACAAGTGCCAGCGCAGGCACACCCACGTTGCGCCATTTGAATTACGTTGCCTTGGATCCGGACGGGAAAACCAACGTGGAGATCATCGTTCACTGCAAATCGCGGGGACCGCGATTTCAAGACCCCCTTCGCTGCCGCCTGGTTGATGCCAGGGGTCGCGCGGTTGCCGTTAGCAAAGCGGCGCCGGGACAAACGCTCAAAATGGATGTGCCCGCCGGCGCAGGGGCTCGCATGGCACTCGAAGTCAGCAGTGGCCAGAATACCGCCGTGGCACATTTTCCGGATCATATGCCGTGGGCGCTGGTGACGCGGCCGGATCAGCCCTTGAAGACGATCGGTGAATGGGGGCCTCTCTTCTTTTTCGTGCCCAGCGGAACAAAAAAGGCCACGTTCTGGATACTGGCCAGTGCTCCCAGAGAGGCTGCGCATCTCGTTGTCCGGGTCCCGGACGGCAGCGTCGCGCTTGATCGCGAAGGGGACTTCGATGTGCGCACACGAATCGAATGCGCTGTGCCCGCCGTTCACGCGGACAAAACGTGGTCTGTGTCACTGGAACGCTGTGCCCGTAAAGGCTGGTACACGGATGATGTCACGTTGGAGTTGGACGACAAGATGCCGGGCCTGTTGAGTCCTAAGCCAGAATGGGCGGTGCAGTTCAGCCGGAACTGGCACGGCGCCAACAAGTCCCGCGCCTCATCTGGCAAGCTGGTTGCGCGGCCAGCGACGCGGCCGCCTTATCGGCCGCTGGCCAACGATACTCTGGCTGACGCCTTAGCGCGTCGGGACGGCACGCAATGGCGTACCTCCCTGCCCTTCACGTATGTGTTGGATTACAGGACGGAACACGTCGGCAATTCGAATTATGTGGCCGCGGTCGCCTCAGCTCCGCCTACCCTGTTGCATCTCGGTAAAGATGTCCCGTTCAACCATGGGTGGGGGCCGATCCGTGCGTTCGGAGGCGAGAATCAGGCACACGGATCCGGCGACGCCATCGCGAGGCTGCGTTCTGACGAGGTGGCCACCCGCATCACCGCGCTGCGGCTGATGGTTGACCAATTACATGCAGCCGGCGTCCGCTACGTCACCCCCTATATCTGCAGCATGACCTTAAACGGCGATCCGGAGAAACGTAGCGGTTTCTGGGAGTTCTACGACCATTGGGACGAGTACCGCTGTCTGGGGCTGGCGCCCAGACCCAGGCAATATCCGCGGAAGTGGTTGCAGACCACAACAGATGGCAAGCCCCGATTGTATTACACCTACGATCAGGCTGATTATTACCCTGCCTTCAAGATCAATCACCGCTTCGCCGCCTGCTGGCACACCAAGGGCTGGCGCACCTGGCTGCTGGAGGTGGTACGCTTTGTGGCCCGCACCGGTTGCGACGGGGTTTTCGTCGACAACGGTCACAGTCAAAAGTCTTTTTCACCCGCCGTGCTGGCCGCATTCCGAACTCATCTCAAAAACCGTTACAGTGCCGAGCAGGCCCGGAAGCTGCTCGGGATCAATGATCTCGATACGGCGGTTTTCCCAGATCACCGCGCGGCCACCCTTGCCGCCTGTGAGCTACACCGGTTCTGGTGTGCCACAACACGCGAGCAGATGGCCACGATAAAGACAGTCGGCTCACAAACCCTTGGCCGTGAGTTCGTCGTCTTTCCAAATGGCGGCAACGCTGTAGATCTTCAGGAGGGGCTGCGGGACACCGATTTCGTCATGTTCGAGAAGTCCGTGGGAACTTATGGCACCCATCCCGGACTGGTGCTGCATCCGGTCTTTGAAGGTGTGACCCTGCGTTCGATCAATGACAACCTCTTCGAGTACCTGTTTGTCCGCTCGCTGCGTGCGCGCGTCCGACCCGTTGTTCTGACGCGGGGGGGGTATCCGCGCACCCTCCCGCACCTGGCCATGAACATCGATGTGGCGCGGCTCGGCATGGCGGAGTGCGCGGCCTTCAGCGGAGGCGGGGGGTTCTTGCTGCCCCCCCGTTTCGATGTTTACCAGGACGCTCTGAACGACTACCGCGAATTCGTTGAATCGCATCCCGAACTCTATGCCGGCCTGCTGCCGTGGGCCGACTCTGTCATCCTTGCCCTGCCCGAACAGGATTGGCTGGGTAACCACGCGCATCTGGCCGCCGTAAAACGGCTGACCCCCATGATCGCCGATGCGCACGTCCGCTTCGAATTCGCCTCCGAGAGCCGGCTGGATGCCGATCCGTACACCGAGACCCGCGTCGTTGCCGCGTGCAACGTGTCCGTGCTGGCAGACCGTCACCTGCAGGCGCTGGCCCGCTTTGTCACTGGGGGCGGAACGCTCCTCGTGTCGGGACCTCTGGCAGAAAAGGATGCGTTCCTGAGACCGCGCGCAACGCTGCCAGCCCCCTTGGATCAGTTGGCGGATCTCGTTGACGGACAGGTTGTGGCCGCCGGGAAAGGCTGTCTGGCGCGGCGTGAAAGCGAAGAGACGTTTGCGGCTTTTCTGGGAAAGTCAGGGGTCAAGCTCACACGTGCCGACAGCACGTCGACGGAAGGTATCCGTTTAGCAACGTACCGTTCTCCCGACCGCAGCCGACTCGTTGTCCATGTGGTCAACTACCTGACGCCGTTGGGGGTTGTACCTCCGCCGGTTGAAGAGGTACAGGATCTGAAAGTGGATCTGCCCTTGCCGCCGGGACAGCTCCTGACCGGATTCCGTGTGCTCAGCCCCGACCATTCCGCGCCGGTTAAGGCCGACGCGACGGCAGAGGACAACAGGATCAAAATCCACATCCCCCGCCTACGCATCTATGCGGTAGCGGAACTCACGCTGGATGCCGCTTTAAAATAACGTTAATCCTTGCCCATTAAAGATGCCATAATTTTTCCGGCCTTGCCCTGCCAATCTGCTGACACGGCACTGAACGGCATCACATTGGCAACGGTTTCGTTCGCGCCAAAGGCTACCACCAGCAAGGTTCCCCCCGACCAAATATCCCGGATCGTCCAGAATATTTCAAATTACCTGTCCCTTAGTAGCTAGCTGCGGTGGGATATCGAAAAGGCGTTCGACGAGAAGGTGGAGGCGAAAAGGACTGCCCGGCTGGCGCTAGCCGAACGCGCCCAATTTAATATCCAATTTGACAATGCATGCCAGTTCTGATTCACTTCCGCGCATGAATTTAAAATTATTTTTCTGGGGATTATCAGCTTTTAGCTGCATGGCGGCCGAGTCCGTAAAACTGGTGGACTTCACAAAAGCGGAGCATGGCTGGAAAGGCAATCCTCGAACGCGGGTTGAAAACACACAAGGAGCATTCACGGTTACCCTGACAGGTGAAGACCCGTGGATAGAGGGCCTGTTCGCAGATATTCCAGATGCAGGCAAAGCACTGAAGCTCGGAGTCATTCTTGATGCCACCTGCTCTAACAGCGGAAGTTGCCACCTGTATTTTGCAACGCCTGAGTCAGGGTTTTCAGCGGATAATTCTACGAGTCTGCGATTCATAAAAGGCCCTGATCCAAAATATTCAGGCACTATTCCGCTGATATCCAAACGGCTGCGATTCCGCATAGACCCACCCGGTTCTGAAGGCAGTTTTTCCATACGCTCATTTAAGGTGGAACCTCTCACTCCACTTGTATCCGGGAGTTTCTCCCCCCCTGCACCCGTAACATTAAAAGGAAACGTACACTCTTTTGAAACAAAAAACCTTAGATGTATACACAGCGATCATAATTGGAACTCTTTTGTCTGTTATGTAAACGGGCTGAAGATGCTGCAATCCAATCCCGATGAAACACTTATGTACTGGAATGGCAGCAAGGCTGTTGATGTCATACCTAAAAAAGGAGAGACATCAATAGAGAAAACTGACAAAGGTTTTCAAATTCGTTGTCGAGTGCGTGATGATGACAGTGCCGGGTGGGAACTTACCAGAAAATTCACCGCGACAAATAATGAAATAAGCGTGGAAACCACAATCAAGACCAGCCGAGCGAGAAAGATGGTGCACCTGCCTTGGCTGACTCTCTTTGCCGGCACAGGCACCTTCGGAACTTCCAAGCAGCAGGCGCTTCTGCCGGGAGTGGAATATCTGGCCGACGAACCTTCAAGCAACGAAAAGGAGTTCAAGGGAGAGGCGGCAAACCGCAGGCTTGTAGAACAATTCAAGCTCTGCTATCCATTGATGGCCATCTCCGCGGAAGACCGCTGGGTGTCTATTTCGTGGGATAAGTTGCAGACAACAATCTCACCTGTCTTCGATTCACCTGATCGTATTTTTAAATCAGGCGGTCATTTGATGGGGCTTTGGTCGCCAGCTGTCGGCAAAGACCGATTCCAGGGAGAGCTGGATGTCTATGAAGGATTCCAGCTTGAAGCCAATAAGACCTACACCCACAAAGCTGTAATCCGCGGCGGAGAGGGAGCTGCTATAACCAAGGCAGTTCAGGATTATGTTTCACACGTCAAACTGCCCCCCCTGCCTGATTTCAAACCGGGGTTCGAAGGTGCCCTGCACCTTCTCGCTCATGGCTGGCTTGATTCGGATGCGAGAGATGGTACTCGCTGGCGCCATGCGATATTTGGAAAAAGATTTCCCCCGTCAATCGCACCGGACGTACCCTCCTATCTGCTCTGGCTGGCAGCAAACACTGAAGACAAAGAGCTGAAGCAACGTCTTGAGGAGACCGCGGATAAAGCCATTGAGACAATCCCGGAGAGTCATCAGGGAGTTGGAGGAGTTTCACACATAAAACTCCCGACAGGTGCTTTGCTCTACGGCAATCTTGCGTCTCTTGTCAATCAGGCCGCCAAGCGGGTAATGAGCCTGACCACAGGTTTGGAGAAAACCGGAGGTCGTGCAATATACAAACCGGCGGAGGGAAAACCGGATTATGCATCCACTTTGGGAAGTAATCATTGCAACGGCTACACGGCAATGACAGTTGTACACATAATGCTGGATGCCACTTTAACCGGTGACCCATCCGTGATCAAAGCGGCTCTCAAATCACTGGATCGGATGACCGAACTCTATGCAGGTCAAATACCGTGTGGAGCACAGCCGTGGGAAATGCCCCTGCACACACCCGACATAGTGGCGGCTGGAATTCTGGTCCGCTGTTACGTGCAGGGATATCTGCTGAGCGGGGAAAAGGATTATATCGAGCAGGCGCGCTACTGGGCCTGGACCGGTGCCACAATGGTCTATTTCGCTCCACCCGTTGACGAAGAGATCGGGATTTACGCGACAATCGGTGTTATCGGAGCCACCGACTGGACAGGGTCGAACTGGATTGGGCGGCCGGTTCAATGGTGCGGACTTGTTTACAGGTCGGCACTGGAAGAGCTGGCAAGGGTTGATAGTGAGCAGGGCGACACCTGGCGGAAAATCGCACGGGGCATAACCCTGACAGGGTTGCAGATGACCTTTCCAACTGACGACCTTGAAAACCGCGGCGGACTGCTGCCTGACTACCTCCTGCTGAAGGAGCAGGAGAGGGGTGGTCCGGCAATCAATCCGGGAACATTGCAGGCAAACCTTGCGGAAGTATATGGCAAAACACCCATGTACACCGTCAGTCGTTTATCAAACGGAGTGCTTATTCACCTTCCGGGCGAGATAAGCGAAGAAAAAAGCAAGGAGGGTGTCATCCAGCTGAAAGTGGATGCCTGGCCGGAGAGAAAGTATAAAGCACTGATAACCGGAGTTGCAACCGCGCCCGGGAAGGTAAGCTGGAACGGAAATGATGTCAAAGCGGAGTATCTCAAGCAGGCTAGGGCACTGATTGTCACACTCGAAGGGGACGGGAAACTCGCTGTAAGAAACCAGAAATAATTAATTTTGTGTTTGACGATAATT
>CAZKZI010000157.1:0-6625 GCA_964557205.1 uncultured Lentisphaeraceae bacterium
GCAAGACCGCAACGCATTACAACGGGTTCCCTCCGTCAACGGTCGGCGGCGGGCCGACCAGCACAGATGGTCCGAAGCCGTCCGATGGCTTCTCTGGCATGGCGGTGGACAACGCGGCCTTGCTCTACACCAGCGAGGGCAAAACCCGTTCGTTTGTCAGCAATCCCGACCAACTGGGAACCAAAAGCTTCGCGGCCGGCGACATGCACGGCCTGTCGACAGAGTTCTGGTTCAAGCGTTCATCCATAAACAGCGAAGGGGTGATACTCGGATATAATGATACGGCTGGGTCGCGTTATGGCTTTACGGCAATCACAAGTACTGACACAAACACTTCAATACGTGAAATACGGGTTTATAGCAAGGACATGGCTGAACGGCAGACTGTCTATCAACTAGGCGCGACGCCCGACCTGCAATGGCACCACATGGCCATGACATGGGACGGTAGCAACCTGCGCACCTACCTTGACGGAAAGGAACCTGCGGCAAGTGTCGCTTTCTGCGCCTCAGGTGCGGCCAGCGGCCCGATTCATCAGATGGACGAGCTGGTTTTCGGCGGCGACGCGAGCACGATGGATATACGTTATAATAACGGTGCGCTGGATAAGATCGCCATCTACGACCGTCCGCTGACCGACGCGCAAGTTGCGCGCCATTACGAAGCGGCGGTTACCGGAATCTACAAGACACCGCATTATGAGCAAACCGTGATGAATCTCAATCCCTGCCACTACTGGCGCATGGAGGAGACGCACGGCCGGATCCTGGACTCGGTCGGCGGCTGGAGTCTGACTTTGACAACAACCCTGGACTGGGCGTCGACCGGCTTGCGCCCGCCCGCATATCTGGGGCTGGAAACCAACAACTGCGCCATCGGCTTTGTCCGTTCCAACAGTCAAGGACTTTTTAACACAAACGCGCTGGCGGATGCTTTGACGCCAACAAACCGTTTTTCAGACAACACCGTGACCGCGCTCACCATGAGCGTCTGGTACCGCTTTAGCCCGACCAGTCCGACTGGCACACGTCAGATCATCGCGGGCTTTCAGCGCAAGGCCGGCACGCGCTACTCCTTCCTTGTCTGCCGGGAAAGCTCAAACGATCTCAGGTTTTTATTGATGGACAGCGACGAAGATCAACATAGTGCGTACCCATACCCTAACATGACCGATAGCGCGTGGCACCATATAGTGATGACTTGGGACGGCACCACTATGCGCACCTATCTGGATGGCGGAAACGAGAAAAGTTATTATAACGTAAACGTGGCGGGGGCCTTGCGCACATCCGACGGTTTCTATCTGGGCATGGATGCCCAGATAAGTAATTTTTTTGACGGCGAGATCGACGAGGCGGTGCTCTTCAATTACGCGCTGACCGCCAAGCAGGTGGAGGATCTGCACAAGGCGGCGGTGAGGGGCAAGATACCGCAAGGCACAGTGATGCGCATGTGCAACCTCACGAATCAGGGAGCGACTACGATGCCGGACAAAGGCATCTGTGCGCACCGCGGCGCCATGGACACACACCCGGAGAACACGCTGACGGCTTTTCGGGAGGCGGGAGTGAAGTTCCCGTTAGTCGACTTTCTGGCACCGATGGTAGAGGCCGCCCGCCAGATGGGGATCGAGCCGCTTTTACCTGAATACCGAGAGCCCAAACTGGCGGACGCGTGTGACAACAAAACCCCTTTGGTAGGTCAGCCTCAGACCGGAGGTTGAAACCATTGAACAGACAAGTCAAGATCGCCGTCATACAACCTCCGGCTTGGGTTGCGCCAGACTCCGGTAAAAACGCCGCCACTTGCGGGCTGGAACTTTTCGAGCAGGCTGCGGACGGGAAACCGGACATCGTGTGCCTGCCGGAATACTTTAACTGCTCAGACCGTCTGAAAGCCGGATGTTACGACACTTGCACGAACGGGGCGCAGGATTTTCTAGCACATTTCTCAGACAGGGCCAGAGCCATCGGGTGCTATGTGCTTCTGCCTTTGGTCATCGAGGTTGACGGGCATCGCTACAACCGCGCGTATCTGATCGGACGGGACGGAGAGGTCGTCGGCTTTTTCGATAAAATCCACATCACCAAAACCGAAAGCTCCGAGATGGGCATCGAAGCAGGCAACCTTTGGCCGGTGTTCGATCTGGATTTCGGCCGTGTGGGAATCATGATCTGTTATGACGGTTGTTTTCCGGAGTCGGCGCGGATACTGGCGCTGGCTGGCTCCAAAATAATATTCTGGCCTTCAATGCAGCGGCTTTATTCGAGAGAAGAGTTGGAACTCCAAATGCGCTCGCATGCCTATTTCAATTTTACAACCATTGTCCGCAGCAGTTACGGCGGCGCGTTGTCGGGCGATCCCGCAGCTCACCGCATGGTGGGGCTGAGCGGGGTGTGCGGTAATGACGGCAAACTTCTGACCAGTCTCGACACCTGTAGCGGCTGGACAGCGGCTACGGTTGACCTGCGGCACGAGTTGTGCGGGCAACGTACATTCGGGGGACAGGTCGGCAGTCTCCGAGAAATGCGTTTTGAAGACCGCCGGACTGACGTATACACTATACTGAATGAACCAAGGCACACGGTCATTAAACCGGATAACTGCGGATCAAAGATTTGTGGATAAGTTGATGATAAATAACACACGTATGGCCGCGCCAAGACAGACAGCGGACTCCATGCGCCGATGGCAGTGGCGCATCTTGCTGGCGACTATGGCCTGTTATCTTTTTTATTACTGCGGCAGGTTAAATCTCGCGATCTGCATGAAACCCATTATGGACGAATTCGGATGGGATAAGGCGCGGATGGGCTATCTGGTATCGGTCTTGATTTTCACCTATGGTGTCGGGCAATTTTTCAACGGCAATCTCACGGACCGTTTCGGTCGTGTGCTGATGCCGCTGGGGGCGATCATCTCCTGCGCCGCCAATTGGGCGTTTAGTTATGCGCCGGAGATAGGCAGAGGACTCTTCAGTCTGACAGGGCTGGCCGGAAGCTCGTCAATGGTGTTCGGCGCGATGGCGGCGGCTTGGGGAATCAACGGTTATTTCCAAGCCATGGGCATGGCGCCTGGCGGCCGACTTATTTCCAACTGGTGGGGTCATGGCGAACGGGGGCTGGCCATGGGTCTATATACCTTCTCGGCGGCCATGGCCAATGTAACCGTGTTTCTGCTGGCTTCCGCGGCTGCCAGTGCCTGGGGCTGGCGGGCGGCTTTTCGTTATCCGGTGCTGCTGATGGCCGCCGTGGCTGTCGTTTTTTACTTTGTCACCAAAGACCGTCCGGAAGACGTGGGGTTGACGACGCCGCATAAAAAAACGACCGGCGGCCAGCCTCAAGAATCCGCGTTGAACCGTTATCGCTGCGCTTTCAGAAACAAGGACTTCATGATGGCCAGTTTATCGATCGCGCTGCATCATGTGGCGCGCTGGGGACTTTTGACCTTTATCCCGATCTACTTCATGGAAAGCTACGGCTGGAAAATCAAAGGCGCAGGATTCACGGCTGCGGCTTTGCCGCTCGGCATGGCCTTGGGTGCTGTGAGCGGCGGCTTTTTGAGCGACAGACTTTTTAAAGGCAAGCGCTCGACAGTGATAGCATTTTCGCTAGTACTGTGCGCCGTTTGCATATTGGTGCTGCCGTCCATCGAAAGGATCGCCGGGATTACAGGGGGTCTCGCAAAGGGCATAAGTTCGGGTGCGATGTTGCAGACCATCGCGGCCGTGATGCTGGTCGTCTCTGGGTATATGCTCTATCTTGGGATCGGGCCTTATTTCGCTCTGCCCGCAGATTTGCTTGGAACGGACAGCGCCGGCACGGGCATAGGCCTGATGAATGCCTGCGCATACGCTGGCGCCGGCATCGGCACATCGGTGGGTGGTCTGCTTATCAAAAACTTAGGCTACGCCAGCGGCTTCAGCTTCATGGCCGCTTGCGCATTAGCCGGAGCGCTATTGATCAAGCTGATCCGCGAACCCGCATTCGCCAGCGCGAAGCAATGATGCTACTCAATACTCACACCTCATGAGGTGTGAGTATTGAGTCCTGCGCAAGTGCGTAACGAGAGTGCCGCAAAAGTGCTAAAACGGCACAGGGACGGCTCGCAGAGCCGTCCCTGTGCCGCGCTTACTTATCGCTCAGCGCGGCCACGCCGGGAAGTTCCTTGCCTTCGAGAAACTCGAGCGAGGCGCCGCCGCCGGTGGAGATGTGGGTCATCTTGTCGGCCAGGCCGCTCTTGTTGACCGCGCTGACACTGTCGCCGCCGCCGATGATCGAGACCGCGCCGCTCTCGGCCACGGCCTTGCAGACGCCCGTGGTGCCGTCCGCGAATTTTTTCATCTCGAAGCAACCCATGGGGCCGTTCCACACAACCGTCTTGGCACCCTTGATCGCAGCCGCGTACAGCTCGGTGGTCTTGGGGCCGATGTCCAGTGCCATCCAGCCTTCCGGGATGTCGTTGCCGACCAGTTGCGTGTTGGCCTCGGCGTCAAACTTGTCGGCAGCAACGTTGTCGACCGGCAGCAGCAACTGCTTGCCGTTGGCCTTGGCCTTCTCAACCATCGCATTGGCATAATCGAGCTGGTCGAGTTCGCACAGCGAACCGCCGACATCGTGACCCTGCGCCTTCAGGAAGGTGTAGGCCATGCCGCCGCCGATAATCAGTGTGTCGACCTTGTCCAGCAGGTTTTTGACCACAGCCAGCTTGTCCGAGACCTTGGCGCCGCCGAGGATGGCGACGAACGGGCGGGTCGGATTCTCGACCGCGTTACCCAGATACTCGATCTCCTTCTCCATCAGGAAGCCTGCCACGCTCTCTTTCACGAACTTGCAGATCACGGCCGTGGAGGCGTGGGCGCGGTGGGCTGTGCCGAATGCGTCGTTGCAATAGAGATCACCGTAAGAGGCCAGCTTACTGGCCAGCTCTTCGCGCTTAGCCTTAAGCTCGGACTTCTTGGCCTTGAGTTCCTCTTCGGACATGTCGTCGGACTTCTTGACCTTGCCGTCCTCGGCCTTGTAAAAGCGCGTGTTCTCGAGCATCACGATGCCGCCGGACTGGAGCGCCGCGACTTCGGCATCGGCGTTGGCGCAATCCGGCGCGAAGGTCACCGGCTTACCCAGCAGGTTGGCCAAGTACTCGGCGACCGGCTTGAGCGAGAAATCGGCCTCGTAACCCTTGCCCTTCGGGCGGCCGAGGTGGCTCATCAGCACCAGGCTGCCGCCCTGTTCCAGCACGTACTTGATCGAAGGCAACGCACCCTTGATGCGAGTGTCGTCCTTGATCACGCCCTCTTTGATCGGCACATTGAAATCCACGCGCATAACCACGCGTTTGCCCTTCAAATCCACATCGCGCAAAGTCTTCTTGTTCATTTCAGCTGCTCCTCCCTGGGGTCGGACACGTCTGACCGGCCCGACATCCGACATTTCTAAAAACACGAAAGGGCGGGCGGCAAAAACCGACCCGCCCCGTGCGAACGCCTCGCGGCGACACATTTAATTCGCGATGACTTTTACCATGTCCAACATCTTGTTGGAATAGCCCCACTCGTTATCATACCAGCTCACGATCTTGACAAAGGTCGAGTCAAGCATGATGCCGGCCCCGGCGTCAAAGATCGAAGTCTTGACCTCGCCGCGGAAGTCGGTCGAGACGACCTTGTCCTCAGTGTAGCCCAGAACACCTTTCAACTCACCTTCGGAAGCCGCCTTCATCGCCGCCTTGACCTCGTCGTAGGTGGTCTCTTTGGCCAGCACGGCAGTCAAGTCGACGACCGACACGTCGGAGGTCGGCACGCGGAACGCCATGCCCGTGAGCTTCTTGTTCAGTTCGGGGATGACCTTGCCGACGGCCTTGGCCGCGCCGGTGCTGGACGGGATGATGTTCTCGAGAATGCCGCGGCCGCCGCGCCAATCCTTCTTCGAGGGGCCGTCAACCGTCTTCTGCGTCGCGGTGGTGGCATGCACGGTGGTCATCAGACCTTTGACGATACCGAACTTGTCGTTCAGAACCTTGACGACCGGCGCCAGACAGTTGGTGGTGCAGGAGGCGTTCGAGATGATCGCCTGACCCGCGTAGCTCTTGTGGTTCACGCCGTACACGAACATCGGGGTGTCGTCTTTGGAGGGAGCCGACAGGATGACTTTCTTGGCGCCAGCCTTGATGTGGGCTTCGGCGGTCTCCTTGGTCAGGAAAAGTCCGGTGGACTCGACCACGACATCGGCGCCGACCTCATTCCACTTCAGATTGGCCGGATCCTTCTCGGCTGTCAGACGGATCTTCCTGCCGTTGACGATCAGGTTGGCGCCGTCAACCGCGACTTCGCCCTGAAAGCGGCCGTGCACTGAATCGTACATGAGCATGTATGCCAGATAATCGGGTTCCAGCAAATCGTTGATGCCGACGATCTCGATCTCGTCCGAGAAATTCTTGACCGCCGCGCGGAAAACCATCCGACCGATGCGGCCGAAACCATTGATGCCAACTTTAATCGCCATTTTTTATCTCCTTAGCTTTTTCAGCACTGCGTAAGCCAGACGCCGATTCTTATTGTGAAAAGTTAAAAATATTACAGTTTCGCGGTGCCCGAGTCAATTACGAAGCCGGGGCGGAAGCAGAAAA
>CAZKZI010000158.1:0-6624 GCA_964557205.1 uncultured Lentisphaeraceae bacterium
ACTGGCTTTTCGCATGTTAATGGGGCATTTGTGATTCCAAAAGAAAAAACCGTGATAAAAAAGCCGGGAAGTGTAAATTAAAATGCCGCAAGTATAATAAGGAAGCGTTCCATGTCTGGATTCGCTATCCTCGGTGGGCTTACGAAGGATCACTAACGAGGAAAGGACCATGGCATGGAACACATGCAAGTCGCACCATGGCGCATGGCGACTGAGTCGCAGCCCGGCACTGGCGCACGCCCTCACCACTTGCACTTTCGTCAAAATGGGACTACCATTACTTCATGTGAACGTGTAACGGAAACGCCTTGGTACGTGATCCGTATGCCAGGTGTTGTGGGAGGAGGGAGCCCGCGAGAGCTCTTCCTATCCCGATCTGACCCTGAACAGCGCAAGCGTTTTCTTATTCAGATATCCGTTTCTTGTTCAAGGACTGACGGGGGCGGAGCGAACGGCCCGGTAGCCGAGAGTTACGTCCCGCGTAGTAGAGTTGAGGCCCATGTCGTACCGCGTCGAAACACGAAGATGTTTAGAAACTGACCATGCGCCGCCCCCACGCAATCCAGCATGCCATCCGTTCACCGGCCAGAATGGCGCATCCGCATCGCCATTAGCATCAAGTTCCCCGTCTCCATGCGCGCCTGTAAACTTCCGTGCCTCCACATGACCAACCTTCACCGCCCTCTCCTGCATATTCCCGCTCATCTCCATGATTCCCCAATAACTCGCTCCGGCATCCTGGCGCGAGGAGGTTGCTGTTGCAAAGATTCCCACCCGTGTCGGGCGCTTGTCAGTGAAATTACAGTTCGCCGTTGGCGGGTTCGCCGTCTCCGTCCCGCTCCCCTCCACGCCAATGCATCCAGTTTGGTGTGTAATCGCAATGCTTCCCCAGGCAAACTCATTTGTCACCGGATATAACGGACCACGGCAGGCTTTTTCATACTCCAGTTCGGTCATGGGACGCAAGCCCGCCCAGTCCGAATAAGCCGCATCGTCCATAAACCTAAGGCAGGCACATGCCCGCGTAGGCGCGTTATTTGTGTAGGCGCCCAACACATTAGTGGCGATTGTATAATAGCTGGATGCGGCAAGAGAATCGGTTGAATAGCGATTTGCAGACTGGCCGTACGTAAGCTGATTCAGAAAGTCGGTATACTGTCCCTGGGTGATCTCGTATTTCATGCAGTAGAATGCGTTGTATCCCTTCGGGTATAACGCGGGTAAAGTCTGAGAATCGTCGTCATTAAAATCATCATTTTTGAGATGCATTCCGTCTTCGTTATTATTACCCAGACTACCGATTTGACCCCCACCCAGGGTAATCTCATAATTGTCGTTGGTCACCAGAAACGCATTGGTGAACTGCCCGTCCTCAAACTGACCTGCAACATCATTTGTAGTTCCATCGCCGAGATAGAAGGAACCTTGCGGCACATAGACCATTTCAATGGCATGCACGGATAAGTCCATCCGGGCGTTCCTTGCAACTCCATCAACGCCATATTGCCAGCACAGTTTAACGCCGTTATTCGTCCATGGCCCGTCTCCATCTTCGGAACGGTAGAGAAATACCCCGGCACCAAAGTTTGTACTGACGGGATGGGCGGTTAACCCGACATTGATGGTACTGCCGGGCGGGGCAACGTGGTCCGCGTTGTTCGTACTGAGGGTGGCGTGACTCCAGCCGGAGGCGCTTCCCGCCGGACGGTATTTCACGAATATCCAAGCCGCATCCCAGTTGGCACACTCGGTAAACGTAGCTCCGGGAGTGGATTCAGTCCAGGATGAGCGCCATGACGCGTCCCAGCTCACGTCAAACTGCACAAATGCCTGGCCGTCTCCGGCAGAGATAGCGCCGGGATAGATATTCGTAACCACAATGTTCGCTCCCCGTGCCGGCGCCAGATACAATCCGGCCATCATCACGACGAATACGGCCGCATGTATGCGCGCGCGCCCGCAGAACATAAGTTCCATGTATCGCATTTTGTGTTCTCCTTCGCTTTAAACATTCCTCGTTTTTTCTGTCAAAGAATCGTTATTATTGTCCCGCCGGGGACAGGAATGATCACATCCAGAACCGAAGCCTGAGCGTAGCCGTCATACCTGCCGCCCCAGAACCTCGCGTTCCCATCTGCGGCAACCACCGCATTAGCAATCAGTGCAACCAGCGCTAATAATAGTACTATTGCCAATCTTGTTCGTTGAGTAGACATGTCTGTTTTCCTCCTTTACCATTTCGTCTATTTCAGAGCTGTAATCTCCAGGCTTTCAATGTCGATACGGTCGACCGACAGTTCCACAATCGCGTTAATATCTCCCCCGGGCGGTACGGTTACCGTCAGTTCCAGTGTCTGCTCACTATCGGGACACAGGTCGTTCTGGGTAATACCGGTCGATGCGGCCTGCACCCACTCGCTCTTGTTAATGCGGATATTGGCAAGCAGTCTCACCGGCATCTCGGAATAATACCGATTGCAGCGGCCGGCAAAGCGGAGTCTGACGAGGTATTCCCCCGGAGAACACCATCTGACCAATCCAGCAAAACGTATCGTTTGCGCACCCGGTTTCAGCGTAAGAGTACGCCCTTGACGCGAAGCATTAATCACGTCGGATAAATAATCGCCGGTCAGCAGGTTCGGGGGGAGTTCAAGATTCAGGGATGCAGGACGCCAGATACCGCCGGCACCGGCAGAATCATGTACCGCGACGGCAATCAGATGTTGTTGACCCGGCGACAAAACCTTTGTGAGATCGAACCGGCGTTCCCGACTCCATCCATGAGGGTCTTTCTTTGCGTCATAGGTATATTCCGCAACGAGCTTTCCATCACAGAAAAGCCGATAGCTCTCGTCCACTGCACCTAAAACGAGGATAATCCGACCGTTTGTCCAGTTTGCCGGAACCTCGATGCTTCGACGATAAAAGCCCCATCCGTTATAACCTCTCGCTATCGGATATTTGTCGGCACCAAACCCGTGCTCTTCCCAACTTCTGTCGGTGGTGATGGGAACCCACTTCGAAGCGTCAAAATCCGGCGCGGAAAACTGTTCCATCAGGCCGGGAGAGTCAACGCTGAACTTCCAGCCGTCGAGCAGTGAAATCTGGTCCGCCGGAGGCTGACGGCGGCATGCGTCATAAAGATTCTTTGCGTTTTGTTCCCAGGAAATATTAGTGCCGTTTTTATCGAACGGTTCTGAAGGAATTCCCTCGTGATTCCGATAACGCGTCATAAACGCTTTGCGCTGCTCGATTGCCTTCATCGCCTTTTCCAGAAGCGTCTTCTTATCCACGGTCTGATCGGTCTGATATATACCTGGGATCGCACCAGCGCGAATCAACATCCTGTGATACTCACAGTCAATGTCTGCAGCTTCAAGTCCGACCCGGATAAATTCAACACGGGCAAGTTCGCCAGAACTGCCTCTGGCCGCCTTGACAGCCTGATCAAGCAGTTGTTTTCCATGAGAAATCGCTTCGGGCGACATCATCGCAACCGCATCAAGGAGATTGGTCGGGAAAGAGTTTCCGCCGTTTTTCTTGATTTCGGCGGAACGCTTTTCGAAGTAGTCATAATAAGCGCGGATATATTTTTGCGACAAGGGCCAGCCTGCCGTATAATATTCGTTGAGAATCGTTTCGAGAGGTTCTTCTGGATTCCACAACAAATGGGCATAAACATATTGCGTCGGTCCCCAAAGCGCATAGGCGCGCTGATCGTCACCGCAATTGGTAATACCTTGAAAGTTTTTGAACATATGATGGAGATTCTTGATTGCGCGGGCGGCCAGATGCGGATAGGGGTAAACAACCATTCCTCGCCCGTTGCCAGGATAATCCCGGAGAACCAGATTTTCAGTCTTTCTGTTCCAGAGTTTCATCAATTTGTTAAATGAAGCAGCATCAGCCAGCACATTACACCACGAAATACCCTTGGCAACAGCAATGAGCACATTGTCTTCCAGCTTTGCGATATGTTCCGGCGGATCGGCATAAAAACCATATGCGAACATTGCCACTTCTTTGGTAGAATGTCGACGGTGGAGCTCGGCGGCAATTCGGTTAGCCAACGTAAACATACGACCTGAGACGCAAAGCTCTTCTCCTCTATTGGTGAAACGTGAAATCTGGCCGCCATCGAGACCTTTACAGGCGGCGCACTCGCACCAGTTTACACCGTCATTGGCATCAGCCGGAAAGAAATCCTCATAGACCGGGTGTTTGATTCCCCAGTCAGCAAAAAGCCCCGGCAGGTCGGGATTGGAATGACAGAGCTTCCAACGGGCGCGCCCGTTAACCGGAGGCGCTTTACGGACCCCGTTCACAAGCGCGTAGTATTCGGGATGAGTCTTGAAAAGTTCCGTGCCGACCGCCCCGGCGGATGCATGGTTAAAGATACCAAGTTTAGTACATCCCAAGCCGTTAAAGCGTCCCCAACGCACGGCAGCTTGAAGCGAAACTTCACTATAGCGGTTACCAGAACCGTAATAGGAACTCCGAATCGGTAGCTTGGGACCATCGGAAAAATCAATGTTGCCCAGCCGGACAGAGTCAAGCCGAGGATAAGTAATCCCCCCTTCTCCCGGCCATAACATCCGAATGCCGAGATTGTCGTGCATGAAATGGTAGACCGCATAGAGTGTTCCCGTGCGGGCCAAGTAGTAACTAGCCAGCGGATTCCGACTATCATCGCAACCGGCCAACTGAAGCATCTGTCCGTTCAGCGTCCTGATGATGAAATGGTCATACGTCAGACCGGCGGGAAGCGGGTTTGATTTGGCCGGCCCGACCAGAAAACGGTATGACACATTGGCCGGCTGTTCATTTTCAGAGTAAATGGCAGCATCGATGTCAAGCGTTTTCTTTAGCGCGTTTTTGAGTTCTTTGGCGGCAAACAACGCCGTAGGAGTCGGCTCTTCGGCGGTTACAATCGCAACTCCGGTTTGCCTGCGACACAATTCGATGCTTCCAAGCTCTGCCGCAGTCAGTGTGACCGTAAACAGAGTAAACATCAAAAAGAGTTGTGTCTTCAGCATTTTCATTCTATGTAATCTCTTCTGGTCTTCAATCAACATGGAGGGTCGACCTCATGTCGGTCGCGTACACATCCGACCCTCCGTTGTTCTCCGTGCAGGCGCACCCGCGCCCACACGTCCGACCGGTTTTCCCTTCCCGACCGGGAAACGGTTACATCATACGTTTTTTGAGGTCCGCCGTCAACGCCGAGCGTCAAAACGTCCCCGCTGAATCGGCCCCGATCCCCTTCACCCGTAAACCGTACGGTTTTTTGTTTCTTGGAGCGCCAATAGTTGATTTCGAGCCCTCTATTGGAGGGTTCGACAATGGGCGACAACGATTTCGTGTTGGCTGGGGACGGATGGGTGCAAGTCACGCCGTGCGGGGATTTCCCGCATGTCGGGGCTGGTGTCACGCAGGTCATCGACCGCGAGGCGCGCGATAGGATCGCGGCGGATTTCAATGGCTGCAAGTCTGATTCCAATTTTCCCTGTATTCTGGTGGACTTCGATCATTTCTCGCTGGATACGGAGAAGTCGAGCGAGGCCGCCGGCTGGATTTCCGACCTAGAGTCGCGCGATACGGGGCTTTGGGCTCGCGTGAGATGGTCGGATGCCGGTCTGTCTGCTGTGCGGGGCGGCAGGTTCCGTCTGATGAGTCCGGTCTTTCCCCCGCCGTCGGAAAAGCGGGGTTAGACCTTAGATTTAAAGTTAGTGGGCTATAAGCTCTCATTTAACTGACTTTCAAGCTTTGCAGTCAACTCGCAGTTTTCTTGCCATGTTTATGCGTTAGCACATCTCAAAACCACGCGTCAACGCTAAATACTAAACTAAGG
Source organism: uncultured Lentisphaeraceae bacterium (assembly GCA_964557205.1). Lineage (GTDB taxonomy): Bacteria > Verrucomicrobiota > Kiritimatiellia > RFP12 > UBA1067 > JAQVQN01. The sequence continues at coordinate 5,852 of CAZKZI010000158.1, forward strand.
CCTGACCACGAAAAGCCTAAATATTTCGGTGTCATAAATTGTGAGGCAACGCGCCTCCGAAGCCGACACTTTTTCGGGGTTGACTCTTTTCGCCCCCGCCCCGCATAATGGATGCCAATCCATGGGAACCGGTATGTCACCGGTCAAGCCTATGGGGATGCTAGTGTCGTGGTTTAGCAAATGCTTCTCATGCGAAAAACGAAAACATCAAGTCGTGAAAGTGGTATCATGATGAATCGAATGGCCTCTGTTTGCGCCGCGCTCTGCGCGGTGGGCCTGTCGTTTGTTTCGTCCGCAGATACGATCACCGCGTCCGACACCGTCCTTGCCCGGTTGCAGGCGACGACGAACCTCGTTGAAGCTTCCACGCTTACGCAGGGCTCGGTCTATCCGGTGTCCGTCGGCGTGGCCGTCGGTGGACGGGACGTTCGCGATCGCTGCGGGACAGGAAGTCGAACTCGCAAACTTCGGCGATCCCGCGGCGCTCGCGGGCAAGACGGTGAAGATCCTTTCCTCGACATCCTTCACAGGGACGGAGAATCTCAGTTCGGCCGTGTTTACTGGAGCCGCCTGGTCCGCCGGCGTCGTCCCGTTGCTCAAGGTGCAGGGGAATGACATCGTCGTCGTTTTCAACGGCCTCGGCACGATGATCTTCTTAAAGTAACGGAGATGCCAAATGAACAAGTCGACGGTGTCCGCGTTGGCGTTTTTGCCGGCGCTCGCGGCGCTTGCGGTGCATGTAGTCGAGATCGATCATCCCGTGATGAGTCCGG
>CAZKZI010000159.1:0-6593 GCA_964557205.1 uncultured Lentisphaeraceae bacterium
CGCGCGTAGGTTCACTTGTCATAAAAGCCAATACTTCGCCGGATACGCCATGTCGCGTACGTGCGGTTTCCGCCATCAGCGTGCCAAGACGGGGATTGGCCTCATACCCCAGCTCGCGGGCGACGGCACGCACCCGTTCGCGCGTCGCCTCGGCGATGCGCCCGTCATCGCGCAGCGCCTGTGAGACGGTCATCCGCGACACGCCGACGCGCTCCGCGATATGACGCAGGCTCACAACCGTCTTATTTGACTTCATTGAACCTCCTTGTCCTCACTAACGCGGGCGGAGCCCGCAACCCAATCTTATCTCTCACAGAGGCACAGAGAGCACAGAGGTTATTGAATTACTCTGTGAACTCTGTGCCTCTGTGAGAAAAAAACAACTTGTTATTTATTGCCGTTTTCGTTTTGTACGGCACTAATGCGGCTCAGCAGAAAAAGCGCCGGCAGGCGCAGCAATATGGACGCCACAAACAGCAGTTGATAGTTGGCCACCTCCAGCCCGCCGAACTGCCAGTGAACCGCAGACAGCACGTCAGCCACCCAGCCGCTCGTTGCGCCGGAAAGAAACACCGCCGGCCCCGCCACACCCGCCATCACCGCCGACCCCATGGCCCGCGCCTCGGCCGGCAACCCTTCAAGCGTGAGGCTGAACAGCGCCAAAGTGAACCCGCTGAGGAACACGCCCGCGAGCAGATTGCTCACATAGATCGGCCAGCGGACACCCCACGGGCACAGCACATAAAAAAGCGGCAACACCAGCAACCCGAAGGAGCAGAGCGCCAGCACCGGCTTGTAGCCGCGCCGGTCCGCCAGCTGGCCCCAGACCGGATTCATGGCAATCGCGGCCAGCGAACTCAGCAACCCCAGTATTGCCAGCGCCTTGAAATCCCAGTGCATGTTCTTCAGCAGATGCGCGTTCAGAAACGGCGTGCAGACCGTCATGCCGACCAGCCACACGAGATTGAAAACGACCAGCCGCCGGAAACGCACATCGCGCAGCGGCCTCACCAAATAGCGGAAATTCCACTCGGGCAACGGCGTGCAATGTCCGGGATCGGACTGGCGCCTCAGCAGCAGGAACCCGGCGACGCCGGCCAGGCCTGCGCACATTTGCAAGACCGCAAAGCCCTGCCGTTCAAACCCGTTCGCGCGAAAAGCATCCAGCGCGACTCCGGCCGCCAGCACCGTCACGACGCTGAAAGCTTCCATGGCCAGATTGCGCCGGCCCAGATAACGCCCCCTCAGCCGCTCGGGCACCAACACGGCCATCCACGCCACCCAGCCCGGCCCGCTGGCGTTCTGGGTCGCCTGGTAGAAGAAGTAAAGCGCGAGAATCCAGGCCATGGCCCGTGCGGACGAGTCCCCGCACAAGAACGGAACCGCCGCAATCGCAAACCACGTCCCGCGCGACAGCAGCCCGATAAGCGCCACCGTCAGCCGCCTCTGGTCCGGCCACCGGTCCGCCACATACGCGCCGACCACTTGGAACAGCGACCCCAGAAACGGTATGGCCCCCAGCAGTCCCAACTCAAAATCATTCGCGCCCCACGCCAAGGCAAAGCCGGTCAGAAACGCGCTTCCGACCAGCACATTGTGTACCGCCGCAGCGGATCCCTCCAGCGTGGCGATCCTGAGTCCGCGACGCGTCTCTGATTTAGTCAACCTCACCGAGGTATAGTAACTCACTGTGCCCCGTCCGGCAACCTCGTATGGCATTTCGCTTGCCTGTCGCCTCGCTTGTTTGCGACGTTCACCGTTAAATGTTCAAAGTTCGTGTCCGAAGACGCGTCTATGCAGGGAAGTGAAAACCCAAACACGCCCAGATCAGCACCTGACTCCGGAATGCCGGCCAATCGTACCGGAGACGCATAGCCGGCCCGGCCAACGAAGAGCGTATTACGTATAAAATCACGGTGTCAGATTATCCGGGTCAACCGCGCTCCTTCAGGGACGCGAGAGTCTTCTGGCCTTTCGGCGTCAGGCGGTATTTTTGGAGGCGGCTATTGGGCTTGTCGGGAATGGTCATTTCGATGAGGCCGGCATCTAGTAACTTCGCCAATGCCTTCTTGAAGTTACCTGTCCGTTGGGTGTATCCCGCAACAGACAGTAGTTCGTTTGCCGTTTTTTCGCACGAAGCGCATGCGGCGAGAATGTCAATTTGCCAGTGAGGTGTTTTTTCTTGGGCCTCTTGGGCCTCGACTTGGGCCTCTTGGGCCTTGGCCGTCGGAGTAACACCCGCCAACTCAGTACTTGCCGGTGGGGGGTTGCCGAATTCCGGCACCTTGACGATAATCCGGAACACATCGCCCTCGATCATCTCCGGATCTCCGCCGCCATAGGCCTTGCCGTATTTCATCATGCGCCGCATACCGGAACCGAGTTCGTCGGCATGTTGGATCTCGCGGAAGAAGGCGCTGATCACAGGGTTTTTGGGGAACGGTGTGAACGTGGCGGGGTTGAGCACACCGAAGCCGTGCGGCTTGCTGGCGTTCTCTGTGCGGACTTGCCCATACTCGATAATCAACTTGGCCGGGAAGGCGTTCAGGTATTCGCGGTGGATGAGCAGGTTGGAGGCCACCTCGCGGAAGATGGCGCTGCGGATGCTGACACGCTGTATGCCTTCGAGATAGAAGGGGTCTGGAAGGTGCTTGTCAACAAAGGCCATGATCCGGTCGAAGCTTTCGATCAGGTTCGTTCTGACCAGGTCGCGGTCATCATAACGGTCGAGGTTCACCTTCCGCAGGATCAGGTCGGTGCGGTGATGAGGAACGGCGGAAAGGATCACGCTGTCTTTGCCGAACAGCAGGATGCCCGCCAGCGTCACGCCGCTTTTTCCAGTCTCATGGTCGGTTTGGTAAAGCTGCGCACTTTTGAGCATTTCCATATCGTCCATCTTGAGCCACGGATGATCCTGCCGCCAGACACCCGCCACCTTGCGGCAGGTGGCGATGAGGTCGGTACGCAGGTCGGACAGCCCCGCGAACGGATACAGTTTGTTTTCGGAATAGGTGGTCTGTTTTCGGTGGTATAGGCCGGCCACCTGCAAGGTATGGTCGGTGATGTCGAAATCGCCGTCCTCGTTGCGGTCATAGATGCGGCCGTTGCATCGGTGCACCTGAGAGCTTTCAGGCACGTAGACCCGCAGGAGCGTTTTTCCGTCCAGGCCCAACTCCTCCACCGACAAATAGGCCGGGGGATGCATTTTCTGGGGGTTGTTGATCGTGTTGACGAAATCTTTCCTGATCTGGATCACGGCGTCCGGTTCGACGCCGGTGACCTCGCCCGTATCAGAGACGCCCAGCAGGATGGTTCCGCCGTGGCGGTTGAGGAACGCGCACACGGTCTCGTAGACGTCCCGGTTGATCTGGTTCCGGCAGGTCTTGAACTCCAGCGTCAGGCCCTCGCCCTGGCGGATCAGTTTTTTGATGTCTTGTTGCTGCTCTATGGAAAGGGGATTCATAGCAAGTTCTCAATGCAGGCCACCGGCGGACGCTACGGCTGGTTTGAAACTGGGTTGAAAGCGGCCAACGGAAGGATTATCGCAAAAACGGAGGCTCTTGTCCTTATCGATCCGGGTCAATTCGAGGTTGGTGTTGCGTGACTCCAAATTCACCCCTCCAATTTGACACCGTTCTGTCGCAGCAAGCGTTTGACCGCGTTCACCGCTTTCTGATCCTTGCCAGCCTTCTGCTCGGCCTGCAGCAGCAGATCGCCCAGCCGACCGTTCATTGCAAGCTGCGGACGGTTGCCGCCCGGCTCGGCGTTCTCAACGTGGATAGGGCCGTTTCCGACTTTGATCAGATAGCGCCGCGGACTCATTTTCGGTATGTCGCCCCAACTCAGGTTGAGTTCCTGCAAGCGCAGGGCGAAGCTTTGCGCGGAAACGCCGTAACGCTTCTTCAGGCGCAGCAAAATATCCCATGTCCGCGCCGTCGGTGGTAACCCCAGTTGCCACACACAGTTTTGCACCGCGCTGGCCGGCATAAGGAAGCAAGACGCGAACTGGCGTGCGAACTGCGCTTCGTCCAGAACCGGATCGTCGGCCGCTGCCGCCTGCGTCTCTTCCGCGCCGTGCAACGTGCGAGTATGCCAGAAAATACGTCCCAACTCGAAAACAAAGCGGAACATCTGGCGCTCCGGCTGTTTCTTGAGCAGGCTGTTGATGAAGAAGAACGCGTTGCGGTTCAGGCGGTCATATCCGCAGAACGTCTCGCAATCGGTTGGCATCTCCATGAAAACGACGCACAGCCCCGCGCTTTCGAAAAGCTCCAGATAATCGCAGACAACTGCGCTGCCGATGCCTAGGTTCTGGCGCACCCGCGCTGCCAGATGCTCGGCCCCGGCCGCTGTGGGCGTGAACGGCACGTACAGCGGAATCTCGGCCATCTTGACCGCGCCGCAGAGATCCTCCAGCGTCAACACCTGTGCCGCAACGGACTGGCAGACGACGTGCGCCGCTTTCAACTCCCCCGGATCCGCGTCCGTGTCCAGCGGCGGCAACATCGCAGTGGCCGCGTCCGAAACAACCGGAGCGGGCGACTCCCAGGCATTGTCATCCTCGAACAGGTAATCGAGCCGGACATTCAACTGCTTCGCGATCCGGTACAGCACGCGTCCGGACGCCAGGTGCTTTCCGCTCTCGATCCACCCCAGAGGCCCGGCGCAGATCCCAATATCTTTCGCCAGCTTGCTCTGGGAAATATGCTGAATCAAGCGCACTTGCCGAATCCGCGCACCCACGCGCACAGCAAGCTCCCGTTCGGCCGCCGGACGGCTTCTAGCCATAAAGAAACTCCTCTCAACAGGTCACATTCCAATATAGGGCGTAAATAATGCGCTGTTTCTGCGCCGTACGCAAATCGATAAATAAACAAAGAGGGGGTCGCGGCACTTTTATTTCATCCGACTATCGGTGATTGACCGACACGAGCCCATTGAAGGTCGACAGATAGGAGGCTGTTTTTCACCAGTGGCGGGCCTTGTGTGGCTTGGAAAAAGCCAAAACAAAACCAAAACAGCCCGAGCGATAAGCGCCGGAGCATTCGGAAACGCTAAAAAACAAAGAGGGGTTGTGGTTTCAGAGTTTTGTCACCCCGCCGTGTTTTGGCGTTTGTTTTGGCTTTTGTTCCTATTATTTCGACTTGTTTCAATATGTAGCAGGGGTAAAGGATGACAGGGCATAAAAACAAAAAACCCCGTAAACATTGGAGTTTACGAGGTTTTTTAGCTCTAAAAGATGGTCGGAGCGGAGGGAATTGAACCCTCGACCTTTTGGTCCCGAACCAAACGCGCTACCAGGCTGCGCTACGCTCCGTTTTCGGCTAAAACAGGCCATAGATTACCTTATGCGTTTCGTAAATGTCAAAGGTAAAGAAAAAAGAGTTAAAGAGTTAAGAGTGAAGAGAGAAGAGTGAAGAGCTCCTGCTGATGCGCGGTCGGGGCTGCGGCTGCGGGTACGGGTTTAGTCGGCTGCGGTTTTGCTGCAGGGGGTTGCGTCGCGGTGGGTGCCGGCGGCGCGGCGAGCATGGCTAGCAGCGTTGTCTCGTCGATGATCTCCGTGCCCATCTTGCGGGCTCTGGAGAGTTTGGAGTCACCTGCTGCCGCGCCTGCCAACAGGTAGCGTGTGTTCTTGGAGACTGCGTCCTGCACGGTGCCGCCTGCGGCTTTGATCAAGGCGGCGAATTCGGAGCGCGGTTTGGAGAGCGTGCCGGTCAGCACAAAAGTTTTGCCGGCCAGCGGGGCGTCCCCGGCTGGTTTGGCGGCTGGCTTCGCCACCGGATCAATGCCGAGGTCGAGCAACCTTTGCAGATATGAGCGTCCGTAATCAGAAATGAAGAACTCCAGCACGGCGCGGGCGGCTTCAGGTTTGATCAAGCAGAGGTACTGCGGCGGCAGGGAGGTGCCGGGGGTGTGGGCGGCGAGTCCGGCGGCGGCCAGATCTTCGCCTAGCACGCCGATCTCGCCGCAGACGCGGTTGAAGAGGCGCTGGCGTTCTTCGCGGTCGGCATCGCCCTTGGGACGGTTGGCGGTCGAGCGCGGGTTGACCGCAGTGGCCGTGGCGTAAAGCGCATCGAGCTTTAGCACGGCTTTGAGGACCGGCGAATCGGCCAGTTCGGAGAAGGAGTTATGTGCGGCTGTGATCTGTTCCGCCACGGTCACGCCGACGCCGGGGATGCCGGTGGCGAAGAGCCAGCGGTCGAGCGGCAAGGTGCGGGCGGTCTCCAGAGACTGCAGGGCGGTCTGGGCGTTCTTGCCGAATTTGCGCATGCCGCCGTTCTCGTCGCCGATGCTAAACTCCGCCAGACGTTCCATGGAAAGCGTGAAGAGATCAAGCGGGTCTGCCACGAGTTTCTGCGCGACCAGCGCCTCGGCCACTTTGCCGCCGATGGCGCGGATGTCGAGGGCGTCGCGCGAGGCGAAGTGTTCGAGACGTCCGACGCGCTGGGCCGGGCAGGCCGGGTTGGAGCAGCGGTGGGCGACCTCGCCGTCGAGGCGCGTCACGGGTTGCGCGCACACCGGGCAGGAGTCGGGCATGGCGAACACGGTTTCCGAACCGTCGCGTTTTTCTTTAATTACACTCTCGATGGCGG
>CAZKZI010000160.1:0-6409 GCA_964557205.1 uncultured Lentisphaeraceae bacterium
ATTCGGCGAATGTGGTGCTGGAGGATATCCGGCTCTACGCCTCCAACTGTTTCAGCTATCTGGAACACGACTGCGACGGAACCACCTATCGCCGCTGCAGCATTGACCGCCGTCCGCTGGCAGAAGATCTTCAGCCGCGCGGGTTGCGTCGTCTGCGCTCCAGCAACGCCGACGCTTTTCACAGTAAGCATGCGGTCCGCGGACCTCAGCTTATCAGTTGCACGGCCAAATATCAGGGTGATGACTGCGTGAATATCTGCGGAGAATACTACATGGTCATGGGGAGCAGCCAGAACACGATCCGCATGTTGTCGCGTCATAAGAGCAATATCTCAGTCGGCGATTCTGTTGAACTGGTCTCATATACGGGGGAACGTCTGGCTGATGCGAAGGTTGTTGCGATGGAAGCGGCTGGTAAGGTCAAGCCAGAGGAACAAACCTTTCTCAGTGCCCAGCACATGAATCAAAACAACAAGGAAAACCTGGCCAAGCCGGATACGGACGCCTGGACGCTGACGCTGGATCGAGCCGTGGAACTGCCGATGGGCTCCGTGGTCGCCTCGACACGTCATACCGGCAACGGCTTTTTGGTGAAGGACTGCGATTTCGGCTTCAACCGTTCGCGAGGTATCCTCATCAAGGGCAGCAACGGGCAGGTTATCGGCAACCGTCTGACCGGCTGTTGGATGGCCTCTGTGCTGGTCGCGCCGGAATGGTGGTGGCTGGAGTCGGGCAGCAGCAGCGATCTGGTTATCGCCGACAACCAGATTACCGACTGCCGTGCGACAGCCATAGAGGTCGTTGCCCATGGCGGTACGGGTGCGCTCGCGCCGAGCGGCGCCCACAAGAATATCGTCATCCGCAACAACACAATTCTGAACTCGCCGTTGCCCAATATTTATGTGACTTCAACTGACAAACTGGTGATTTCCGGCAATCAGTTTAAACCGCTAGATCCCTCGCTGAGCCGCTTCCGCTGGGGAGAGAATAAGCCGACTGCGATTGTGACCGAAGCCTGCGCCCAGGCCGAGGTACAGGCAGGAGAAACAACAAGCTATGGAAAATAGATACATTATTCTATCGCTGGTACTTTTTCTGATTAATAGCGGTGTTTGTGTTCAACCGCAGTCAGTTGCCGACAACACGTTTACCTACACGAATCCGATCACCTTTTCTTACCCGTATGCGGAGGGTCATCACGAGCGAACGATCAGCGAACTGCGTGATCCCGCCATCATTCGAGAGGGTGACACCTACTATCTGACCTTCACGCATTTCCCCTTCACGCACAGTTCGAGTCTTGATGCCAATAAGGCGGACATGAACTCGTCGCCCGGAATCCGTCTCTATTCGTCGAAAGATCTTAAGAATTGGACATTCGAGAAATGGCTGGTCAAGTCCTCGGAGTTGCCAGAGGATTGTCCCTACAAGCACCGTTTCTGGGCACCGGAGATTCATAAGATCAAGGGTCGTTTTTATCTGATCTTCACAGCCGACAATTGGAATAAAGATGAATACAACAAAGGCGGCAAGATCGGCTCGTATGTCGCCTTCGTCGGTGTGGCGGACAAAGTCACGGGCCCTTATGAGCACATCACCTGGTTGAAGGGTGCCGGGTGCGACAGCACCCTCTTCGCAGACGACGACGGTAAGACCTATGCGATTATGCCTTTCGGTGACGAGTTCATTCAGGAGGTTGATCTGAGCGGCATCGACAGCGGGAACATCAAACTGGTGGGCGAGCGCATGCGGATCGTAACGCGCGACAACAGCGATGTCGGCAAGAAGACGAGTCCTGACTACATGGAGGGCCCGTGGATGATCAAGCGCAACGGCAAATATGTACTTTTCACGGGTTCGCCCTATCGAGAGAAAATGGGCGAAGCGGTTGGCACACGCGATCTGGCTTCGGGGTACTGGGTGGGCGCGGCGGTTGCGGATCATGTCTTCGGCCCCTACAAGAAGGAACCTCAGGTTTTTCTCGGCGGGCACATTACGGTTTTCACGGGGCCTGACGACAAGGAGTGGCTCTCTTACCGGGGCGAGTCGGGAGGTCATGCACAGGGGCGTCTGTGCATCGATCCAATCCCGTTCAACGCGGATGGATCGGTACAACGGTTCGCGCCATCAGCCGGCTCGGCTTCGGCGATCCGAGATGTCGGCGGGCGGTTTTGATCGAACCCAACTGCGATGCCAACACGGTGAGGGTGGAGAAAACGCATGCCCCATATTAATCCGGATCTGGTGGGTTGCGTGGCGGCATTGTATGTGCGATTCTTCTGAGGAGGTAAACGATCATGAGCAAACGTGACGTGATGCGGCAGGTTTTCGCAGGCAAGAGACCAGACTATGTTCCCTGGCACTACCAGTTCACTCGGGAACCGTGGGCGATGCTCGTCGAGCATTTCGGCGGCGAAGATGCGGCGGAGACGGCGGTTGACAACCATATCCTCGAACTCGGCTCGGCCATCGGGTTCTTCGAGGATATCGGCAACGACCGGTTGCGCGACGTGTTCGGCGTTGTGTGGGACCGGTCGGTTGACAGGGACATCGGCATCGTCGAGGGCTGCGTGTTGCCGGAGCCCACGCTGAAGGGGTACTCGTTCCCGAATCCGCTCGACCGGCGTTTTTTCGCCGACATCCCGGAGAAGATCGCGAAGCATCCCGACCGGTTTCGTGTGTTCTACGTCGGGTTTTCACTGTTCGAGCGGGCATGGACGTTGCGCGGGATGGAGAATCTGATGATGGACTTCATCGATCATCCGGGCTTTGTCCACGAGCTGTTCGGCGCCATTGCCGACTACAACCTCGCGCAGGTCCGAGAGGCGTTGACGTATGACATCGACGCCGTCTATTTCGGCGACGACTGGGGGCAGCAACACGGCCTGATCATGGGCAAGCCCTTCTGGGACGAATACATCAAGCCGCAGCTTCAGCGCATGTATGGTCTTGTCCGAGGCGCCGGAAAGTTCCAGATGATCCACTCCTGCGGCGATGTGGATGAGTTGTTCGATGACTTGGTCGACCTCGGCTTGAACTGCTTCAATCCCTTCCAGCCTGAGGTCATGGAAACGACTGCGCTGTTGGAAAAATACCGCGGCCGACTCGCATTTCACGGCGGGCTTTCGACCCAGCGCATTTTACCCTACGGCACCGAGGCGCAAGTCCGTGAGGAATCCCGGCGATTGCTGGCATTGGGTCGTGAGGGCAGCTACATCTTTGCTCCGTCGCACGCGGTGGAGAGCGACGTGCCGCTGGCCAACATTCTCGCCTTTCTCGACGAAGCCAAACAATCGAAATTGGAGGTCACACGATGAGGCACATTTTTTCTATTCCCTTCGAGGTAAAACATGAAAAGAAGAACTCGTTTAGCCTGTATCCTATTATCGGTCGTGTCGGGGTTGAGAGCTGTGGAATCCTTTGCGGCATCAACCTCATATACCAACCCGATTTTGGCCGGTGACTATGCCGACCCCTCGATCGTCAAGGTTGGCGATGACTTCTACATGACCCACAGCTCGTTCCGCTACGCGCCCGGGCTGCTGATCTGGAAATCGCGCGACCTCGTACACTGGACGACTGTGACGCGGGCGTTGCAGGAGTATTTCGGCGACATTTGGGCGCCGGATATCGTCCACCACAATGGCAGGTTTTATATCTACAGCAAGAGCACGCGCGGCAACTTCGTCATTCACGCGCCGTCCATCGAGGGGCCGTGGAGCAAGCCGGTCATGCTCAACGTCGGGGAGATTGACCCCGGCCATGTGGTCGGTCCGGACGGCAAGCGGTACCTGCACTATTCCAAAGGCACTGCGGTCGGACTCTCGAGCGACGGACTTTCAGTGACGGGGAAGCTGGAGAAGGTCTATGACGGCTGGCCGTTCCCGGAGAGCTGGCGCACCGAGGGGTTCTGTCTGGAAGGCCCCAAGCTCTTCTTCAAGGACGGCTACTATCATCTGATCTCCGCGCAGGGCGGCACGGCGGGCGCCTCGACCAGCCACATGGTGGTGCAGGCCCGGTCTCGCACGCCGCTGGGGCCTTGGGACAACTCGCCCTACAATCCGGTCATCCGCACGGAGAGCCGGAGCGAGACCTGGTGGTCGCGCGGGCACGGCACGGTCTTCGAGGCTGCGTCGGGCGACTGGTGGATCGTCTATCACGCGTACCGTAATGGTGCCCGGACGCTGGGACGCCAAACACTGATGGAGCCGGTGGAGTGGACGGCCGACGGGTGGTTGAAGTCCAAGGCCGGACAGGATCCCGTCGGCCTGATTGCGGCGCCGAAGCTGCCGCCCGCGCCGCTGCCGCCGCTGGCGTTGTCGGACGACTTTGCAGGTCCGAAGCTTGGCATCCAATGGCAGTTCTGGGACGAGTTTGATCCAGCGCGTTTCCATTTCCGGGACCATGCGCTCGTCGTGAAGGGGAAGGGCAAAACGCCGGCGGATTGCAGTCCGATGACGATCATGGCAGGGGATCTGGCCTACGAGGTGACGGTCGATGTCGAGATTGAGGGGAACGCCCAAGGCGGCCTCATCCTCTTCTACAATCCGTCCGCTTACGCCGGCATGGGCATCGGCGACGGAGCGCTCTGGGCGGGCACGCTCGCTGCGCTGCGTAAGACCCGGATACAGGTTCCGGAAAAGCGCATGACCCTGCGGATCGTGTTCGACCACAACGAGGTCGATTTTCTCGCCGGACCGGATGAGAAATCCCTCAAGAAGGTCGCCAACTCAGAGGACCTCAGCGGCTACAACCACGCCACCTTCGGCGGGTATCTGGCTGTGCGGCCCGCGCTCTACGCTGCCGGCGACGGAAACGCCGTCTTCAGAAACTTCCGCTACCGGAAGCTGGTCACTCAATGAGATCGGGCATTTTAAAAAAACAAAGGACGTTCACACGGATGGCCGTGGCCTTACTGCTGGCCCTGCCGTGCATGGCGGCCGACCTGCCGCCGGACCTCACCCGGGGCGGCAAGCCGGACAATGAGCATCGCTGGACGCTGGGTGCCACTGGCGCGCGCGGCTGGGTGTGGGGCAGGAGTATTGCAGGCGGGATTCAAAGCGACGAAGCCCGCCAGATCCTGATCACGGAGGTTGCCAAGGGATCACCCGCCGACGGCGTGCTGAGGAAGGGCGACGTGGTGACAGGGCTCAACGGCCAGGCCTTCGTCAATGACGCGCGCCGCCTCTTGGCGCAGGCGGTCACGGAGGCCGAGAAGGAGACGGGGGACGGCGTGCTCAAGCTGGTCCGCTGGCGCGCCGGCAAGAGGGAGAACGTCCAGTTGAAGCTGCAGGTGCTCGGGACGTATGCGCCGACCGCGCCCTACGGCTGCGCCAAATCCAAGCGCATCTTCGAGCAGGGTTGCGCAGCCATCGCCAAACGGGGCTTTAAAGACCAAGACGGTCACGTGCAGATCAGCATCGAAAACAACATGAATGCGCTGGCGTTGCTGGCGCTGGTCGCGTCGGGCCGCGAGGAATACCGGCCGCTTGTGGCCGAATATGCGCAGAAGGTTGCCGAATACAAGCCTGATCTTAATGGTCTTCCGACGTGGGAATACGCCTACAACACGTTTTTCCTGGCGGAGTATGCCTTGGCCACCAAGGATCAGACTGTGATGGAGGGACTACGGCGCCTGTCACTGGAGATCGCCCGCGGCGCAAGCGATGTCGGAACCTGGGGTCATGGTTTCGTCCAGCCCGGCGGCCATCTGGGCGGCTATGGCTGCATGAATCAAACCGGGATCCCGCTGACCCTGGCCATGGTGCTGGCACGCGAGGCCGGGGTGAAGGAGCCGGACCTGAACAGAACGATCGCCAGGGCCAGCGGTTTCATCCGCCAGTGGGTCAACCGGGGTTCGATTCCTTATGGCGATCACGAGCCAGGTGGATCGCATGAAAATAACGGCGTGTGTTCCGAAGCCGCAGTGCTCTTCGATCTGCTTGGCGACCGCGAGGCCGCCGCGTTTTATTCGCGCATGGGCACCGCCGCATACGCGGAGCGGGAGAGCGGTCACTGCGGAAACTTCTTCAATATTCTTTGGGCGCTGCCGGGCGTCTCCCGCTGCGGACCGGCTGCCACGGCTGCGTATTTCAAGGAGACCTCCTGGTATTACGACCTGGCACGCGGCTGGGACGGACGCGTGGATTACATGGGTGTCAACGCAGATGACTCCTTCAACGGGTGGGAGTGCACCGGTGCCTACCTGTTGGGCTACGCCCTTCCGCTCAAGAGCCTCTACCTCACGGGCCGCAAGCCGGGCGCGGCACCGGTGCTCTCGCTTGCGGAGGTGGCCGAGACGATGGACGCTGGCCGTGGCTTCACCTTCCAGAACCTGGAGCGCACGGAGTGGTACGCGGAGCGCAAGACAGACGTGCTGCTGACTGGGCTGTCCAGTTGGTCGCCGGCG
>CAZKZI010000161.1:0-6389 GCA_964557205.1 uncultured Lentisphaeraceae bacterium
GGGTGGCATGGACCGAGTGGGTGGACAAAGCGCGCCCTGGCCCACACCCGCTTCGCTTTTGAGGGTGGCATGGACCGAGTGGGTGGACAAAGCGCGCCCTGGCCCACACCCGCTTCGTTTTTGAGGGTGGCATGGACCGGGTGGGTGGACAATAGATATTGCGAAAGCGGGCCGGAGAGCGTATTGTGAAAGTTCTTGATTCTTATGAGATCCGAAAAGAGCATTTTACAGCGTTTGTGGCGACGGTGGGACACACGGCTTTGTCTGCTGGCGGTGACGTTGTATGCCGTTGTGGCGCTTTACGGAGAGGCGGTTTACAGGTATTATCGGATTGTTGACCGAACGCCTTCTTACAACAGGGTGTTTGAAGACGCGCGGTATGTGCCGCCTCTGTTCGTACGGTTTTTTCGTGAGGGCAAGACAGGTGCTTCCGGGCGGCACTTGTTCCTGTTGGGCAGCGACAATCTGGGCAGGGATGTTTTTCAGCGTCTGGTCCAGGGCACGCGCATCGCTTTTCACGTTGGTATTATCACCTCTTTGATCGCCATTCCGCTCGGGGTTGTCTTAGGTTGCGTCGGCGGTTATTTCGGCGGTCGAGCTGACAGTTTTGTGGTATGGCTTTGCGCAACCGTAGCCTCTATGCCGGGGCTGCTGTTCATTCTGGCTATCGCGATGGTGGTGGGGCAGGGGTTAACCGGGGTCTATCTGGGTATTGGTTTGACCACATGGGTGAGCGTCTGCCGGAATATACGGGGCGAAGTCATTAAGCACCGGGAACGCGCGTATGTGCAGGCGGCCAAGGTTCTGGGTTACAGCGACTGGCGGATAATATTCCGGCATGTGCTGCCTAACGTCATGCATATAGTGCTTATAGCGTTTTCGATACGGTTTCCGGCATCGGTGGCGATTGAGGTTTTCATCAGCTTTTTGGGCATAGGTGTGCAAGGCGAGCCGTCTTGGGGGATCATGATAAACAACGCCCGGTTGCGTTTATGGCAAGGCGTATGGTGGGAGATGACCTTTGTTTCACTGGCGATTTTCACGCTTGTGCTGGTGTTCAACCACTTGGCGGACGCGCTACGTGATTTGCTGGATCCGGCCTTGCGTAATGAGACGGTGAGCTGATGAACGCTTGTGTTGTTCAGCGGTCCAAAACTTCCCTGACCTTGTGCGAAAGATCCTGTATGGAAAACGGTTTCTGAATGAAGTCAGTACTGTTTTCTTCGGATACCAGATTGGTTATGATCTCTGCAGTGTAGCCTGACATAAAGAGGCAGTGTATGCCAGGATAGTCCGACTTCAGACGTTTGGCCAATTCCAGACCGTCCATTTCCGGCATGATGACATCGCTCAGCAGAAGTTTAAAGGCGCCTTTTTTGTTTCTAGCCAGTTCAATCGCGTTGTGCGGCGAGGCTGCCGCAAGCACGTGGTAGCCCAATTTCTCCAGCATAGTCTGTATCATGGAAAGAATTGAAGATTCGTCTTCTACCAGCAAGATAGTCTCATTGCCGAGCTGAACGGAACCTACAACGTG
This sequence comes from uncultured Lentisphaeraceae bacterium, assembly GCA_964557205.1. Taxonomy (GTDB): domain Bacteria; phylum Verrucomicrobiota; class Kiritimatiellia; order RFP12; family UBA1067; genus JAQVQN01. Next base: position 1,535 of record CAZKZI010000161.1, read on the forward strand.
TGATGATTTGCCGGGGTGCGATTCTTCCGCATCGCCGTAATTTCGCGGGATGCCGATCTTGAATGTCGTGCCGTGGCCCGGTTCGCTGTATACGTTAATGAAACCTTTGTTTTGCTTCACTATACCGTAAACCGTTGCCAGCCCCAAGCCAGAGCCGATGCCCATGTGTTTGGTAGTGAAAAACGGTTCGAAAAGGTGCCGCATGACATCCTTAGACATGCCGCATCCGTTGTCGTTGACAACCAGAGTGACATAATCGCCCGGCACTATTTCGGAGTTTGCTTTACAGTAAGTTTCAGTGATTGTGGCATTTGCAGTTTTGATTGTCAGGCGGCCGACACCTTTAATCGCGTCTCGTGCGTTCACGCACAGATTAGCCAGTATTTGATCAATCTGGCTGGGGTCGATCTTGATTGGCCAAAGGTTGTCGGACGGTAGCCAGACAAGACTGATGTCCTCTCCCAACAACCTTTTCATCATGTCGATCATGCCGTCAAGGGTTGTATTTATGTCAACGATTCTTGGCGTGATGGTCTGTCGCCGCGCAAAAGCCAACATTTGCCTGGTTAGTTTCGCCGAACGCTGGGCCGCTTTGCGGATCTCGATCAGATCGTGATAGCGTTTGTCACATTCAGGCGTTTCTTCTAAAGCCATTTCAAGATTGCCAAGGATGACACTCAGCATATTGTTGAAGTCATGCGCTACGCCGCCCGCCAAACGTCCAATTGATTCCATACGTTGGATTTTTTCCAATTGATCGGTCATTTGTCTGGTCTCGCTTATATCCTCAAATACAGTCGCGAAAAGTCCCTTGCCTGGAGATGAAACAGATATCTTAAGAATCTTGCCGGTGGGTTCATGTTTTATTTCAAAATGGGCGGGTTGCCGGGTTTCGGCCACTCCAGCATAAATGTCGAGATAAGGCGCGCCGCCTGTGCCTGATCCATAAGCTACTGAAGCCAGCTTACCTTGCACATCTCCAGGCTTCAGGCTCAAAATACGTTCATATGCGGGATTGACAGACTCGATTATATAATCGACGGCTTTGTCGGCATGATTGTAAACGACGCGGTGAAGAGCAACGCCTTCGTTCATGGAGTTGTAAAGGCTTCGGAAACGTTCTTCGCTGGCGCGAAGTTGCTTTTCCGCGAAGTTTCGGTCTTCGAGGCTGTCCAACAAGGCCAATCTTGAGCGGTTGGCTGATTCTGTCAACTGTTCTGATTCTCCCATGCGTCTTTCGAGTTCTGAATTTGCCCTGCTGAGATGTTCTGTTTGTTTGGCGATAATGTTTTCCTGCTGCTCGGAATGAACGAAGTGGCTGAAAATAAGGCTTAGAGGTAATGAAAGGATTTTAAGCAGGGTTATCGCCTCTTCGGGATTATGCGGGTAACATACGCCGAGCAATAAAAGGTAGCCGACTCTTTGCGTGCCGACATTTAAAGGTACGCCCAGCGAATCTCCGAAACCCGATTTTTCCAGCAGAGCGTAACACTTGGGATAACTTTTGCGATTAATTATGCTTACGGAGCCGATATCGTGTATCGCCGTGTATATTTTCCGGGCTGTTTCGGAAAGTGCCCGTTCGGTGAAACTAGCCGGATAGGCACTTGCAACACAGTGCGCATGAACATGTTCTTTCGTTTGGCATTTTATAAGAACAATGCAATCAGCTTCGATAAAACCTTTTAGGGTGCTCGCAAGACATTCCGCGGCGCGGTCCAGATCATTTACGCTGCCTAAGAGGCTCTCGATAATTTTGAGGGCAATAGCCGTCAAATCCGGTTCTCTGAGTTTAAGGGGTGTTTGCATATTTTGGCTCTTACGGGTTTTCCGTGTGAATACTGATTGGCAACTAATTATTTACAGTCTGTTGATGGTTGGCTGGGATAGCGAGGAGGCTCGTCGAGTCTAACAAGCAGGGCGTTTATTTCAAGCTTCAGAGCTTGATTACGCTCGGAGTTGTCGATCATGGCCGCTTGCCAACGACGTAGCTCGTCGAGTTGGCTGTCGCGCTCCGCGTCCATCCGTTTGCGCTCGGATATGTCGCGGATCACCATGCAGGTGAAATTACTTTTAGCTTGGGGTTTAAAAACAACGCAGGCGATTCCTGCCGTAAAAACGCTGCCGTCTGATCGTTTTAAGTTGATTTCACCCCGGAATTTTCCGGTTTTGTCGCGATCCTTCAGCGCATTAGGCAATCGCGGGTCAGATAAGTCCAGAATGCCGTCTCGGCCCTTGCGCATGATTTCATCTTCGTTGTATCCGAACATTTGGCAGGCAGCAGGGTTAGCTGTCAGAATGCGACCGTCGGTTATCATCAACAGGATGGCATCCATGCTGTTGTCAAAAATCATCCTGTAGCGCTGCTCGCTTTCGCGCAGAGCCTTTTCAGCCTGTTTCTGTTCTGCCAGTTGCCGGGTAAGCTCGGCGTTCACGGTTTTCAATTGTTCGGAACGCGCTTCCAGTTTGCGTATTAGCACCTCACTGTACTTTTTGAGGTAGACATCTTCGTCGTCATGTAAAGTCGGAGGCATGGTTTGAACCGGTGTGTTCTCAAGAACCTCACGTATTGCCGCCACAAACAACTTTGGCTCTTCGGGCTTGACGATAAAGCGCGCGGCACCGATGCTCATGGCGAAATTGCGGTCACGCTCATCGGTGTAGGTGGCCGTATAGATGATGACAGGGACAGTGTTTAGAATCCGGTCTTTTTTGCACTCGCGGCAAAAGGTGAACCCGTCCATCACGGGCATCAGTATGTCTGTGATGATCAGGTCCGGCCGGTTTTTTCGGGCCTTTGCCAGCGCTTCAGCGCCATTCGAAGCTTCGGTCAATTCGTAGCTGTTATTACCCAGAAGCACGCGCAGCAGGTAGAGGTTGTTATCGTTGTCATCCACAATGAGGATACGTTGCGGTTTCATCGTGTCACCTCCTTATCATGATGTCGCAGGAAAGCTCCAATTTCTTCCGCAAAAGTATCAGGGTTGATAGGTTTTTCGATGTATCCGTTGCAGCCTGCCTCCAGCGCTTTTTCACGGTCGCCGGGCATCGCATAGGAAGTCACGGCAACGATTGGGGTCTTGGCCAAGACGCCTTCGGCGCGTAAAGACCATGCAACTGCGTAACCGTCCATGGACGGCAATTGTATATCTAGAAGTATCAGATCGGGAATCATTTCGCGCGCCATGCTTAGACCTTGCGGTCCGTCGGTAGCGCAGGTTACGACATAGCCGTTTTTCTCCAAAAGGAATGTGGCCAAGTAACGGTTAAGCTTGTTATCTTCGATGAGAAGTATTCTGGCGCTCATGATGTTCCCTCCTAATCGCTAACCGGTAAAGTTAAAGTGAAAATGCTACCTTTGCCGAACTCGCTGGTGACTTTGATGTCGCCGCCGAGCAGATCGGTGAGTCGCTTACAGATGGCCAGGCCCAAACCGGTGCCCTCGTGCAGGCGAGCCAGGCCGGCGTCGATCTGTTTGAAGGGTCGGAAGATATTTTTGATTTCAGATGCCTCGATGCCGATCCCGGTATCGGATACCGAAAGCCGGATGAACTTGGAATCCTGCTCAGCCGTCAAACGCACAGATCCGTTATCAGTGAATTTAACAGCGTTGTTCAGCAGATTCAGCATGATCTGCTCTACACGGCGCTGGTCACTCTTGATCATGCCCACATTTTCCGGCACAAGCACGAGCAATGACAATTGCTTTTGCTCGGCCAAAGGCCTGATCAGCCCGGAAATTTTTCCGACTGAATTTGCCAGAGAAAACGCGGTTTTTCTGATTTCCAATTGACCGGCTTCAATTTTCGAGATGTCCAGGACATCGTTGATCAGTTCCAACAGGTGGCGCGAACTGTCGCGTACCATTTCAAGCTGTTTACGTTGCTCCGCATTCAGCGGACCGGCCAGCTCTTGCAACAAGATACCGGTAAAGCCTATGATGGAATTAAGCGGCGTACGCAATTCATGGGACATGGTGGCGAGGAAGGCTGATTTGACACGGTCTGCCGCCTCTGCGAGATCTTTGGCTATAGCCAGATCCGCTGTACGTTCCGCCACACGTTCTTCCAGCCTCAAATTGAGTTCTTTAAGCTCTCTTTCCGCCATTTTGCGCACTGTGACATCACGGACGATAGCCTGAAGCAAAGTATCGCCGTCGAAATCAAGCCGCGTGATACTGACCTCCGCGGCGAAAGTGGTACCGTCACGGCGACAATGTTCCCATTCGAAAAACTGCGGGCTGTCAGCAAGTGCCATGCTGATTAATTCCTGTGCTTTTTGATCAGAGCGACGGCCGTCAGTTTGAAATTCAGGTGAAAAATCAGACGGTCGGGCTCCGATGATCTCATGTCGTCGGCAACCGTAAACCGTCAAAGCGCGTTCGTTACAGTCAATAAACCTGCCGTTTGACATCAGCAGGATGGCGTCACTGGCCATATCGAACAAAGAGTGGTATTTAATTTCGCTTTCTCGTAGAGCCGCTTGGTTTTGCATGTTAACCGCCAGTTCCGCGCGCAGCAGAAAGGCCAACAGGCAGGCAGTAACCAGCACAAATCCCCAGCCTTTGCACATTGACCACAAAGCAAAAGCTTCGGCATCAAGGTTGAAATATATAAGCAGATTATCAGATGCAAAAATCCAAAAACCAGCCACAATCGCATATGGCAGGATTATCCTGACGGCCATCCTGTTAAAAGCCTTATTCATTTTTCATTGGACTCTTTTCAAGCGATCTTTAATGGTTTGTGTGCATCGTATATGCGTCAGTCGCGAAAGCATAATCAACAGACATCAATTTAATTCATACTAATATTGCGATCTTGAAAAGCACAAGTCAACCAAAGTTTTGGTTTTT
>CAZKZI010000162.1:0-6290 GCA_964557205.1 uncultured Lentisphaeraceae bacterium
ATGTTATTATAAAAACTTTATTTGCATAATATTCTAAATAAGGGATGGATTGTCATGGGGAAAAATATGTCAGCGCTTAACTTTTCACGGCGTAGCTTTTTAAAGACCGGCGCGGCGGCAGGGGTTGCCGGCGTCTTCCCGGCGATCATTCCCGCGCGGGTGCTGGGCGCCCAGGCTCCGTCCCGGCGGATACAGGTGGGGATCATCGGCTGCGGGCGTATCGCTGGCGGCATGGACATACCTGGCGTGTGGCACAATCAAGATCTGGCCACTATTGTGGCGCTCTCGGACTGTGACACGAAACGCATGCGCGCGACCAAGGTTAAGACGGAGAAGCTATTCGACAACGACCTGCCGGATCTTAAACTGTATCAGGATTACCGAGAGTTGCTGGCGGACAAGTCGGTTGACGCGGTGATGATCTGCACGCCCGACTTCTGGCATGCGCAGCAGTGCGTTGAGGCCGCTATGGCGGGCAAAGATGTTTATGTCCAGAAGCCGCTGGCCATGACCGTTTATGAGAGCCGCTGTATTGCCGAGGTCATGAAAAAGACCGGGCGGGTCTTTCATCTCGGTACGCAGCAGCGTTCCGAAGGCAAGAGCACCTTCGGCCCGCAGTTCCGCAAAGCCGCGGAATATGTCATGAACGAGCGTCTGGGCCGTGTCCGTAAGGTTGAGATCGGATTACCGATGGATCCGCCGGAGCCGGAAGACATTCCGATTTACCAGCCGGTTCCGAACACTCTGGATTATGACATGTGGCTGGGTTACACGCCTGCCGAGCTGTTCTCGGAGTTGCGCACCCACCCGCAGGGCCAGGGCGACGCGGCCGATTTCGGACGTCCGGGCTGGATGGTGCTTCAGAACTACAGCATGGGCATGATCGCCAACTGGGGCGCGCACCATATCGATATCGCGCAATGGGCCTTGGGCATGGATAATTCCGGGCCGGTTAAAATCCGCGGACGCGCGAACTTTCCCAAGCGTCGCCTCTGGGACGCGCACGGCAAGCTGGATGTTAAGATGGAGTACGCCAACGGCACGCTATTGCATGTGGCGGACCAAGCGGTGTATCCCAACGGCGTCCGGTTCGTGGGTGATAAGGGCTGGATTTTCTGCGGGCGCGGTTCGGTCAAGGTCATGTCCAGCGATCCCGGCGCGGGCGGCAAGCATGGACGCTGGCGCCCGCTGGAGGCCAGTTCTAAGGAACTGATCGAGGGCGAGGTTGAAAAGCAGTTGTGTCGCAACCCTTCCAACCACCATCGCGTCTGGTTTGAGAGCATCATCTCGCGCCAGCCCACCAACACACCGCCGGAAAGTGCGCACCGCACCACCACAGCCTGCATTTTGGCCTATACCGCGATGAATCTGAAGCGTGCCTTACGCTGGGATCCGGTCTGCGAGAAGTTTATTAACGACGATGACGCCAATGCCACGCTGCGTAGACCGGAGCGTGCGCCATACGGCGTTAGAAACGCTCTGAAACACGCCGGCTGGAGCGTGTGAAAGCGGGCGGCTTTCACAGGACAACAATCGATGCAACGCAAACACAACAAGGAGAACCGATATGCTTGACACCACAAGGCGAGGATTCATCAAAAAGGCAGGCGGTCTGGCGGGAGCGATGGCGATGCCGACGATCATACCGGCCCGCGTGCTGGGGCAGACCGCCCCGAGCAAAATGATCAATATCGGCATTGTCGGTTGCGGACGCATCTCCACTAGCATGGAGATGCCCGGTATTCTCAAACGGCCTGACATGGCTCGGATAACGGCGATTTGCGACTTGGATTCAAAACGTTTGGAATTCTCTAAAGACCGGCTTGAGCGAGACTATAAAAAGAAATTGGACGCGGATTCCTACACAGTCAAGACTTTCGCGAAATACAAAGAGATGTTGCGCGACGGTGACGTGGACGCTGTGATGGTCTGCATTCCGGATCATTGGCATTCGCTTTGCGCGGTCGAGTGCGCCATCGCGGGTAAGGACATCTGGCTGCAGAAACCCTTCTCGCAGACGATCCATGAAGGCCGCATCCTTGCCGAGGTGGTCCGCCAGAAGGGCGTGGTGCTGCAGGTCGGCTCGCAGCAGCGCTCGTCGAAGCAGTTCCGCACCGGCTGCGAGCTAGTGCGCAACGGCCGTGTCGGACGGATCAAACGCGTGGAGGTCGGCTTCGGCAAGGACAGCAACGGCGGGCGCAAGGAGGAGATGCCGGTGCCGCCGAATCTGGATTATGAAACCTGGTTGGGCCCGACCCCCCTAGCTTATTACACCGAAGATCGTGTGCACAATCAGGACATCGCCAAGATCGGAAATCGGCCTGGCTGGATGCAGATGGAGCCTTATGGCTGGGGCATGATCACCAACTGGGGCGCGCACCACATGGATATAGTGCAGTGGGGTCTGGGCACCGAAGACCGCGGTCCGCTGGAGGTGTCCGGCGTGTGCGGCTGGCTGAACGAAGGCCTCTGGAACGCCCACGCCGAATTCGACCTGCTCTACAAATACGAAGGCGGCATCGACGTGAGCGTGTGCTACAAATATCCCAACGGCGTGCGCTTTATCGGTGACGACGGCTGGATCTTCGTCAGCCGCGGCTCCGCCAAAGTGACCGCCAGCGACCCGGCTATGCCCGACACCACGCTCAAGGCGCTCGATGCCAGCGCCCCAAAACTGCTCGCAGGGATCTTGGGTCCGGACGCGACGCGCCTGCACGTCAGCGATGACCATGTGAAAGACTGGCTTTTGGCCATACGTAGCCGCACCAGTGCGGTGACAAACGCCGAGATCGGACACCGCTCCACATCGGTCTGTACGCTCGGCCACATGTGTATGAAGACCGGCAAGTCCCTGAAGTGGGACTACCGTACCGAGAAGACCGATAATGCCGAGGCCAACAAGATGCTGCCGTGCATGGAGCGCGGCGAATTCAGCATTGCCAAGGCTCTCAAGGTTGCCGGCTTAAAGGTTAAGGTTTGATAACTGCACAGGAGTCAGAATTCAGCTTGTCGCGCGGCACGGCGGCGAAAAAACAATGTGATAACTTCGAATTTTATGCAAAACATTCATTATAAGCATGATAGGCTTGATTTTGAGTCTGCCGAAAACTTGAAGTTATAGGTAATTCATTAAAGAAACAAGGAGAAAGACATGACCAAGACAACGTTATTTTGCGCGAGTGCCGCGGCTTTGCTGGTGGCTGGTTGCGAAAACGAAAAAAGCCAAACCGGTCGCAGCGGTTGCTGCGGAGGAGAAACTGTGAAACTGATAACCATCGACCCCGGACATTTCCATGCCGCCCTGATTCAGAAACGCATGTATCCCGGTGTCTCGCCCAAAGTCCATGTTTACGCGCCTGAGGGCGACGACCTCAAGATGCACATGGCGCGTATCGAGAGCTTTAACATGCGTGCTGACGATCCCACCGCTTGGGAGAGCGTGGTCTACACCGGCGAGGACTTTCTCGAAAAAGCCATCAAAGACAAGGCTGGTAATGTGGTGGTGCTGGCAGGCAACAACGCACACAAGACCGAATACATACTCAAGTGTGTCGAAGCTGGCTTCAATGTGCTGGCCGACAAGCCCATGGCTATAACGCCCAAGGATTTCGAGATGCTGAAAAAGGCTTTCGAGGTTGCGGAAAAGAATGGTGTGCTGCTCTATGACATCATGACCGAAAGGTATGAGATCACCTCGATGATGCAGAAAGAGCTGTCGCGTTTTCCAAAAGTCTACGGCGAACAGGAGCTTGGCACCCCTGACGATCCGGCTGTGACCAAGGATAGTGTACATCATTTTAGTAAATTGGTTGCAGGCAAGCCTCTGCAGCGCCCGCCTTGGTATTACGACACTCGCCAGCAGGGCGAGGCGATCGTGGACGTAAACACTCATCTGGTAGATCTGGTGCAGTGGGAGCTTTTTCCGGATATCACGCTTTCACCGGCGGATGTCAAACTGGTGAAAGCGCGTGTCTGGCCGACCGCGCTGACGCTGGAGCAGTTCAAAAAATCCACTTCGGTTGACAAGTGGCCGGAGTATCTCAAGCAGGATCTGGATGCCGATGGTGTCCTGCAATGCAAGGTCAACGGAGAGTTCACCTTCGCGCTCAAAGGCGTGTACTCGAAAGTCTCGGTGTTGTGGAATTTTGAGGCGCCGCCCGGCGCGGGTGACACCCACTTCTCGCTGATGCGCGGTACGCGCTCGTCGCTGATCATCGAGCAGGGCGCGGCCGAAAACTACAAGCCTGTGCTATATGTCGAGCCGCGTCGCGACACTGGCATCAAGAAAGAAGAGATTGAGGCCGCGCTGAAAGAGGCTATGGTTGAGATCAACAAAAAATGGCCTGGTATCGGTTTTGAGGCTCATGAGACCGGCTTCCGCGTCAACATTCCCGCGCAATACGCTAATGGTCACGAGGCGCATTTTGGTCAGGTAGCCGAGAAATATCTCGGTTTCGTGAAGAACCGCGACATGCCAGTCTGGGAAGTTCCTAACATGCTGGTCAAGTACCACACACTGATGGAAGCCTACAAGCTTAGCCGTTAAACATCTCGGCGGCGATTGCGCGTGCGGCGGCGGCGGGGTCGGCGGCTTCGAGGATCGGGCGGCCCACTACCAGGTGCGTGGAGCCGTCCCTGACCGCCTGCGCCGGTGTCGCTACGCGCTTCTGGTCGCCGAGGTCGGCTCCGGCCGGACGAACGCCGGGCGTCACCAGCAGGGTTCCATGGTTGAGCGCGGCGCGCATGTCGGATACCTCTTGCGGTGAGCAGACAATGCCGTCCGCCCCGTTGGCGCAGGCCAACAGGCCCAAAGCTGTGACCTGTGTTTTCATCTCGCGGCCGATTCCGAGATCGTCCAGATCGGACTGGCCGAGGCTCGTCAACATCGTGACCGCCAAAATCTTTGGTGCGCCGTCTCCACAGGAGTCGGCTGCCGAACGTGCGGCGCCGATCATGGCTTTTCCGCCTGCGGCGTGGATGGTCATCAGGTCCGCTCCCAGCGCCGCACCGGATTTCACGGCGCGCTCGACGGTGCGCGGGATGTCGTGCAGCTTGAGGTCCAGAAACACCCGCTTGCCGCGACCCTTGACGGCTCTTACAACGGATGGCCCTTCGGCGCTGAAGAGTTCCAAGCCGATCTTATAGAACGACACCGCGTCCCCCAGCCTGTCCATAATCTTTTCAACCTCGACGGTTGAAGAAACATCCAGCGCCACAATCAGCTCAGCCATAAAATCACCTGTTTAAAAATTGCGTTACCAAGAAATTACCATAATTTTCATGGATGTCACAACAACCCTTGCGGCACCGCTCGATCAAGGGGCGCGGTTCAGCGGACCCCGGTCAGGTCGCGCACGACTTCCGCTGCCATGATCAGGCCTGCCACGGAAGGCACGAAGGACACGCTGCCTGGTGTGCGGCGGCGCGGCGTGTGATTGTCTGCGGCATCTGTATCGAGGCAGGTCTGGGGCGGCTCGCGCGAATAGACCACTTTGAGCGCCTTGACACCGCGTCGTTGCAGTTCTTTGCGCATGACCTTGCACAGCGGGCAGACGGAAGTTGCATAGATGTCGGCTACCTCGAAGCGCGTGGGGTCCAGCTTGTTACCGGCTCCCATGCAACTGATTATAGGCACGCCCGCCGCCTCGGCTCTGACAGCCAGCTCGATTTTAGCGCTGACCGTGTCGATGGCGTCAACGATGTAGCCAAACCCAGAAAGGTCAAAAGTCGCGACGTTTTGCGGCAGATAGAATTCTTGCCGGGTTTCGACTTCGGCCTGTGGGTTGATGTCGTGGATACGCGCGGCCATGACCTCGACCTTGGCTTGTCCGAGGGTACTGCGCAGCGCTACAAGCTGGCGGTTGATGTTGGTGAGGCAGACCGTGTCGCTGTCGATCAGCAAAAGACGACCAATGCCGACGCGGGCCAGGGCTTCGGCAACGAAAGAACCCACTCCGCCGAGGCCGAAGATAGCGACACGGCTATGGCGCAGCTTATGTATGGAGCTGCTGCCGAGCAGGATTTCTGTACGTGAAAAGGAGTTCATCGACGCTGTCCGAAAGGTTTGCGCGCGGCCGGTCTTATTCTAAATTGCCTTCTTGCAAGGCTGCCGGCTCTTGTGTCAGAGGCAACTCTACAGTCTGCTGCTGCTCGGTCACCCACTGCTGTAGCTCGGCCTCCTCTTGGGCGGCCAGCAGAGCCTCTTCTTCGCGTCGCTGTATCTCTTTGGCCGCGGTCTCGCGGGCCAGTTTCTCGAACTGCTCGCGCATTTTTGCCGCATTGGCCAATTG